>CANQBN010000034.1 GCA_947588855.1 uncultured Lachnospiraceae bacterium
CGGAACCGCCGTCACAAACTCTGCGTCATGTCCGTAGTTTGCCAGAGACACGGCCACATTGGCCTCGCCGCCGCCGTAATTGATATCAAACTCATCGGCCTGAATGAACTTCTCATTATTGGGGGTGGACAGTCTCAGCATGATCTCACCCATGGTTACTACTTTTGCCATTGCAATCTCCTCCTTATTGATGATAAACGGCCCCCGCCGGCGCTTGCGCTGCCGGCGGAGAAACCAGTCACAGTTTATATATTACTTGCTGCGGGCTGCCGCTACTGCCGCCACAAATTCCTGAGCCTTGGCGGTCACTGCCGCAAAATCTCCGGTCTTGGCGCCCTTAGTCAGGCTGCTGCCGGTACCGACCGCATACGCGCCGGCCTTGATCCATTTATCCACGTTGTCAACATCCACGCCGCCGGAGGGCATGAACTCACCCTGGGGAAGGGGTCCCTTGAAGGAGCTGATGGCTGCCGGTCCCACAATGTTGCCGGGGAAGATCTTGATCACGTCACAGCCGGCTTCCATAGCGGTAATGGCCTCGGTGGGGGTCATAACGCCGGGCAGCATGGGCACTCTGTAACGGTTGCACAGCTTAATCGTCTCAACATTCAGTCCGGGACTCACTACATAATTGGCTCCGGCCAGGATAACCTGCCTTGCGGTCTCCGGATCCAGAACGGTTCCGGCTCCGATCACGACCTTGTCGTTATCCTTGTACTTCTTCGCCATAGCGGCAATGAACTCAACCGGGTTGCCCTCATCCATGGTCATGGTGATCTCAATAAAATTGATGCCGCCTGCGATGATGGCGTCCACAACCTTCTCGCCCTGCTCCAGGTTCTTCGCGCGAACCACGGCAACAAGACAATCCTCACGCATCCTTGACAATACCTTCTCTTTCTTCATTTTGGTTCTCCCTTCTTATTTTTATTCGTATATACGAATGTATTTCGCAAACACGAATTTTTATACTGTTATTGTATACAATATTCTTCTGCTTGTCAATAGAAAATTATCCGTTTTCTCCTAAATATCCCAACATTTTTGAGACATCCGCCGCTTTTTGGCTGATAAGCCGTCCCAGACCGTCGTAATCCTCCGCTGGTTTGTAGAGACTGGAAAGACTGATAGCGCCCAGGACATTTCCATCGGCCCCGAACACCGGCGCTCCCACGCACTCCATATGGTCTTCCATCTCCCTGGCATCCAAGGCATATCCCTGCTGCCGTACCTGCTCAAGCTCCCTCTCAAGCTCTTTCCTGCTGAGGATGGTCCGCTCCGTTTTGGGTTCAAAATGGATCCGGTCCATAACCTGTTTCCTGGTCTCCTCATCGGTGTAGGCAAGAATGGCCTTTCCCAGAGACGTGCTGTACATAGGATTCTTGGTTCCCACCGTAGCCGTGGTTATAATGGGATTTTCCGGCTCAAACTTGCATATATACACCACTTCATGGTCAGAACGGACTCCGAAGAAGACTGTTTTCCCCACTTTCCTGGAAAATGCCCTGAGCTCCGGTTCGATGATGCTGATGAAATCCAGGTTATTGGTATAGTTGACGCCGATACGGTAAGCCGCCAGGCCGATGGTATAGGTCTGCTTCTGCCCTTTGGTCACATGAACCATGTCCATCTCCGCCAGTGTCGCCACGATATCATAGGCACTGGTCTTGGGCATATTCAGGGCGCTGCAGATCTCATCCAGGGTGATGCCGTCAGACCGTTTGGACACCAGCTTCAGAATCTCCACCGTTCTCTGGGTGGTACGGTTCATTTTCATATATCCGAACACTCCTCTTCCGTCTCAGTCAGGCGCAGTACGCGCGGAACGGTTTCTATCCGCTTACAGCGTAACTCCCTGCTTGAAGATTGCCATATCGTGGAATCCGGCTTCCTCAGCCTTCACCTTCCGGCCGGAAGCCACCTCCAGCACATAGTCGAACAGCTCCTGCGCCAGCTCCGCCTTGGACTTGTCCTCCACCATGCGGCCCGCGTTGAAATCAATCCAGTTGTTCTTCTTTCCCGCCAGAGCGGAATTGCTGGAAATCTTTACCGTCGGTACCGGAGAGGCAAAGGGCGTTCCGCGGCCGGTAGTGAACAGCACGATCTGGGCTCCGGACACTGCCAGGGCCGTGGCGGCCACCAGGTCATTGCCGGGGGCGCTGAGCAGATTCAGTCCCTTGGTCTTCACAGGCTCTCCGTAGGCCAGCACGCCCTTCACCGGAGCGCTGCCGGACTTCTGGGTGCAGCCCAGGGACTTGTCCTCCAGGGTAGAGATACCGCCCTTCTTGTTGCCGGGAGACGGATTCTCATAGATGGTCTGGTTATGACTCTTAAAATAATTCTTGAAATCGTTAATTAAATTCACGGTCTGGTCAAAGAGCTCCGGTGTCTCGCAGCGGTTCATAAGAATGGTCTCCGCCCCGAACATCTCCGGCACCTCCGTCAGTATGGTAGTGCCGCCCTTGGAAATCAGCAGGTCAGAAAACGCGCCCACCACCGGGTTGGCCGTGATTCCAGACAGGCCGTCGGAGCCGCCGCACTTCATGCCGATGACCAGCTCGCTGGCGTCGATCTTCTCCCGGGTAAATGCCTTGGCGTAATCCGCCAGTTCTTCCAGGATAGCCATGGCAGCCTCCTGCTCGTCCTCCACATCCTGACACTGAAGGAATTTCACTCTCTGATCGTCATATTCGCCGATATAGTCCATCAGTACCGGAATGTTGCTGTTCTCGCAGCCCAGCCCCAGCACCAGCACTCCCGCCGCGTTGGGATGATGAATCATATCCGCCAGAACCGTACGGGTATGCTCCTGATCATCTCCCATCTGAGAGCATCCGTAGGGATGAGAAAATGCGATTACGTCCTCCAGGCTTCCTCCGATCAGCTTCTGGGCCTCTTTCTCCAGCGCCTTGGCAATGGAATTGACGCAGCCTACCGTGGGAATGATCCAGATCTCATTTCTCACGCCTGCCCTGCCGTCGGTCCTCCGGAATCCCTCAAAGTAAGCATGCTCCGTAGGCTCCACCCTGGGATTGGTGGGCTGATATTCATAGGTAAGCAGATCCCCCAGTCCTGTCTTCAGATTATGCACATGAACCCATTGGCCTTTCTTCACCGCTTCTTTCGTCAGTCCGATGCGAAATCCGTACTTGATCACATCGCCGCCCTGAGGAATATCCTTCACTGCCACCTTGTGGCCCTGAGGAATGTCCTCCAGAGTCGTTACCATCGTTCCGGCGATATCCAACGTCTCCCCCCTGGCGATGGGCCGGAGGGCCACCGCCACATTGTCCTCCTGATTAATCCTGATTACATCCTGCATGACTCTCTCCTCACCTTCTGAAATTTCCGTTTGCCAACCCCTGTTTCAAGTCCCGCTTTCGCCGCAAACCGGTATCGGCGCTGTCCCGCGCGGAATCGATACCGGCACATCCATTGGGCAGGTGCCGCAAGACACGGCATCCGCCCAATTGTAAGCGCTTACAATTATTGTACTAAATTTCACGGGAGAAGTCAATGGAATCGTTGAAATTTATGGTAAAATTTGTTAACGCCCTTTACCGGCCACGCACCGCACCGCTGTTCAGCCCTGCCAGATACAGAATCAATCCTGCTATACAAAAAATCAGCCGTCCTTCCGCTTCGTGCAATCGGCAGTTGGGACGGCTGATTCCTTCTTATATTTTCGCTTCAATCATTTCATTACGGCCATTAATAATAATAGAACATTTTCGTTTCCAGTTCTCTCTTATCTTCCAGCACCTTCAGGGCCTTTTCATTGTCACCCCGGGCCGCATAATAGGCAGACATATTATCATATTGTATCCTTGTCGCCTCTTTTGCCAGATTATACGCGTCAACATACTCTTTATAGTTTGCCTCTAACATTGCAGAATTATCTGCATTCGTATTCAGCAATTTGCTCTCCGCATTCTTAAGCGCCGCTAACGCCTCCGATCTGATACCTGCGCTGTATATGATATTCTCAATGCTGTCAAGTCTCGTTCCCTGCACCGCATTCTGCAGAGAATCTTTAAACAATGCTGTCACCAATCCCTCAAGGGCTTGATTGGAAGCTAAATGCTTCTCGATATACTCCTGCAGGTATAATCCTTCTATTTCTTTAGGCGTAATCAGAGAGTTATATGCGTCCACCGCGTTTTTTACATTGATCTGGCCGGTTATTGATGAAACGACCTTCTTCTCCAGATTGGCGGATACCGAATGGTTATAAGCTGATATCAGCTCATCAGCCGCATCTCCCAAATCGGGAGCCATTTTCTTTACGCTTTCCAACATGGCGACATGATTCGCGTAGTCAACAAACAACTCCTCAATCTGCCCGGCGTAACCTGTAACCTGCTTCATCTGATCATACAGTTCTTCTATAGACCCATAACCAGCCTGACCTGCCAGAGGCATGATATAATCGGCAATCTTTGAATCTCCGGTAATAAAATAGGATTTATCGGAAGCGCCGCACAAATTATCGATTATTTCTCTGAGATATTTTTTTGCATGCTCTTTATTATTTGTAAACCGATCTCCTGTGTCTGAGAACTGCCCCGTAATCAGGCTTCTGAGTTCTTCAAGCTTAATCTCGTCAAAATTATCAACCAGGAATATCGCAGCATCCTCAAAATTCAGATCCGACGCAAATGTTCCCGCGTAATTATATTTACTGAGTTCCTGATACGCGCTCTTTTTCCGCAGCTCCTCCTGGACATCCCTTGCCGTAATCTCATATCCTTTGTGGCCCGGGCGCTCATCAAAATATCTCATTTTTCCGTCTGCGTAATGCCATCCCGTCAGCATAAAGCCCTTTTCATCAAACAGGAAATTGCCCGGTTCTCCATTGTAATACAAACCCTTCACGTAACCCTTGACAAGTTCGCCGTTGCGCTCGCACCGCCAGAACAGTTCTCCTGTTTTAGAATCCCTGGCCTCACTGAATCCGCTGTCTCTGACAGAACTGCTGTACACACTGTTGTTCTCGCTGCCGGTATCCTGATCATTCGCATCCTGTCCTGAACCTGTGTTCATCGCTGTGGATTTTACATATTTCGCATATAAAATATAGTTTCTGCGAATCGGTGTTTTAAAATCAAATACGTGCGTCAGCTTTGCGTCCGTATACCAGTCCGCAAAATCATATCCGTCCCATGCAGGCGCTTCCGCCGATGGGCACAGCCCGCCTTCGCGGACGCTTTGAACGTAATGAAGGTTCATCACTCCGTTTCTCTCATATTTAAACTGGACAAAATACAGCCCCATTTCCTTATCCGCGAGCACAAAGCTGTACTTTCCCTTTTCTTCCTGACCTTTCAGGACATTTTCCGCATCGTCAGCCGCCCTGAAAAATCCGTCCGGAATGTAAAGATATAATACCGTACCGATCCTGTCCCGGCATCCCTCCAGCACATTATGCAACGTTACTGCATGTTTATCTATATCATAATCCGTATACTGCGGCGTCCATTTAAACAGGACCTCATCAGACGTATAATCTCTGATCTCAAATGTATTGACGCAGTTCTCTCCCGGCTTTCCATAAACATCATGATTAAAACGAATCACTATATCTGAATCCACGTATATGTTCTCTTCCGACCACGGTGAGCAATCCTCTATATCAAGAGCGGTCTCTTCTTCAGGAACGTCCGCAAACGAAACATCCGGAGCCGAATCCATCCAGATAAAAACAGGATAAGGATAATCATCAATCCCCATTTTCCATACAGAAGAAAAATCCCAGGCCGGATAATTGTTTTCCAGGCGCATCTCCGCGTCGTTTAGCCGCCTTGCCCCGCCTTTTTCGTCGATATAATCAGAAGATGGCATCGTTGTATCAAGGAACACACAGTTTTTACTCATATCTGTTTGACTATTGATCGAACCGGCAATCGGTCCAGTCCGATTCACACCGGAACTTGAGATAATTTTCCCGACATTATAACAATTCCTGACTTCTGCATTATTCACGGAGTCTGTAGGAATGGTTCCGACAATCCCGCCAGCACTACCACCGTCATTCCGGCTAATCGTTCCGCAGTTAAAGCAATCTGAAATCCTACCAGCAACGCACTCGCCAGCAATACCGCCCAGATTCACGGAAGAACCGGAAGGCCCCTGTATAGTACCGGCGTTGTAGCACTGTTCCAAACACTCCTGAGGACCCAGTTCGGACACGATTCCTCCGACTGAACCTGACTTACCATCCGGCATGATGTCCCCCCGGTTAATACATCTGACAATTTCACCCTGCATATTCCGGATGGAACGTCCTCCCCTTATACCTCCGATATATTCTCCCCCTGCGAGATTTCCTTCATTTATACAGTCTTCAATACGATAGCGATAGTTTCCACTCTCACAAACTGCAATCCCTGCTGAATAGTTGCTTTTCGTCGAAATATTGCCTTTGTTTATGCATCCTGTTACTGTCGCGTTCCCATCTATTATTGTAATCCCGGCAAATGAGCCTTCGCCTGATGAATCAGTAATATTCACATCAGAAATGCAGTTCTGGACAGTACCGCCCTCCATGACGCCGGCTATTCCGCCAACACGCCCGGCATTACAATTCTCAATTCTGCCGGATACCTTGCAATTCTCAATTATTGAATCAGCTCTTTGCACTCTTCCGCATATTCCTCCTAAATACGTGATTCGGTCAGCCGAATCGTTCAAACCGATAAATTCTATATTTTCCAGATTCAGGTTTTTTATTTCGCCGCCATCTACTCCTCCAAATAACCCGTAGCAATAACGGTCAGATTTTGCTTGACCCGGGGTTAAGGATAAATTACTTATCGTATGATTATTACCGTCAAAACTTCCGCCAAATGGATGATAATCCTGCTCCCATCCCTTGCCTATCGGCTCCCACGCGACTCCTGTCAAATCAATATCCTGCATCAGTTTGTAGTTTTCGTGTAAACTTTTATAATCCGTATTGATTTTCTCCAGATCATCCACCGTCCAGATCTCAATATAATCACTCTCAAGCTCAAGCAGCACGATACTGTACGTTGAAAATTGACTGGCAAAATATTTAATCGTTCCGGACTCGGGAACTTCGCAGGGCACTTCTTCCGCCGTGTAATCATCGGATACATGAAATACTTTGGGAGCCGTTTCATCCGGTTCTGCTTCATTTCCATCTGCCAGCTCGATTATTACCTCTACATCCCCATCCGGCTGAATTTCCTCGGAGTTCACATAAAAAGAAATATCAAAAGACACGACGGAAGCTATCGATTCATCAGGGGCCAGCTTCTGTTCAATGATGTTCTCTATGGACCTGCTGTTTTCGTCAGCCACTCTTTTTATTTTCACAGAAGGATACTCTGAAAACACGCCTTTTTCCGCCCGAATTGTGATCCGATAACCATCGACCACCGTCATATAGGAAAACGTGCGGTCTGCGTTGGACGGCGTCGCAGTTCTCCTATCGCTTTTTAGCTCCTTTGGAGCGTCGCTGGGAGTCGCCGGTACTACACGGTTCTCATCCCCACTTTCCACGACAGGTTTATTACCTGTTGAAGCCATGGATGGTATGCAGTTTTCTCCAAAAGTTTCCGCCAATATTATCGCGCATAACAGCCATACTGTTGTACGCCGCCAGCTGATTTTCATCACCATTCAACCTCCTCGCCGGTTTATTACTTAATATTATACCTAATTCTTTTGCTAAGTCAACTATTTAAATACATAATCAACCAATTAAAAACACCAGATATAGTAAACTTAAACCGGAGGTATTGATTATGATAAATTTCAGCAGCACGCTTAAATCTCTGAGAATTAAGAATGATTTAACTCAAAAACAGCTTGCGGACAAACTTGGTTTAACCAAATCAGTAATCAGTGCCTATGAAACCGGACTCCGTATGCCTTCCTATGATGTGTTGATTTCTCTGGCCCGTATATTCAAGGTTTCCACAGATTATCTTTTAGGCGTAAATTACCATCGGGAATTAGATGTATCCGGATTGTCAGAAGACGAGATTGCCGTTTTGACCGATCTGATCAAAGTCATGAAAAGTAAATAGATAAAATCGGGCGGCAAAATAATACTGCCGCCCAAATTCTGTTTCTGTTCTATTTTCTGGAATTTCTTGATTTCTTCCTGTATACCAGCACTGCCAGAAGTGCAGCAACAGGCAGAATCCATATCCGCTTCCAAAGATTTTGCTTTTTCTTCAACAGCACAAATTCTCCCTGTCCGCCTGCATCAAACACCAGATAGGAACCATCCTTTTTGCTTTCGACCAGCTCCGCCGCGCCGTCATTCACAACAGCAGCGGACAATGAATGCCTCTTCCCCTCATCGGCAAGCACATGAAGCCGGACCGGACCGTCAAAGACCTGCTGTTCCTCCGTAAGAATCCGGTAGGAATACCTGCCTGCCAACTCATAACCGGAGGGAAGCTGAAGAAGCTCTGCGGAACCTGCAGCGCTGCCATGACCAGCCGCCTCGTCTGAGGCGCTTCCCGGCTGAACGCTTCTTCCATCTGCGCCGATCTCTTCCACCTCAACGCCTGTTCCCGGATAAAACTCTCCTTCCGCCAGCAGAAGCGGCATCTTATCCTCAGAACTGGCAATTGTGCCGATCCAGGGATGATAGACGGCATGAACCTTCACGCTGTTATGGAGGCTGGAAAGATCCTTATCTTCCCACTGGCCGTAGAAGCCTTCCTTCTGAGGCAGCTGCGGAATCTGGGATGGCTGAATCCTGTCGCCGTACCTGCAGCTGATGACGTCCAAAGGCTGATCTTCCACTAAAAATGTAACGGTCAGCTGTTCAAATTCCTCCGGAATCTGTTCCAGAGCAATAAATTCTTCATAAGTCAGGCCTTTTGCCTGTCCCGCGCGGGTAACTCCATCTACAGCCCCCATACCTTCGTCCACGTAGAAGTTTCCTTCCGCGGCCGCTTCCTCATCCATAGCACCGGCCACACTGCCCAGCCACTCGCCGGAAGCCCCTGAAAGCTCGGCCATGGCGCCGTTCTCATACAGGTCGCCGGCCCAGCCCGCAATGCCTCCCACGTAGTCGTTCCCTGAGACCGCAGACATGCTGTAATTCTGCCTCAGCACATGACCGCTGCTGCCGGCGATTCCTCCCGCATACTGTCCGCCGGCCTCCACATCTCCATAATTCTGGTTACCGGTCAGGGCCCCCAGATTGGTCTTTCCGGCAATGCCTCCCGCGCAGTCATATTTCACGCGGATTTCTCCCCTGTTGACACAGCCGCGGACCAAAGCGTTGGCGCTGCGGGACACATTCAGAGTTCTCTCTTCTTCAACGTCAAGATCCTGCTCCGGGTCCAGGCTGACCTCCATTCCGATCATTCCGGCGATTCCTCCGCCCTGATGATCCGCCAAAACAGATCCCTCATTCCTGCACTCCGCAACGGTTCCGTCAGAAACTTCCTGACTGCCTTCCGGTTCGTCCGACACGTCCTCAAACAGCTCCCGGCTGCCTTCTCCTGCCTGATCCACACTGTCGGTTATGGTATCCTGAATCTGATCGAGCTGCTCATCGATCAATTGCTTCTGCTGACGGATCTGGTTCTTGCTGTCCTTCATGCCGCCGGCCAGGTTATCCATCTCTCCGGCCAGAAGATCCATCTGCTCCGTCATGGCCTCGTCCATAACTTCCAGATCATCGTCAATCACCCGCATATTTCCCTGAATCGCCCCGGTCAGATCCTGAATCTCCATCCCCAGCTCATTCAGTTCCTCCCCAAACGCTTCCACGCCTGTCATGGCATATTCCGGCGCTTCCCTGGCCAGCTGAGATGTAAGCTGGGCCATCTCCTGAGCGTTTTTTTCCATCTCCTGGAGAATATTCCGCTGCGTCTCCAGCCATTTCCGGCGGGCCTCAATATCATTAGGATCTCCCTGATAGCCCTGATCCAACTGCTTTCTCAGTTCTTTTTCCCGTTCCTCCAACTGCCGGATTCTCGCGGCGGCCTCTCTGGACGACCTGGAAATCAGTTTCAGATCCAGATCGTTCAGACTGTCGTCTATCGCTGAGTGATATTTGTCCAGGTCATCCGAGAAATAATCTTTATCGCTCTTCAGAATCTCCTTGTAGAAGCGTCCCACATCCCGTATCACATCCACCCTGCCGTCAATCTGATCCAGGTTGGCTTCCGCCGTATCGCTGCCGGCCTCCAGAATTTCAGCCATTCTGTCGCTCATCTGTCCCAGCGTGTCCAACTGATCTTCCAATGTATCCAAAGTATCTTCATAGGTAACAGACAGATACGGTTCCAGCTGTCCGACAATACCTCCCGTGTCCTTTCTTCCCCGGATCTCTCCATAATTCTCGCAGCGGCTGACGATACCGCTCTGACGTCCCGCTATGCCTCCCGTATTATAACCTGTATGCTCGCAGCCTACTGCCCCGTAATTGACGCAGCCGTCGATATCACCCATAGAGAAACCGGCTATTCCTCCTGTGTCATTGATTTTCTCCTGCTCCAGAACCTGCTCCAGATCCACATTTCCGGCCTGAACAGTCAAATCCGTACTGGTTCCGCTGTCGCTCACTGTCGTATTGACCTGGCCCCAGCTGCGGCATTCCTGAATGTAACCCTCGTTATAACCTGCAATTCCTCCGGTCTTTAATTCAGCGGTTACATCCGCTTTGTTTCCGCACTCCAGAATAGTTCCCTCTTCGCCGTTAAAACCGGCGATTCCGCCTACAGACTCCTGCCCGGATACCCTGCCGGAAAACCGGCACCGGCTGATGGTTCCTCTGTTGCTGCCGGCGATTCCTCCCACATTCGTTCCGCTGCCTCCGGGGCTGACGACGCCTTCTACCTGCAGGTCTTCGATTTCAGCGCCCTTTACCACATACCGGAAAAGGCCCATATCCGAACCGACTGTGTCTATCTTCACTCCGCTGATCACATGGTCTCCGCCCTGAAAACGTCCCGCAAATATCGGTACGCTCGTATTCCCGTTCTGGCTCAAATCGATATCCGCTTTTAAGACAAATGTCTTTCCGGCAGAAAACTCCTCCGATACGCAGTTTTTTACAAACTCCAGAAAATCCTCCTGATCCTCAATGGCATACTGTTCCGGATCAGAATCGTTCTCAGCCGCGTAAGCCGTAAAACATCCGGGCTGGAAAAGCAGAAGAACCGCTGCCAGACAGGCCATGGCTCCTCCCACCATCAAACCGTTCCCTTTCCCGGTTCCCGCTGCTTCTTTGCCGGCTGTCTCCGTATTGGAATGCTTTTCTTTGCCGTCTGTCTTCGTATGGAGACGTCCTTCTCCGCCGTCTGCCTCGGTATGGGAATGCTTTTCTCCCCGGGTCAGCTCCGTTCTGTCAATCCATTTATCAAATATCAGGAGAAACTGGGGCAGCACCGTCATCACCAGGCCAATGGAAATCAGAGCGCCCCACCCCAGGGCTTTTCCCAGGGAGGCGATGGTTCCGTTGTAAGTCATATTACCCACGGCGAAACCGGCGCAGACCAGCATGGTTCCTGATGTAATGATGGTGGGGAATGCCTGATTCAATGTCTCCACTACCACCTGTTTCCGGTCCTTCATGGTCTTTCGCAGTTCCAGATAACGGCTTGTGATCACAATGGCATAGTCGATGGTTGCGCCCATCTGAATGGCGCTGACGATCAGATAGCTCAGGAAAAACATGGTATTATCCGTCAGGTAGGGAATGGCAAAATTGATCCAGATACTTCCCTGGATAGTCAGCACCAGCAGAAACGGCAGACCGGCCGACTGGAAGGTGAAGAGAAGCACGATTCCTACAAGAACCGCCGTCAGCACGCTGATGATCACATTGTCCGTCTGGAAGGAGCTGCTTAAGTCGTAGTTGTTGGTAGCGTCCCCCACCACGTAAGCCTCGTCGTAATATTTATAAATCATCTCGTGAATCCGGTCGATAACGGCAAAGGTCTCCGCGCCTTCCACCGGGCCCTTCAGTTGGAAGACCAGCCGGTCATAATGCTCTCCCTCCAGCTGCTTTCTGGCGTCGCAGATCTGTCGGTAAAGGTCGTCGATCTCCTCCGACTTCTCCTCGTCAAAATCGATTCCTCCATTCTCCTTCTGCTCATAGATGAAATCAATCATATCGATGATGGACACCCGGTAATCATCCAGATTCTTCATGAAAGCGCTGTACTGCTGATTTTCCAGGGCGTAGAACTGGTACAGCACCCGGACCAGATCCAAGTCCACGTCGGCTACCTCGGAGAACTCCCGTGGATTTAATTTGTCCACCAGGATATATTTCCCATCGTCGCTGACCTCCACATTGGCAAGGCCCAGAGCGCTATCAATCTCCTCCATCTGCTCCAGCTCTCTCAGGACCTTTCCCTCTTTCTCATAGTCGCCCCGCGGCACCAGCAATGCCATGGTGTTGGTCACCTGGAAGGTCTCCTCGATCCGGTCTTTGGAGGTAAGATACTCATTCTTCTTATCAGTGTCAATGGAGTTCACATCATAGATATAGGGGCATTTCTGGGCAAAAATACAGGCTCCTGTCACGATCACCAGAAACAGGGGCATGGTTATGTAGCGGACCTTCACCACCAGCCTGCCCCAGAACCGGATAGACGGCACAAAACTGTGGTGCCTGGTCTTCTCGATGGCGTCGGCAAACATGACGATCAGGG
Source organism: uncultured Lachnospiraceae bacterium (assembly GCA_947588855.1). Classification (GTDB taxonomy): domain Bacteria; phylum Bacillota; class Clostridia; order Lachnospirales; family Lachnospiraceae; genus UBA3402. The sequence continues at coordinate 12,657 of CANQBN010000034.1, forward strand.
CCGGCATCAACAGGAACACCGTCAGCAGGCTGAATATGATGGCCTTGGCAAGAACACGGCCCAGATCCATGCCGATCCCAAATTTCATAAACATCAAGGCCACCATGCCGGACACCGTAGTCAGGCTGCTGGAAGAAATCTCCGGTATGGCCTTGGACAGCGCCACCGTCATGGCGTCTATGGTATTTTTATTTTCTTTCTCCTCCATGAAGCGGTGGAACAGAATAATAGCGTAATCGATGGCCAGGGCCAGCTGCAGCACCGCTCCCACCGCATTGGTCACGAAGGACACCGAGCCAAACCAGTAATTGGTGCCCATGTTAAGAATAGCCGCCACGCCAAACACGATCATGAAGATCACGATCTCCATGTAGGTTTTGGACGTAAATAAAAGCACGCCGACAATGACGATAATCACCACCACGATAATGCCCTTCATATCATTGCGCAGGGAGGCGGCGTCATCCTTGTCTACCGTAGTATACACATAGGAGTCGTATCCCTCCAGCGTCTCCCTCACAGAGGCCATAGCCGCCTGGGACAGGGGCGTCGATTCCTCTTCCTCGAAGGTCAGATCATAGAGGGCGCAGGCGTCCCGATAGGAATCTCCAATCTCCGCATCCTCATAGGCGTCGTCATCCATCCGGTAAAAGGAAACGCCAGAGATTCCCTTGATCTCCTCCAGCTCGTCAGCCAGTTCCAGCGCCTTCTCATAGGTAATATTGCTGACCAGGATCCGCGCCGAGCCGAAGGTGACAAACTCCTCCTCCATAATGTCCAGCCCCTGCCTGGTCTCCGTATCCTCCGCCAGATATTCTGTCAGCTCGTTGATCACTTCCACCTTGGAGATGGAAAGCACGCTGTAAATGCACGCCAGAGCGAACAAAGCGATAAACGCCTTCCGCTTGTTCACGACAAAGCGGGCAATCCTCATCATGATTCCCTCACGGTCTTTTTCCATAATCGTCTTCTGTCCTTTCCCGGCCAAAAAAGCACCACTTGATTTATTATAGAAAGTTGTGTTAAAATACTCCATAATTAATCGGCCTTATCTGTCTCACTTGAGACACTTTCAGCATTTTTGTCTAATTTAAAAGCGGAGGAACCGGATCATGAACCGTCAGAATCAGGAGAAACGAATGGAAAATCTAGCAGAAAGACGCACTCATATCCTTTTAAAAGCCGGCCTGTTTTCGCTGCTGCAGGAAGTTCCCTTCGAGAAAATCACGACCACCGAGCTGTGCAGCCGGTCCATGGTACCCCGCTCCACCTTCTACCGGTACTTCGACGACAAATACGACCTGCTCTATTTCTGTATGTGCAGCTTTCTGGACCAGGCGGATCTGAATGAGGATATCATCTATCTTAAGAGTGAAGCTTCCATGCGAAAGATCATACTGGAAGTCATCCGGGTCATGGATTCTCAGAAGGCCGCCTTCCAGAAGATTCTGCAGATCAACCGGGACGGAATCTTCATGGAAATTCTCCGCAACTGCCTGATTCAGATCCTGACCGAACAATTAAAAGAGGGCAGATCCTGCGGACTTGCCCCCAAAATTTCCCCCCCGGTATTCACTTATCTGCTGGTGGATTTCTACATCAGCGTGGCCAAATGCTACCTGGAACTGTCCGACCAGTTCAGCGTAGAGCAGTTTTCGGAACATGTATTCCTGTTCGCCAATAAAGACTTTTTCCGCTGACAGGAATCCTTATCCCAGCCGCTTCATGACCGAATTGCCGCCTCTGCCAAAGTAATCGTGCAGTTCCCTGTATTCCCGGAACAGCCTCCGGTATGCGGCCGCATTTTCCGGAACAGGCACATAGGCGCAGGGTTCTGTATGTCCCATGGCGCCGGCCGCCTCCGAAACATCAGAATAGATTCCTCCCGCCACTGCGCCGAACATGGCGGCGCCTAAAGCAGACCCCTGTTCCGAGGAACCGATCCGAATCTCTCTGTCCAGAACATCCGCGTAAATCTGCATCATCAGTGTATTCTTCCTGGCGATTCCGCCGCAGGCATACACCCTGTCAACCGCCACGCCGCCTGCCTCGAAAGCCTCAAGGATCGTCCTCATGCCAAAGGCTGAGGATTCGATCAGCGCCCGGTAAATATCCTCCGGCTTTGTGGAGAGAGTAAGACCTACGATCATTCCTTTCAGGTCGGCATCCGCCAGGCAGGAACGATTGCCGTTCCACCAGTCCAGAGCAATCAGGCCGTTCTCACCCACTTTCAGTTTCCGGGTCTTTTCCGTAAGTAACTGATGAAGGTTGACGCCCTGTTCCCGGGCCTGCCGCCCATAGGATTCGGGCACACAGTTTTTCACAAACCAGTCAAAGGTATCCCCCACGCTGCTCTGCCCCGCCTCATATCCCACATATCCCGGAAGAATTCCACCCTTCACCATGCCGAAGATTCCGGGGATAAACGCTTCTTTCTCCGAACAAAGCATGGCGCAGCAGGAGGTTCCCAGCACCATCAAAAGTTCTCCCGGACGGCGGATTCCCACCGAGGGAACCGCGGAATGGGCATCGATGGCGGCTGCCGCCACCGGCGTTCCCGGGTTCAGTCCCAGCCGGGCTGCCATATCCTCCGTCAGCCTGCCTGCCATTTCTCCCAGCTTCACCGGCCTGCCGCCCAGTTTCTCCTCCGCCACATGCTCCAGAAGAGGAGACTCTTCCTTTAGATATTCGCCGGAAGGATAACCCTCTCCGGGACGGTACTGAAGCTTATATCCGGCAATACACATACTTCTGGTCCATTCCCCTGTAAGCTGCCTTACCAGCCAGTCTCCGGCTTCCATAAAACAGTCAGTCAGCCGGTACAGCTCCGGATCTTCCTCCGCAATCTGGGCCAGTTTCGGCAGCATCCACTCGGCATTGATCACGCCGCCGCACCAATCGAGAAACGGCTCCTTCCGGCGCCGCGCCAGCTCCGTCATGCGTTCCGCCTGAGCGGAAGCAGCGTGATGTTTCCAAAGCTTCATCCATGCATGGGGACGCCGCGCCAGCTCCGCCTGCCGGCAGAGAGGAATCCCCTGCTCATCCACGGGAAGAAAGGTACTGGCCGTCACATCCAGTCCGATTCCCGCTATGTCTTCCGCCTTCACCCCGGAAGCCGCCAGAAGCTGCGGGATGGTCTCTGTGAGAACCTCCAGATAGTCTGCCGGTTCCGCAAGAGTCCAGCCGGAAGGAAGGGAGCTTCCGTCGGGAAGCTCCTTCTCCAGCAAACCATGAGAATATTTTTTTTCACTCTGAGCCGCTGTCTCTCCGGTTCGTACGTCAACCAGAACCGCCCGGCCTGACAGGGTTCCGTAATCAAGCCCAATCACATATTTTTCCGGCATTATCCTTCTCCCGACTCTTCCCGTTCCCCGATGTATTTACAGCTATATTCCCCGCTGTATCTACTCCGCTGCGTTTACCGCGCCCGCATCGTTTCCCATATCATTTATGATTCCGGCCAGTCCAGCATTTTTCTCATACGGTTAAAGCTGAGCCGGTTTCTTACATAGGGAGACAGCCTCATGGTCAGCGGTATGATGTCCTCCGTCAGGCCAATCTGACTCACATCATAGATACAGCCGCTTTCCCTCAGCAGCTGAACCAGCTCTTCCTCCGAGGGAAGAGCCTCAATAATCTCCGCAATACGAGGCAGTTTCTCCGCCAGCCGGTCCGGATCCACCGCCTTCATGGGATCCGGCGTATTCTCCTGAAGCACGGACTCATAAAGACCCTTAGCCCCAAACGTGGCGTGAAGCAGTTCCTCCTCCAGACCTTCATAGGGCTTCACCCGGCAGCTGCCCTCCCGGATTGCCCTGGCAATCTTTTTATACAGACTGATATTCAGGACCAGCCCGATGGATACCTTCTCGCCGTGAAGAGCGTCCACATGGCCGTTGATAACCTCCATCTCCCACAGATGTGACACATGATGCTCCGCGCAGGAAGCCGGCCGGGAATTGCCGATCATCTGCATGGCCAGGCCGGAAAGAAGAAGGGCGTACATCAGCTTCTCATAGGCATCCGCCTCACCGGCTCTGAGACCGGCCATGCACTGGCACACCGCTTCCATGGCCTCCTCCTCCATCCGGCAGACTCTCTGGCAGATGTATTCGCCGGTCACCTCATGGGCAATCCGCCAGTCCGCAAGAGCAACGTATTTCCCAAGCAGGTCCGAGACGCCGGACGCGGTCAGACGCCAGGGGGCCCTGGAAAAGATATCCGTATCCGCAAACACGCCGATGGGGGACACCGCCGGCAGAGTTTTCTTCATCCCGTTCCAGGTCATGGCCGCCACTGTGGACACAAATCCATCTACGCTGGCAGCCGTAGGCACAGACACAAAGGGAATCCCTCTCTCATGAGCAATGTATCGGGTGAGATCGTGAATCGTTCCCGAGCCCACTGCAAGAAGGAGTCCTGGTACGGGCTCCCCTCTCTCCATTCTTTCATCCAGGGCCCTGTGAACCAGTTCCACACCGTGATTATCCGCGTGAAGGTTGTCCGCCGGAAGCTTCAGTTCTCCGCACAGCTGCCAGACCGCCTGCAGTTTTTCTCTGGCCGCCTTCTCCGTGTTGGTATCGCACAGGATCAGCGGCCGCCCGTATTCCGCAGGACTACCGTCCTTCAGTTTCTGAAACAGCGCGTCTGCGGCATGATTTCCGATTACAATTTCTTTTACTTCAATTCTGTGTGAACGGCCACAGATACAGGGGCCGTTGAAAAGTTCAGCCTGAATATTCAAAATTAACTCTCCTTAATATGAACGCTTTCCTGCATCCGCCGTTTCTCCGGCACGGAAAGCCTTAACCCTTCACGCCGCCGGAAGTCAGACCCGCCACCAGGTGCTTCTCAATGCACAGGAACAGAATAATAACCGGGGCCGTGGCAAATAGAGACGTGGCGAACATATACTGCCACTGGATCATGTTGAAGCCGTTAAACACGTTAATGCCTACAGTAATAGGCTTCAACGTGTCCGTGGATATCAGAGTCAGCGCCATGGTGTATTCATTCCAGGCGTTGATAAATACGAAAATCAGCGTGGTAACGATGCCCGGCGCGGCCATAGGCAGCAGCACGCGGGTCAGCGAACCTACGGAACCGCAGCCGTCAATCTTGGCAGCCTGCTCCATCTCCGGAGAAATCGACAAGAACGTGCCCCGCAGAAGCCATATGGCAAAGGCCTGATTAAAGGCGGCGTTCAGCAGGATAAGCCCCAGCAGATTGTTGGTAAGATTCAGATCCAGCATCAGCCGGTAAATCCCCATAAGAAGCACTACAGGGGCGAACATCTGGCTCATGATCACGGCGCCCAGAAAGAAACCCTTGCCCTTAAACTGCATCCGGCTCATGGCGTAAGCCGCGGGAACGCCGCACAGAATGGCGATACAAGTAGCGCCGCCGGCTACGATTATAGAATTCAGAAAATACCGAAGAATCGGCGCCTGGCTCCACACATCCACGAAATTAGACCATTTCCAGGCTTTGGGAAGAATAGTCATATCCAGAGCGTACATCTCCTCACGGGTCTTGGCCGCAGTGGTGAACATGACAAAATAAGGATACAGGATCACTACACACAGCACGAACACGAACAGATATAACGCAGTCTTTTTGATAAGTTCTTTTCTGCTCCTCTTCATCACTGTTCCTCCTTTTCCGCCCGCAGCGACAGGATCATGTAGATACCGGCGCAGAAGCACAGGATGACGAAGCCGACCACCGACACTGCCGCAGCCTGGCCCATACGGCCGTTGGTGAAGGCCAGTTTATAAAGATACGTGGCCAGCGTGTGGGTCTTGTCCGCCGGGTCACCCTTGGTGATGGTCCAGATGATTGGAAAGGAGTTGAACACATAGATAATGTTCAGCACCGTGGACACCGTCAGATTCGGCCGAAGCAGCGGCAGCGTAATTCTGTACAGCTTCTGCCAGAAAGAGGCTCCGTCAATATCCGCCGCCTCATAGTAGGTGTCGTCAATACTCTGAAGACCTGACAGCACGCAGAAGGTGACAAACGGTATAGTGACGAAAATGCCAATCCAGCACTCCCAGGCGAAATAAGCCGCGGCATTGGGCGTCCAGTTAATATTCCGGCTGATGATGCCCAGCTTCTTCAGAATCACATTGAGAGAGCCAAAATCGGCAGTAATAATATATTTCCAGACAATAGACTGGATAATCAGGCTGGTCGCCCAGGGGAATACCACAATGGCCCGGACGATCTTACGCCCTCTAAAATTCTGATTCAGTACCATGGCGATGATGAAGCCCAGCAGTGTGGACATACCTACTACCACCACCGTCCATACAAGCGTGTTCTGGAGGGTGTGCCAGAACTTGGATGAAGCGAAAATAGCCTGGAAATTCTCCAGACCAGAAAAGCCCTTAACTACGACGGAACGGCTTATATCCGATACGGACAATTTAAATACGGTGAACACCGGAACGGCAATCATCGTGACCATCAGGATGATGCTGGGCAGCATCCAGATATACGGCTCAATCTTTTTAAATACGGACTTTTTCATTTTTACCCCCTTTCTCAGAATGAGGGACTTGCAGGTTATGAGAGGAAAGAAAGGGGCCGGACCACGTCCGGCCCCTCGGGTCATTTACAAATGGTTCACATACAGCCGCGCAGGCATTAGCTTTAGCTTTAACATTAGCCCTGGTCTTAGTCTTAACCTCAGCCGGCGATATCTTCCTGAAGAGCATCAAGAACTTCCTTGGCATCAGCGCCCTCAAGCACCTGCTGCTCCGCATCGATGACGCCCTGCTTCACATCGATCCACTCGGCACGGGAAGCGGGATAGAAATCACAGTCGGCAAGCATGCCGCACCAGGTAGCGAAGTAATCGTTCTCACCAGGTGTTCCGCCATTGGCTTCGCACTTGTTGAACTTCTCAGCGTTCTCAGGCAGATACTCTGAAGAATCGCTTGTGACAGGAAGGAAGCCCTCGTAAACCATGTACTCAGAATACACTTCCTGATCGTAGAAGTAATCGAAGAACGCGCTGATTGCAGCTGTCCGGGCATCCTGATCGGGAGCAGAATCATCCCTGAATGCCATAAGCCGGTCGCATACGCCAAAGGCCACGGGGCTGTTGCCGCCGTTGGTGGGCATGGGGGCCACGCCGTAGTTAACATCAGAATCAGCACTGATCATATTGCAGGGGCCGATCATCATGGCCAGAGAACCAGCATTGAAGGCATCCTGCTGCGGATAACGAGTCGCGTTCATGGGATCCGCGAAGCAGTAACCGGCATCCACCATCTCCTTGATGAAGTTGAGGGACTCCACGTTGGCATCGCTGTTCAGAGCCCAGTTGCCGCTCTCATCCACGAAGCCGCCGCCGTTGTTCCAGGTGTAATAACCGAACGCAGCCTGTCCTTCATCGGAAGATACGTCAAGGCTCCAGGGAGTAATGTCAGGATTGTAGGCTTTAATCTTAGCGCAGGCGTCCTTCACCTCATCCCAGGTAGTCGGCGGATTGGCCACACCGGCAGCCTCAAGAATGTCCTTGTTGTAGAACAGGGAACGGACAGACGCCAGAATGGGCAGAGCCCAGACGGTACCGTCCAGCTCATTGGCATTCCAGAAGCTGGGGATAATCTTTGCCTTAAGCTCGTCAGAAGCATACTCCTCAGCGGGCATCAACAGATCGTCCGCCACATAGTCGGCGAAGGTATCGATGTTCAGAATGTCGGGAGCGTCATTGTTGGTGATCCGGTTGGCAACCACAGTATACAGGTCGTTCCAGGAGACAATCTCCACCGTCAGATCAACCTCGGGATGGGCCTCAGCAAAGCCGGGCACAAATACGCCGTCCCACCATTCCTGAGTGTTGTTGCCGTACTGGGAAATGATCACGTTCAGGGACACTTTGTCACCGGTGGCCTCGGCAGCAGCCTCGGTCTCAGCAGCCGCTTCTGTAGCGGCTTCGGTTGCGGCTTCTGTAGCAGCCGCAGTCGTTTCCGTAGATGAGGATGAGCCCGATCCGCCGCAGGCTGTCAGCCCTAGTACCATGGAAACCGCAAGGGTCATAGCAAGAATTTTCTTCATGTTTACTTCCTCCTTTTTTAATATATAACTTCTCGGAATCTTCAGCCCTGATTCTATAAGGCTTTCGGACCCCTATCTCAAAAAAATCACCCACTTTTT
>CANQBN010000035.1 GCA_947588855.1 uncultured Lachnospiraceae bacterium
AAATCTGCTCACGGCAGAGCGGGCATTGGAAAAATGCCCGCGACCGAGGAAACGCGAAGCGTTTTCGAGGTGATGGCGCTGGGAAAGAAGCGGCTGAAAACGGCCAGGAAACCGAGGAAACGCGAAGCGTTCTCGAGGTGATGGCGCTGGGAAAGAAGCGGCTGAAAACGGCCAAGAAACCGAGAGGAATGCAGTGCGTCACGCAAGCCGTGAAAGAACTGATTCAAAACAGAGAAAAGGAGAATGAGACATGCAGTGTTATGAGGAACTGGTCGCCCGCGGGCTGATCGCTCAGGTGACCAACGAGGAAGAGATCCGGAAGATGGTAAACGAAGGGAAAGCCACCTTTTATATCGGTTTTGACCCTACGGCGGACAGCCTTCACGTAGGACATTTTATGGCTTTGTGTTTGATGAAGCGCCTGCAGATGGCCGGCAACAAGCCCATTGCCTTGATTGGCGGCGGTACCGGAATGATTGGAGACCCCTCCGGCAGAAGCGACATGCGCCAGATGATGACGGTGGAGACCATTGAGCACAACTGCGAGTGTTTTAAGAAGCAGATGAGCCGTTTTATCGATTTTTCCGAGGGCAAGGCCCTGATGGTGAATAACGCCGACTGGCTGCTGAACCTGAATTATGTGGAGCTGCTCCGTGAAGTGGGAGCCTGCTTCTCCGTCAACAACATGCTCCGGGCCGAGTGCTACAAGCAGAGGATGGAGAAGGGCTTAAGCTTTCTGGAGTTCAACTACATGATCATGCAGAGCTACGATTTCTATATGCTGTTCCAGAAATACGGCTGCAACATGCAGTTTGGCGGCGACGACCAGTGGAGCAATATGCTGGGCGGCACGGAGCTGATCCGCCGGAAGCTGGGCAAGGATGCTCACGCCATGACCATCACTCTGCTTCTCAATTCCGAGGGAAAGAAGATGGGCAAGACCCAGTCCGGCGCCGTATGGCTGGATCCCAACAAGACCACGCCCTTTGAGTTCTACCAGTACTGGAGAAATGTGGCCGACGCTGATGTGCTGAAATGTCTGCGCATGCTGACCTTCCTGCCGCTCGAGCAGATCAATGAGATGGATCAGTGGGAGGGCAGCCAGCTGAATACGGCCAAGGAGATCTTGGCTTATGAGCTGACCAATCTGGTTCACGGCGAGGAGGAAGCTAAAAAGGCCCAGGAGGCGTCCAGAGCCCTGTTCAAGGGCCAGGGAAGCCTGGAGAATATGCCTTCTTACACTCTGCAGGAAGTGGATTTCAACGAGAATGGTCAGATTGATATTCTGACCATCGTTCAGAAGTCCGGCCTGGCCCCGTCCCGGTCCGAGGCCCGCAGAAATGTGGAGCAGGGCGGCGTGTCCGTGAACGGAGAGCAGATGAAGGATGTCCGTAAGACCTACACGAAGGATGATTTCGCAGGCGACGGCATGATTGTCAAGAGAGGCAAGAAGAATTTCATGAAGATTTTGCTGTAAGAAAAGTAAAATGCAGAAATGGGCGGGCCGGTTTCTCACAAGGGGAAGCCGGTTCGTTTTTTTATTGCTATTTTTTATTGTATAGTACTTGACAATACATAGTAGTTGGTATAATATGTATCCATAGAAAGTGAGGAGCATTATGAATGCACAGTTCAAGAAAGGGGTTCTGGAGCTGATCGTTTTAGAATCCGTTCGACAGCGGGATATGTACGGATATGAGTTAGTGGAGGAGGTTTCCAAGGTGGTGGATGTAAATGAGGGAACCATTTATCCTTTGCTTAAGCGGCTGACCAATGAACGGTATTTTGAGACCTATCTTCGGGAATCTACGGAGGGTCCTCCCAGAAAATATTACCATCTGACGGCCGCAGGGGTTCTGTACCGGGACCGGCTGGAGACGGAATGGACGGAGTTTGCCGAGCGGGTCGGAACCTTTTTAAAGGAACAGAAAAAGTAGAGGGAAGAGAAAGTGTGTAAGTAGCGGGAAAACTGAAGATTCAGCGGCAGAAGGCAAGCCGGAAGAAGTGGATAATGCGGTGGTTGCCGCAGAAAGGAACAGATGATGAACAAAAAGGAGTTTTTGTCAGCCCTCAGAGAAACCCTTGCGGTTCTCAAGGAAGAGGAATTGAGAGACATTATAGATGAATACGAGCAGCATATTGACATGAAGGTGGCAAACGGGCTTTCGGAGGAAGAAGCGATTGCTGATTTCGGTGATTATAAAGAACTGACGTCAGAGCTTTTGGAGGCTTATCATGTACGAGCTGATTATGCTGTGGCACACGGTCCAGTCGGCAGAACGGACGAACCGGAAGCGGCTGGTAGTGCTGAAGAGAACGGCAGGCAGACGAATTGGCGGTCTGGATGGGGGCCGGGAAGCAGTCGGGAAACGGCGTGGGATGTGTCCGGTGAGGCAGGAACTGAACAGAAACAGAAGGCGGCGCGGAACGGCCTGGCCGGCGTTATGGGAGACTCTCTTATTAAAATATGCAGGGCGCTGAAAAAGGGATGGCTCTGGCTGTGGAATGGCATGAAGTACCTGGCAGGATGGTTTTGGCAGCTGGTTCGCGGCGGGGCTTTTTGGTTATGGAAAACGCTTATGTGGTGCTGGCGGCAGGCGCGCAGGCCATTTGTCTGGCTGGCCGGGCTTTGGGCTACCAGTGCAGGAACAGCCGGGACTGAGAAAAATGGGGAAATCCCTATGGCAGACAGAAAAGATTTCTGGCCGAATCTGGGAGGAGGTATTGCCGCATTTGTCAGGTGGTGCGCATCCGGGTGCGTTTGGTGTATTCGCCTGATATGGAATGCGTGCTGCGTGGGCGCTTCTGTGCTGATTGGAATAATGGGAATTTTCTTTCTGTTTATGCTGGGAATGCTTTTCGTACTGTTGGTGAGCGGATACCCGACAGCAGGGCTGACTCTGGCGTTTCTGGGTGCGGTTATGTGCCTTTTTGCCGCCGCAGGTTTTTGTATGACATTGCTTTGGACGAGAAAAAGACGAGTGCCGGCAGATGGCAGTAAGGCCGTGGCAGAACCGGCCGGAGAGGAGGAGAGAAGCCGTGCGTAGGTGGAGGATTATACTGGCAGCCGTATTTTTCAGCGGCGCCCTTCTTGGAGGAATTGGAGCAGGGCTTACCATGGTGGAATGGTCCTCTCTGGAGTATGTCGGGCAGAAGCTGCTTGGCCGGGAACATCTGGTGACGGAAGATTTTGATTTCCGGATTAAGGATGACGGAAGCAAGATCGTCCTGGGAGCAGGCTATTACACGGATTGCTATGTGAAAAAGGTTGAGGAAGACCCGGCCGTGCCGGAAGGAATTGTCCGTTACCGGGTGACCTATAACGATGCACTGGTTATGCCTCATGTGGAATACACAGAGTACGACAGGGAGGAGGAAGAATCCGCACCGTCCGGCCAGCAGGAGATGGAATTCGGCCAGCAGGATGATGGGTCTGAGGAGAATTTTTCGGAACCTGCGGACGCGGAACCGGTTCTGGACGGCGTTATCCGCCTGACCCGTTACTTTTATGGGGACGAATGGCCTCTTCTTATGGAAAACAAGGACGAGATCCTGCAGGATTTGAAACAGGGAAAAATATCCAGCTACGAAATTGCGGAAATCACCGATGTGGAGGTTCTGATCAATCCGGCCACAATGCCGCGGGTGGAGAACCAGATAGAAAGGATACCATAAAAATATAATTTGAAGTGTTGCAAATTTGATTGAAATGCATTACAATAAATTATCAATATTTATGAAAAATTATGATGATTTTATTTGTTGAGGAGAATCTGTATGGCAAAAAAAGTCACGTTGGATGATGTTGCGAGAGCTACAAACCTCTCGAAATACGCAGTTTCCCGAGCGATTTCTCAAAAGCCTGGCATCAGCGAGGAAACCCGCGCCCGGGTACTTGAGGCATGTAAGAAATTGGGGTATGTAAAATCTCCGACAAAAAATAATGATAAATATATTCTGATTCTTATGCCAGAAAGCGATTTAAATGATGCTACATTTTGGATTTGGGTACTGCAGGGGACAGAAAGTGCTGCAACGGAAAGAGGCTATGCGTTGCATGTCAAAGTAATTAAGGACGATGAAGATGTTATGCTGAAAACAGAGGTGGAAAAAGCGGCTGGGGTTTTGTATGCAGGTCATAAAAGCGTTGGCTGTGCCAGAAGGTTTTTGACGTTAAATCGTCCTGGAGTGTTGATGACGTATCCTCCGGAAAGTCTGTTTCCGATGGATGTTATCCATACGGAAGACAGAGAATCGGGGATGATGCTGTGCAGTCAGATGCTTCAGCAGGGACATACCAGAATTGCCTTTTACGGAACCACTCAGAGGCCATCTACATTGAACCGACTGAAAGGGGTGCAGGATGTGCTGAAAGAACATAATATGAGTTTAAGTTATCTCTGGAATGATGAAAGATACCTTCAGCATCCCGTGATGATGGAAGAGCTGACCCGGCTACATAAGAATGGGCAGCTTCCCACGGCAATTCTCTGCTCTTTTGAAAGTCTGGCGCAGTCCATGGTATACATGCTTAATTCCCTTCAGCTTCTGGTTCCGGACGATATTTCTGTAGCTTCGTTTAATCTGGAGATTAATAAGGAATCGCCGATTCCTGTTTCGGGTACAGGATTAAATAAACAGGAATATGGTTGGCTGGCTGTAAAATACTTGTGTGAAAGGATAGAAAATTCCAAACTTCCTTTTCGCCGTTTAACGATTCTTCCCAGTCTGCTTTTGCGAGGAACAGTAAGTTCTGTGAAGAAAGAAAAATAAAAATTTGAATTGACAAGGGCTGTTGCATTTTGCAACAGCTTTTTTTACTAAAAAAGTTATCATAAAATTATGATAATAAATTGCCGCTAAATATTGACATTAGCGATAAATTGTGATATTTTATTATTATGGCCAGATAAACGAGAAAATATTCATATTATTATCAAAAAAATGTAATGATATGAATTGATAAAATTATCAAAATAATTTGACGATTTTATCAAAAATGTGAAACATGTTTCAGCAAATACGTATGGAAGTTGGGAGGTAATGCATGAGTAAAGAAGTAGATTTAAAGAAAGCGCCTCGATATTGTGGAATTTCCACATTTATGAATCAGCCTTATTCAAAAGATGTGACCGGAGCCGATATTGCAATTATAGGAATTCCCTTTGAGATGGGTACGGCCCCGGGAAATATTTTTGCACCTAAAGAACTCAGGCACGTTTCATGGTTACTCCGTTCTACCAGCCCTTTGCATATGGTTGATATTTGGAAAGAATTGAATATTGTAGATTATGGAGATATGACTGTATTTACAGGAGATTGGGAACAGAGTTTTCCTCTTATAGAAAAGGAATTGACTGAAATCCTAAAAAAAGGAGTCATTCCGATTTGTATGGGAGGATGTCATTCTGTGACATATCCTCAGATGAGAGCATATCACAAATTTTATCCAGATATCGCATTAATTCAGTTTGACGCACATACAGATACCCATGATGTATATTTTGGCAAACAGAAATATACCAGTGGAAGCGTGGTACGCAGGATGATTGAAGACGGGTTTGTAGATTCAGCCAGTTCAATTCAGGTGGGTATACGGGGAACTATGTATTCTCCCGGTGATATTAAGCAATCGCAGGATTTGGGAATCGAAGTGATTACCACAGATGAATTGGTAGAAATCGGTGTTGCAAAGACTGTTGAGAGAATCCGGAAACGGGTTGGGAACAAAAAAGTTTTTGTGACCTTTGATATGGATGTGGTAGATCCTGCTTTTGCACCTGGAACAGCCAGGGCGGAGCCCGGCGGGATTACTTCCCGAGAGGCTTTGGGACTTCTGAAAGGTTTGGAGGGGTTAGATTTTATCGGGTTTGACACGGCAGAGATTAATCCGTCCCATGACTGCTCAAATCTTACTACCATATTGGGAGCAAATATTATTTTTGAATTTATGGCATTGGTTGCCATGAAAAAGAAAAATGCAGGCCTGTAAACCATAGCAGGAGGCATTATATTACAACTAATGAGGAGGGGAAAACATGAAAAAAGTTATTGCTGCAATATTGTGTGCGTCTATGATTGTTTCGCTAGCGGCATGCGGTTCTGGGGAAACGCAGCAGTCAGGAGGGACAGCGACTCAGGCGGCGGAAAATACCGGTGCGGCAGGGAGCAGAGAAACAGAAGCTAACGACAATGCAGGCGCCGCTGCCAATACTGCTGTCAGTTCCGGCAAGGATACGCTGATAGTTGGCATTCCGGATACTCCGCCGACTGTAGATCACTCTAATGGTTCTGGTATGGTGGCACAGTACATGATTCTGGATAATGTAATGGACTATGGTGCCCAATGGCCGCTGGTACCATCCCAACAGCCAAATATGGAATTTGTTTCGGTTCCGGATTTTAGCAATCCAGATGCACTCGTTCCTCAGTTGTTTGAGAGTTGGGAGGTTTCAGAGGACAGGAAGACAGCTACTTATACCATAAAAAAAGGTATTATAAGCGCATATGGAAATGAATTGACTACAGAAGATATGAAATGGAAATATGAGCGTCATGTAGCTTTGGGAGCGGTCGGAAACTTTTTCATGACCGTAACAGATGTAATTGGCGCGGATGGACAGGTAGATTTCGATATTATTGATGATTATACCTTCCAAACTCATTCTGTAGGCCCGAATGCTCTTCATGAGTACATTATGACCAGTATGTATGATACAGTCTGGGACAGTACGGAGGCCAAGAAGCATGCAACGCCAGATGATCCCTGGGCAACCGAATGGATTTCCAAGAACGGCGGCGGTTTTGGAGCTTATTATATTACAGATTGGGTGGCAGGTCAGCAGATCACAATGGAAGCGAACCCCAATTATTTTCTGGGTGTGCCTGCGATCAAAAAAGTGATTTTTAAGGTAATCCCTGAGAGTGCTAACCGTGTGGCTATGTTGCAGAGGGGAGAAATTGATATTGCTACTGAACTTTCTGCCAAGGAAATTGACAGCTTGAAGAGCGAAGCGGGAATTAAAGTGGTAGATATTCCTGCTAATACTAATGAATTCCTTGTGCTGAATGAAGCCTTGGTACCAGAATTTGCTAATGAGAAAGTAAGACAGGCAATCAACTATGCGATTCCGAAAGATGATATTGTGGAAACTGCATATTATGGACAAGCTAAAGCATGGGATGCGGTGTTTACTACGGTAGTGCCAGGAGCTTTGTCTGAAGAAGATTGGATGTACAGTTATGATCTGGATAAGGCGAAAGCATTGATGGAGGAAGCCGGATATGGCGACGGCTTTGACGTGGAGCTTTACTATTCAGCTGGCTGGCCTGCTCACGAGACAATTGCTATCAAGATGCAGGAAAGCTTGGAGAAGATCGGAATACATGTAGCCCTGCGTAAGACTCCTACAGGCTCCTTTGACACGCTTGTTCGTTCTTATGAGACGCCTTTTGCTATACTTCATGAATATCCGGCTTTGCCGAACGGTATTTTTAACATGTCTCTATATTATCTGAGTAAAGATGCAGGCGGTTCATATGGAGCATTTGGATATTACGACAGTGACAAAGCGGATCAACTTTTAATTGAAGGTATCCGTACTCCTTTCGAAGATCAGCAGAAGGTTTCAGAGGAAGCTCAAAAAGTGCTGATGGAAGAAGCACCTATGGGCTGGGTGGTGGAATCCAATTACACCTGCGCTATCCGGGATAACCTGGAAGGGTTTAACTGGAATTTCGGACAAGGAACCAGATTCCATCTGATGAACTTTACAGAATAACTTTTGTTGGCGGAAGGGGGCTGTCGCGGCAGCCCCTTCCTGCTAACATAAGGCTGACATTTGGCATTGCTTGAAAAGAGGTGTTATATGAAGGTAGCAAAGTACTTAAGCAAAAGACTGCTGTATATTATTCCTCAGCTATTTGGCGTAGTTTTGATTGCGTTTCTGGCTGTAAGAATGATTCCGGGAGATCCGGCAAGAATTATGGCGGGAGCATTGGTTGACGAGGCGGGCGTAGAAAAAATCAGAGAACGAATGGGATTAAGCGGCACGTTGTTCCAGCAGTTTCAGACCTATTTTGGAAATTTGCTGCGAGGGGATCTGGGAAATTCCTGGGTTACAGGAAATCCTGTGTTAGCGGATATTAAAACCCGCCTTCCGGCAACTCTTCAACTGGTAGTGTTGGCCTTGATTATTAGTTTGCTGATTATGGTGCCCTTGGGAATTAAATCAATTACGTCTGCAAAGGGATTCAGCGGGAAAATTATTAAGAAATGTCTTTCTGGATATGGAATGGCAGCCGGGGCCTTCCCGGATTTCTGGCTGGCTCTGATACTAATTTTTGTATTTTATGTGAAATTGGGAATTGCTCCTTCTCCCACCGGACAGATTGAATTGGCGTTGTCCTTGCCTCCTCAGATTACGGGCTTTAGTTTGATTGACAGCTTAATTGTGGGAGATATGCCAGCGTTCTGGTCGATTTTATCGAGACACGTTATACCGGTGTTTGTTTTGGCTTTTGTCTATGGAGGAGGAATTTTGAAGGTAGCTCTTACCTCCGCGTCTGGAACTCAGAAATCAGAATTTATTAACTATGCAAAAATAAATGGAGTGAAATCCAACTATATCCGTAGTTATATATCCAAGGCTTCCAGGCCGTCCGTAGCTACGTTTACGGCGGTTAATTTTGGCTATATGCTGGGTGGGACAGCCCTTGTGGAATCGGTATTCAGTTGGGGAGGATTTGGACAGTATGCAATCCAGTCGGTGGTAAATTCTGATTTTACGGCGATTCAGGGAGTCGTTTTAGTTTCGGCGATTTTAAATCTGATTATGTATATACTGGTCGATATTATTTATATGTATATTGATCCTCGTATTACAGAAATTGGATAGAGGAAGGGGAGGCATCCGAATGAAAGATAAGATAAAAAATAATTACTTATTTCTCTTTTTAAAGACCCGGCCGCTACAGACAGCAGGATTGATTATTACAGTCTTTTCTGTTCTTATGGTGTTTTTTGGATCTTACTTAATTCCAAATTCTCCAATAACGGGAATATCGGGAGAACAACTTCTGCCTCCGTGTCTTAAATATCCCTTTGGGACGGATGTAAATGGAATGTGTGTGTTTTCGCGTACAATCGCTGCGTATAAGACTGATTTGTCTATTGTGGTGGCAGGAGCGCTTCTGGCGCTGGGCTTTGGATTTCCTCTAGGAGTTTTTACAGGATATTTTGATGGAAAGAAAGGTATTTATGGTATTCTTAGTACGATTATTTTGAGAATAATGGATGTGATGCAGGCGTTCCCGATTTTTGTATTGGGGCTTCTCTTAGTGGCAATATTCGGGCCCAGTACACGAAATCTGATTTTGCTTATTGGAATTGCGAACCTGCCAGGCAACCTGAGACTTGCGCGTTCTGAAGTAATGACTCTGCGGGAAAAGAGTTTTGTAGAGGCGGCTAGAACTGCCGGAAATTCCGAGCTGCGAATTGCTTTTCTTCATGTAGCTCCTAATGCTCTTGCACCTGTTATAGCCCTGCTTTCTGTCGTAATGGGCTTTGGAATTTTGCTGATAGCAGGTCTGAGTTTTGTGGGTGCGGGAGTAAGAGTTCCTACGCCGGAGTGGGGTTCTATGATTGCTTCCGGAGGTCTTACTATGATTACAGGCCAGTGGTGGCCTTCTGTATTCCCCGGGTTGTTCATGGCAATTACGGTTTTCGGTTTTTCCATGGTAGGTGATATTATTACAGCACTGATCGATCCTCTGGAGCGCGTACTCTTTGAAGGTTCGCGCACGTCGGATCAGGAGGGATAAAGAATCGATGAAATACTTGCTTGGAATCGACATAGGAACGACGAATGTAAAAGCAGTGCTGTTTGATGTACAGGGTAATATTGCCAGTATTGCGAAACAACCGTATCCTACTTCCCATCCCCACCCCGGATGGGCTTTGCAGGAACCGGCAGACTGGTATCACGGAGTATTGGAAGCGGTTAAGACTCTTTTTCTACAGACCGGGATTGACCCGGGAGAAATTCTCTGCGCTGGACTGACAGGGCATATACGGACGGTTGCTTTTCTGGACCAGGACTTTCAGAAGGTTTATCCTGGGATTGTTTGGTCGGATACCCGTTCGGATAAAATAGCTCAAAGGCTGAACGAGGAGATGGAGGGATTTCTTGTTGAAATGACGGGAAACCGCGCTGCTACGAATTTTTCTCTGCCACAGATTCTCTGGTTGCGGGAAAGTTGTCCGGAATTATGGGAGAGGACAGCCTATTTTTCTACGCCGAAGGATTATGTGATTCGTAAATTAACAGGAAATTTTGTGAGCGATGCTTCCAATCAGGCGGGCTCTCTTCTCCTTGACATTCGCACGAAGCAATGGTCCGGGGAGGTTCTGAAACGGTTTGGACTGAAGGAAAGCAGCCTTCCTCAGATAAAACGTTCTGTTGATATAGCCGGGTATGTAAATGAACAGGCAGCTCGTGAAACCGGGCTCAGAAAAGGAATGCCAGTAGTTATCGGCGGTGGAGATAATGACTGTGCAGCCATCGGGGCGGGAGCATATAACCAAGGAATTGTTTCTGTTTCCCTGGGTACAGCAGGAATTATACTTACCCTGCTTGACAAGCCTGATATGCAGGCATTCGGTGCGCTGGATCTGTTTCCCCATGTAATTCCGGAGGGATGGTATATTATGGGTATGGTGAAGGCGGCTGGTTATGCAGTTGAATGGATTAAGGATCGCCTGACAGAAGAAAGTTCTGATTCTAAGGAAATTTCTGTGCAGAAATGGATACCGGCTATGGAAACGGAGATTGGAGATTATGAGCCAGGAAGCGGCGGTGTGTTTTGTTTTCCCTATTATCAGGGAAAAGGAAATCCCAATAAGAATCCTTTGGCCAGAGGTGTTATCTGGGGACTGGAATCCGGACATACAAACAAGCATCTGCTCCAAGCCAGTATGGAGGGCGTAGGTTTCTGTATCAGAGAATGTGTCCAGGCCATAGAGAATGTTACAGCCGTGAAAGAGATTGTCTGCTGCGGCGGGGGAAGTTCCAGTCAGTTGTGGATGAGAATGTTGGCGGATATATTGGGAAAACCAGTAAGCGTAAATGAAAAGACAGAAGAGGGAGCCCTGGGAGCTGCAATTTGCGGTGCGGTGGGCATTGGTCTTTATCCCAGTATCCAGGATGCATGTCAGGTTCTGACTCATCAGGAAAAACGGTATATTCCACATCCAGAAAATGTACAGGCTTATAACAGGCTGTTCGGTCAATTTTGCCAGCTTTCAAAGGCGTTTTGGAATTGAGAGGAGGAGAAAAGCCATGTCTGAAAAAAATATATCTATGCATGTCGAAGGTTTGAGTGTCAGACTTGGAGAACGGTATCTGCTGAAAGAAGTAGGATTCAAATTAAACTCTGGCGATGTACTGGGACTGATAGGAGAGACTGGTTCAGGGAAGACCGTATTGATTGATGCTATAGGAAGAAATACGGCCTCCGGACTTTCTATGGAGGCGGAGAAATTGGATTATATGACAGATGGGCAGACCATAGATATGCTGAAGCTGAAGGAAGATGAGCTGGGTGATGCCATCTGGGGCAAAAAGCTGACATTTATCCTTTCAAATGCCAGAAGCAGATTCAGTCCGATTATGACTGTGGGCGAACAGTTTATAAATATATTAAAATCTAACACAAACATGACCAGCCAGGAAGCAGAGAAAAAGGCCAGAGAAATGTTTTCCTTGGTGCAGATGCCGGATCCGGCGCAAAACATGCGTAATTATCCCCACGAGCTTAGTGGCGGAATGATTCAGCGTGTTGAGATTGCCATCGCTTTGGCTATGAATCCGAAATTTCTTCTGGCTGACGAGCCGACTATGGGACTTGATGTGACGGTTCAAAGGCAGATTCTGGATCTAATGGATGGCTTATTTAAGAAAATGGATTCTACGGTTATCTTAGCTACGAGAGATCTGGGAATCGCTGCTAATTACTGTAATAAGATTGCGGTGCTCCATAACGGAAATATTGTGGAATTTGGAGATGTAAAGAGCTTCTTTGCCAATCCCCGCCATCCTTACAGCCGATATCTGCTGAAAATCGCTTTTGTCGCAAATGATAAAGATCCAAAATTTGGACAGAAAGTGTATCGATCAGAAAAGGATACTGAGAAAAAGGGATGCTTCTGTTCCGGTTCCTGTGAACGGATTCAGGAGGAATGTTTAAAGAAGATTCCGGATTTGTGTAGATTTCCTGACGGCAGTTTTGTGCGTTGCAGCCAATATGAATGTGGGAGGGATGAGCATGGATGTTTTGAAAATTGACAATCTGCATAAAAGATTTCCTGTAAAAGGCGGTCATAAGATATGTGCGGTCAATGGAATTTCTTTTTCAATTCAGCCTGGAGAAACTTTGGGTCTGGTAGGAGAAAGCGGATGCGGCAAATCGACTGTTGGAAGAATGATTGTCCGTTTGACAATCCCGGATGAGGGAGAGATTGTTTTTGAAAATCAGGATCTAAGACGAGTGAAAAAGAAGGACGACATGCGCCTGCGCCGGGAGATTCAGATCGTGTTCCAGGATCCTTATGGTTCTTTGAATCCCAGGAAAAAAGTCTATGATATCATAGCGGAACCTATGCGGCTGGGAGGAGAAAAGGATAAGGTTCAGCTGAAAAACAAAGTGATCAATATATTGAAAATGGTGGAACTGGATGAGAGCTATCTGGATAAATATCCCATCCAGCTGACACAGGGAGAACAGCAGCGTATCGGTGTAGCAAGGGCTTTTGTGACAGATCCCAAGCTGGTAGTATTGGATGAGCCGACGTCATTGCTTGATATCCGTTTCCGTGGTGAAATCGTTCTTTTATTGAAAAAACTTCAGGAGGAAACAGGATGTTCTTACCTGTTCATTTCTCATGATCTTAATATTGTTTATCAGTTAAGCCACCGTGTAGCCGTTATGTACCTGGGTAGAATTGTAGAGGAAGGAAGTGCAGAGCAGGTATTTCGTAATTCGAAGCATCCGTATACGAAAGCTCTGCTCAGTGCTACATTGTTGCCGGATCCCGAACAGAAAAGAGAAGAATTTTTCCTGAAAGGAGAAGTACCAAGCCCTCTTGATCTGCCGGAAAACCAGTGTGATTTTGTATCCCGTTGTCCTTTTGCCAATGAGAGCTGCAAAAAGAAACGTCCAAAACCTTTACAGATAGAAGAAGGCCATACGGTCAGCTGTTTTCTTTATAATGAACAGTGACAGCTGGTATTTTAAGTTAGAAAAACAGATGCTCAATCAGAATCTTCGCGCCGATTCCGATGAGGATGATTCCTCCTGCGATTTCTGCTTTGGATTTATAGCGGGTGCCGAAGACATTGCCCACTTTTACCCCCAGGACAGACAGGCAGAAGGTGATAACGCCGATAAAGGAAACGGCAGGAACGATATGTACGCCGAGGAAAGCGAAGGTAACGCCCACGGCCAGGGCATCGATGCTGGTGGCTACCGCCAACACGACCATATCCCGGAAGGCAACGGAATCGTCACAGTGATCTTCCTCGGGATTCAGGGCTTCCTTGATCATATTGCCGCCGATGATGACCAGAAGGATGAACGCGATCCAGTGGTCGTAGGCTGTGATGGCGTTCTGAAAATTGACGCCCAGCAGGTAACCCAGCAGAGGCATCAAAGCCTGGAATCCGCCAAAATACAGGCCGATGATAACGGCGTGACGGTGGTTCATTTTCCTCATGGACAGGCCCTTGCAGATGGCTACGGCGAAGGCGTCCATGGACAGGCCCACGGCAATGAGAAACAGTTCGAACAGCGACATATGGAATCCTCCTGGGGTATAAGGTGGATAAGGGCGTAAAGTCCTGCAAAACCAGATTCTGATTTATAAAATATTGGCTCTTGAGATAAAAAAGACTTATCTGCAGCATAAAACTGCAGATAAGTCTCATCGTTTCATATAGAACCAGGCGTCTGTGCCAGTGTGTTGACCCTATCGCGCCGGTAAAGGTCGGCGCCGACTACTCCCTCATCTCTTACATATTGTAGCTTGATGAGAAAAATTTGTCAACGTTTTCTGAAAAGCAGCAGGCGTGCCGAAAGATAACGCGTCGCCGAAAGATATCGGGCCGCCGAAATAACAGGCTTGCCTGAAATATCGGGCCGCTCGTTTAAACGTCAGCGATCAGAGGTATTCCCTCAGATCCTTGCACAGGTCCTCTTCCATGGATACCAGGCGGCCGCAGATATCCCGGGAAGTTTTGTCCGCGCCCTGGTACTGGTTCATATACCGGTGTAGGGATTTAACGCCCATATTGCAGCCGTCGGTGATCAGGTCCGCTACAGTAGCGTCGCTGTCATCCATGCCCATTTTCATGGTGGTTTTCACCCAGGACATGGTCTTGGCCATGGGGTTGGGATCTTTGGTTTCGCTGTGATGCTCATTGAGAAGGTGATGGATCTCATTGCCCAGCTTTTCATGGCTTTCCTTGCTGCGGGTCAGAATCGTTTTCATGCCGGAATTCTGAACCCGCCCCATCACATCGTCAAAAGAGGATACAGCCATCTTTACGCCGGCATCACATTCTTTTAAAAGTTCTACGGTATCATTGCTGTTCATGCGGTTACCTCCATTTTTGCCGCGCGCCGTACCAGCGCGGGATTATTTTGTAATCCATAGTTTGGCCCGAAAGTCGGGAAAATATAAGCGGCTGCTCGTATTGCGGCGGATAGGATATAGTTGAAAGAAAAAGCCGCTTTTGGTATACTGAATAAGACGAAATAAGGGAGAGGATGCAGCTATGAGCGAACTGAGCACCTTGTGCTATATTGAGCGGGAGGGAAATTATCTGATGCTCCACCGCACGGTGAAAAAGCATGATGTGAATAAGGATAAATGGATTGGCGTGGGAGGACATTTCGAGGCTGATGAGAGCCCGGAGGAATGCCTTCTGCGTGAAGTGAAGGAAGAGACCGGATATACTCTGACATCCTACCGCTACAGAGGGATCGTCACCTTTGTGTCCGGCGACGGCGTGACGGAATATATGTCTTTGTTTACCGCCGATGGCTTTGAGGGAGATCCGATTTCATGTGACGAGGGGCAGCTGGAGTGGGTGCCTATCGAGAAAGTGTGGAAATTAAACATCTGGGAGGGCGACAAAATATTCTTCCGGTTGATGGACGAAGGAACGCCGTTTTTTTCCCTGAAGCTGGTCTATGACGGAGGCGGGACATTGGTGTCCGCGGCGCTGAACGGAAAACCTATGGAGCTGTTTGACATATTAAATGAGGACGGCACGAAGAGCGGCGTCGTCCGGGAGCGGGGCGTAGCCCACAGAGAAGGAAGCCTTCATCCTACGGCCCATATCTGGATCGTCCGTCCCAATGGCGAAAGCGGTTATGACGTGATGCTTCAGAAACGAAGCGCGGGAAAGGATTCTTATCCGGGCTGCTATGACATTTCCTCCGCAGGCCATGTGGCGGCAGGTGACGGCTATCTGGAATCCGCCCTTCGAGAGCTTAAGGAGGAACTGGGGATCACAGTCTTGCCGGAAGAGCTGGAACCGGTGGGAATCCACAAAGGCTATATGGAAGCGGAATTTTACGGAAAACCTTTCCGCGACGCGGAGATGTCCCAGATGTACGTGTACCGGAAACCGGTGGAGATCGACGGACTTTCCCTTCAGGAGTCGGAGGTGGAAGAAGTAATCTGGATGGACTACGAAGAATGCCTTCGGAGAATCCGGGAAGAAAGCCTGCCCAACTGCATTTACGAGGATGAGTTTCGGATGCTGGGGGAGTATTTGTTTAAAGGAATGAGCAATTCTCTGCATCGGATACAAGGGTGAAAGTAATTGACGGAGGTCTATTCTGTAGATTAGATTAGCGAAACAGTGTTTAGCCAATCTGAAAAAATCGCAGCAAGTTTTGCCGGCCTCAATTACAATCAGATTCAAGTGATTCCCCAGCAATTATGAGTGTGTTTTTGCATTCAGCTTGCGACTTAAATCTTTATCGTGTGTGAGGGGAGATGTGATATGATAAATCTGGAATTAAAATTAATAGAAAAATCCATAGAAGCCTTTTCTATTGCAATTGAGCTTTATAATAAGCCAACGATAAAATATCGCGTAGAAGGATTTAGTTTGTTTATTTGCAATGCCTGGGAGCTTATGCTGAAAGCGCATTTAATTAAAACGAAGGGCCCAGAAAGTATTTATTATAAAGATCATGAGAATCGGACAATATCTTTAGAGAATACGATAAAACTGGTTTTTACGAATGATAAGGATCCGCTGCGTCTGAATCTGGAGAAAATAATTGAACTGAGAAACACGAGTACGCATTTTATCACGGAAGAGTACGAAATGGTGTATGTGCCGTTGTTTCAGGCCAATGTATTGAATTATAATGAAAAAATGAAGGCGTTCCATTCTATCGATATGACGACGATCATTCCTCAAAACTTTTTAATGCTGTCGGTGAGTATGAGAGCTTTAGACGAAGCGGAGATCATAGCAACTTATCCGGAGGCGGTTGCCAGCCGTTTTATTGAGACAAAAACCAAAATTGATGATCTTGCAGTTAATAATAACGAAAAGTTTGCGATTCGTATTGATCATCATTTTTATATAACTAAAAATCGCGATAAAGCGACTAATGTTGTTCGCTTTGAGAAAGAGGCAGCAGATGGAGTAACAATTGTAAAAGAATTGCAGGATCCGAATCAAACTCATAAGTATACGGCAAAATCGTGTATTAAGGCAATTCAGGATCGTCTAAAAAGAGAGAGTATTATTGTTTTTTATAATGGGAAAGCTGTATCGTTTACAAGTTTTCATTTTACAAATTTTTGTAAGTATTATGGACTTAAGCAAAATGAAAAGCTCTGTTATATACATAAACAGTTTTCGACACCGCAATATTCTTATTCACAGCAGATGATAGAGTTTATTGTGGATGAGATCAGAAAAGATCCATCTCATATTCTGGATAACATAAAAAAATAAGTTAACCCCAGGGGCAAAGGAATTCTAAACCGTAAGGTCTACTCCCATTCAGGAACCCAGCCGTATCCTTCACGAGTTAACTTATCTCTAGTATAATAGTATATGCCAAATTTGTCAATGGATTCGTATGGGTTTGATGAAGTAAACTGATATTCAGAAGTTCGTATTTAATGGAGAATACCATGCAAAGGAATCTGGAGATTTATCTGAAGCTGTGCCGCAAGAGAATAAGGGATATGAAGCTGCGCACGAAGATACGGCTGTTTTTGTTCGCGGCGACGGTGGCGACAGTGCTGGGAATCGGATTTTACAGTTATCATATCGCAAGTCAGGAGCTTTTTAAAAATTCCAGAGATGCGGTGATTGGTATGCTTAAGCAGGGAAGCGTTAATCTGGATGATCGGATCAGCGCCTTTCAGGACACGTCCTATCGGATTTTGCAGGCGTCCAATATTGCTCAGCTTCTGGATTATACGGCGGAGGAGGCGGAGCAGTACCGGATTGTCAATGAAGGCCTGCCAACAGCCATCAGCCAGCAGTCTTCCTTGGCCGGATATACCAGATACGCCCTTCTGCGGCCTGCCAGCGGCAAAGTGTATGATTATTATAAATATGATCAGAAGAAATTGTCCTCACAAGAACAGAATCAACTTCTGGACGCGCTGGACGAGCAGGTGAGCCGCACATCTCCGGTCAACTGGACGGCTTATGACGGACAGGTATATTTTGTCCGTCAGATCATCACGCCTGATCTGGAAGAAAAGGGCATTATCTGCTTTGCCATTGAACCGGAGTTTTTTGATTTTATAGACGCCGGAGTGGATTATCTGGACGATGAGCATACCATCGTTGTCAGCAGGAAGGGGAATCTTCTCAAGTTTCATGATGAGGATATGGCGAACAGCATACTGGAGGATCTTGTCCAGGTTCAGGATAAGCATTATTTTGTCTACTATTATACGAAGGAGGCAGAAGGCGATACCTACACGGTGACGACGATCCGCACTCCCGGCAATGAATGGCAGGCTACCGTTTATTTTTCTCATTCGGTTCTTTTGAAAGGAATCCGCAGGATTTATCTGGGAATGCTTCTGGTGGTGGCAGCTGTTGTCGCGATTGTGCTTTTGGTGACGTCTCTCATTTCACGGACGATCACCAGAAATGTGCTTCTGATCGAGGAGGGAATGAAAAACTACGAGGAAGGCCATTTTGAGTACCGGATCAGTCCTGCCAGCTATGATGAAGTCGGGCTTCTGGGACTGCAGCTGAATCACATGGCCGTGAAGATTGACGAACTGATACATCTCCTGCAGAAGGAGGACGAGGAGAAGAAGAAAAAAGAGATCGAGGTTCTTCAGGCGCAGATCAATCCTCATTTCCTGTATAATACCCTGGGTTCGCTGAAATGGGCGGCATTTAAGGCAGGTCAGAAGAACCTGGCGGATTCTCTGGACGCGCTTATCAGCCTTTTGCGGTTTACCATCAAGAAGGCAGGCGGTATGGTGACGGTGGCGGAAGAGATTGATTATATCAAAAATTATATCGCCATCGAACAGATGCGATACGGAGACCGGTTTATCATCGAATATGAGATTGACGAGGAGGCGAAGGATATTCAGATTCCGGGATTTGTCCTGCAGCCTCTGGTGGAGAACAGTTTCCTTCACGGGCTTGATATGGCGGGGGAGGACGGCTGCCTGTTCGTCAGTTGTTACCTTGAGAAGGGATATCTTCTTATGTCGGTGGAGGATAACGGCGCCGGGATTCCTCCGGAGAAGCTGGAAAATCTTTTGACTCCAGATGAGGAGCAGGAGAAAAAATATAAGGGATTCAGCAGTATCGGACTGAAGATTGTAAACAAACGGCTGCGCGAGCTGTACGGTCCGGGCTATTCCACAATCGTGGAAAGCACGGTAGGAGAGGGGACCAAAATCACGCTGAAAATACCGATTGGGGGTGTCGGTCAATGATATGGAATGTGCTGATCGTAGATGACGACATGAATTTCCGTTACGCTATGCGGGAAGCAATTCCCTGGGCGGATCACGGATTTCAGGTGGTCGGTGAGGCGGTACACGGCAGACAGGCGCTGGAAATCCTTGAGAAAAAGGAAGTACATATTGTTCTGACGGACATGGAGATGCCGGTGATGAACGGTGTCGAGCTGACGGAAGCCATCAAGTCCCTTTACCCGGATATGATCGTGGTAGCCCTGAGCGCTTTTGATGATTTTGGTTTCGTAAAGGAATCCATGCGCCTGGGGGCGGAGGATTATATCCTAAAGCAGGAATTCGATGGGGACAAAATCATAGAATCGCTTGAAAATATCTGCCGGAAACATGTGAGACAGCGGTCCAGAGAACTGGACAGTACCAGGGAGACGGAGGAGGTTGTCGCCTATATACAGGGGAAAAGCAAAGAATTTCCGGAAAACAGCCAGGCGGTCAGGCATCTGCGCAACCGGGAATATCTGACGGTATGTCTGGCGGACAGCCGGACGGAATATCGGGCGGAAGACAGCGCAGGCGCGGATCGGAACCCACTGTTTGTGTCAAAGACAGGACCGGGGCAGTGGCTGTTTGTCTGTGAGCTTCCCCAGACCAGAAGTATGGGGGAGAAGTCCCGGCAGGAGCTTGTCATGATCGGCAGACTGCAGAGCGGTTTTGCCGAAAAGGTTCGTATGGGACTTTGTGACAGCTGTGGGAGCGCGGAGGAGCTGGCCGGTATGTACCGGCGGGCCCGGACGGCTCTTGAGTATGGAATTTATTTTCCAAAGGAGCGGACTTTCCATTATCTGGATATGAGCAGGTATGAAAAGAGGAGAAAGCGGGACTATGTTTATGAGGTGCCGGAGAATTTGCTTTTAGAAAATCCCGAGGATGCGGAGAGTGTCCTTAAAGATATGAAAGAACGGCTGATGGAAAACATGCCGGAGGAAGAATATCTGAACAGAAGCTTTGTTAATCTCTATGCCAGGTGTACGGGGAGTATCCGGCGGGAAAGCGGAGAAGGAGACTCGATTGCTTATTACGAAAAGCTCCGGCTTTACGGGACGCTGGAAGAAAAGGCTTCCTATACGCGGGAAGCGATCAGGCAGGCGTGGGAGCAGGATATGCTCGCTTCCGCCGGGAGCGATAACCGGATCATAAGGAAGGCGGTGGAGTATATCCGCCGTCATTATGCGGAGGAGATTTCTCTGGGAGATGTGGCGGAATATGTGGGGCTCAGCGACAACTATTTTTCCAATCTGTTTAAGCAGGAAATGGATGAAAATCTGGTGTCATTTATCAATAAAGTGAGAGTTGAGAACGCGAAAAGGCTGTTGGACAGCCAGTCGATGAAGGTCAGCGAGGT
>CANQBN010000036.1 GCA_947588855.1 uncultured Lachnospiraceae bacterium
CATAGCGGCTCACCTGAAACACAGGAATCCCTGAGATTCCGTAATCAGTCAATTGAATCTCCCCCCGGTCCTCCGCCGCCAGCCGCCATTCCGGTTCCCTGTCGGAGACATACAGCCTGATGTTCCCCTCCGCGCGGATTCCCGCCAGCTGTCTGTAATCCTTTTCCCCGCAGCGAAGCTGAACCAGGGCCGGAAGAGGCTCTATGACGTGATGTCCAAGACTTTTCGCCAGAAGATATCCGCTTCCGTCAGAACCGGTCACGGGAGCCGCCTTGGAACCTGCAGCCAGAATCAGGGCGTCTCCGTCAAACCTGCCCTTATCCGTCTCTATGACAAACCGGCCCGCCGCCTGAATCTTCCCTTCCTGGACAACAGCCGCCTTCTGAACGTTCTTCTCCAGTCTGTCTGTCCCCAGCTGAATCCTCTGGACATGACACTCCGTCACTACCCGGACTCCCAGCCCCTCGACTTCAAACCGCAGCACATCCAGAACCGATGCGGCCTGATCCGAATTCGGATAAAAATATCCGTTTCTCTCCTTGGGAAGAATTCCCAGACCGCGAAAGAATTTCAGCGTATCCTCAAAAGGAAACCGCTGAATCACCTGCCACGGAAAATCCGGTCGGCTGCAGCGGTAATACTCCGGTCTCTGATCCCGGTTAGTAAAATTGCAGCGCCCATTTCCCGTAGACAGAATCTTCTTTCCCACCCGGTCCTTATGCTCCAGTATGGTAACGGCGGCCCCTGCCCTGGCCGCAAAAATCGCGGCTGTCATGCCGGAAGCGCCGCCGCCTATAATCAAGACACGTCTGCCCATATACCCTCCCATTCTGTGCCGGATTTCTTCCCTCCGACGCAAATCTTATCCTCATTGTATCCGGTTTCCGGTCCATTTTCAACTTCTATTTTCCGGCTGCGCATCGATACGCTCCCACCCCTATACTTTCCGGAAGTTTTAGTTTTGATTTTCTCCTGCACCGCACTTCCCAACAGTCCCAGCTTTGATGCTCTCGCACTTCCCGGCAGCCTCAGCTGGTAAAAGACTCCAGATAGCAGAACACTTCCATCATGGACTCAAACCAAATCCCTTCTCTCAGCTTTTCCTGTTCCTCCTGGGGAAAATCGCTCAGAGGAATGTGAGTCTGCATATTCTCCTGAGAATCATCTCTGGAAAAAACCATCAGATAACCGGTCTCTGACACCAGCAGAAACCGCTCCTTACCGGCGGTCTCTGGAACCGGCTCCGCAGTTTCCTGCCAGATCACGATCCGTCCCTCCGTCACCGGCTCTGTCTCATAAACTGTATTGGGAATCGGCTCAATCGTTTCATACTGCGGTCTGTTCCGGCTGACCGCGTAGCCTGCCAGAAAACAGGCCAGAATAATGGCGGCAGCAAGCAAAAAGCAGACACCATACCTTCTCATGGGAATCACCCTCCTTACAGGTATAGTATCTGCCTGAACTGCCATTTTTAAACATGATTACAAAAGATGCAGAGCGCGGGCCGCGCGGAGCAGCCTGGTCCCCATAGGCATCCGCCGCATCTCATCCGCCGTAACCCCTTTCATCTTGATCAGCAAAATGAAATAGATCAATACCGCAACAATTACCGCAGCCGCCGTACTCAAAGCATTTCCGAGTCTCCCGGCTCCCAGCCATCCGGCGCAAAACAGATATACCCCATAAGCGGCTCCGCCCATAACTGCGGAAGCAGCCATAGGGATCAGGAATGTCTTCACGATCTCCTGCCTGTAGCCTGTATAACGGGCAATGGACACCGCGTTAAAGAAGCATACCAGAAGAGCAAAGAGGATGTTGGCGTACAGAACTCCGTAGATTCCCATGCGGAACACACGAAGCATCACATACAGAACGATCACATGGATCACCATGGCGATGGATGCGTTGATAATCGGGGACCGCATACGGTTAATCCCCTGCAGTACGCCGTTCGTCACCGTGGACAGGGAGAACACCACAACCGCCGCCGACCCGTATAAAAGCATACGGATCAGCACCGTATTGTCCATACTGCCAAAGAGCAGATTGGAGATCGGCGCCGCCAAAACCGTCATACCCACCGCAGACGGAATGGCAATAATCATGGAGAAACGGATGGCCATGGAGGTTCTGGTCAGAACCTGTCTGCGGTTTCTCTCTGCCATTGCCATAGACAGAGACGGAATCAGCGACGACGACAGCGCATTGGCAATTGCTACCGGTATATTAAACAGCAGATGATACCGGCCGGAATACACGCCCCACAGCCCGGCAATCTCATCCTGGGCCCCGGCCCCGGCCATCACCTGACCGAAGACGATATTGTCAATGACTGTCCCGCTGTTGTAGATGGTGCTGCTGACCAGAATAGGAAGAATGGTCATTGCCATAACGGACGAAATTTTCCCGTAGCTCTCAACCCTGCCTGTCTGATCTCTGGCTATCCTCCGTCTGGACGCGGGCCAGCGTTTTAACATAAGCGCCAAAAGCAGCAGGAACGCAGCCAGTGCTCCTGCTCCCGTTCCCATGGTACCTCCTGCCGCTCCGAACGCATAGGAATATTCCGAAGAGCCGTACACCAGATTGGATTTCAGCCCGATGCCAAACAGGGTGCTGGCCGCCAGAAGGCTGATCACCGCGTTGACAATCTGCTCGATTATCTGGGATACCGCCGTAGGCACCATGGTGGAATGTCCCTGAAAATATCCCCGCAGCACTCCCAGATAGGCCATCACCCAGATAGTAGGCGCAAGAGTCTTCAGCGCATAGGAACTGAAGGGCATCTTCAGCACTTCTTCCGCGAAATAATCCGCGCCGAACCACATCAGGCAGAAACAGATCCCGCCGGCAAGGGTCGCGTACAGAAGGGATGCCCTGAGAATTCTGCTCACGTTCCGATACTGTTTTACCGCCAGTCTGGAGGCGACCATCTTGGACACTGCCACCGGCAGACTGTATGACGACATAATCAGCAGAGTGGAATAGATATTGAAAGCCGCGCCGTAATAACCGTTCCCCTCATCCCCGATAAAATTGGCCAGGGGAATCCGGTAAAGCATGCCGATCAGCCGGACGATAATCCCGGCAATGGCCAGAATGCTTCCCTGAACCAGAAAATTGGAACCGGCATCCCTGTCTCTGCTTCCCGCAGCGTCTGATGGCCGCACCGGCCTGCGGTTTACCTGTGATGTTTCCGCCGCTCTCCGACTTCCCTCTTTCGCTCTGCTTCGCCCTCTGCTATTGTTTTCCATGTATCTCTGTCTTTGAGAAATCCGATGTGGGGATGATGCAGACCCATGTCTTCCCCTGATTCAGCGTGATTTCTTCATTCTCCGTATTATAATAATGGGTCACCCCGAACTCGCCGTCCTTCTTCCAGGATACAGGAATGGCTCGTCCATTAGTAATATAATACCCATATTGGGAATTATGTACGTCTATGTTCCTGTACTGAGTCGTGGCAAAATATCCCGACGCGCAGTACTGGAAAATTATGTTTTTTACCGCTATGGGACATTCATCCCCTTTGTGCTCGGCTCCATATTGATACCGATAATACAGGCCGTCATCCTCATTGTACTGGAACCATGGCTTGTTATAGGAGTATCCCGGATATACCTGATAAGCGTCCAGGGAATTTTCCAGCTGGATCTGCTCGCCGTTCCTCGCGAACTTGTAATGGCCCTGATAATCTTCAGAATATTCCTGAGAATATCCCAGCGCCTCTATGGCTTTCTGGATTCCCTTAAAGCTGGCGTAAGCGTTATGGGGAGACTTCCTGTCCTTAGAGCGGAAATAGGCGCTGCCTCCCACTCCCTCTATCCCATTAATATTATCAATATACTTTAAATCCGGCTTCGCGAAGGTGCTCTGACCGAAATGAGCGTAAATGGCGTCAAACTCTCTGGCAAAATAAATGTAATAGGTCCGGCAGCTTCTGACAGAACCGATCCTCTCCAGATCGTCATAATCCTCGATCAGCGCCATATACCGGTTCATTTCGCCTTCCACAGGCGCCTCGTAGACCACTCCGGCCCTGTTAATGCCGTAATTGGGCATGGCGGCCTTGTCGTTGCTCATCATGATGGCGAGAGGACGCCGGTTGGCCTTCTTCACGTCCACCATCTCCCCGGTCAGATAACTTTTGATCTTGCCGTCCACCTCGACGCGTTCCTCCGGCTCCGTTTCCTCAGGTTCCGTTTCCGGTTCGGTCTCCGTCTCCGTCTCCGGTTCGGTGGTGGTCTCTTCCGTCGATTCAGCCTCTGTCGATGTCTCCAAAGCTGCCGTAGCCGCAGCTTCCTCCGCCTTGCCGCCCCCGCAGCCTGCGGCAAGCAGAACCGCCAGCAACAGCATCGGCAGCAGCCTTAAATCCTTCTTTTTCATCTCGTATATCCCCTGTTCTTAAGTATTTCTTCCTGCCTCTTCTCCATCTCAAGCCTGTCCTCATCCTCCATATGGTCGTATCCGCACAGATGAAGCATGCTGTGAGCTGTCAGAAAGGCCAGCTCCCTGGCGGCGGAGTGGCCGTATTTTTCGGCCTGCTCCTCCACCTTGTCCACAGATATCATGATGTCTCCCAGCATCAGTTCCCCCGTCTCCGGGTTAAAGCAGTCCGCGTAGGCCTCCTCCACATGGTCAAAACACGACGGCTCGTCATATTCCAGCATGGGAAATGAAAGCACGTCCGTAGGCCTGTCCACATTCCGATATTCCAGATTCACCCGGTGAATCTGTTCATCATCTGTCAGAACCACGTTCACCTCCGCTTCATAAGGACATTTCTCATAATCAAGCGCCGCCTCAACCACATCTCTGATAATCGTCTCATATGGGATGGACAGTTTTCTCCCGGCCTCGTAATCAATCGCTATCGTCATTCGTCAGTCTCACTTTCCCGTCCGCCGCCTGTCTCCCAGTCTGGGCGCGCGGTTGCCGTCCGCCCGGTCCTGGATTCTTATGTTTCGCTTCCTGTCATCGGAATTTCTTCTGTTCTCATAGTTTTCATAGGCCTGGACGATCTTCTGAACCAGCGGATGCCGGACTACATCCATGCTGGTCAGGCTGCAGAAACCGATGTCCTCTATATCCTTAAGAACTCTGACCGCCACATCCAGCCCTGAGACAGCCCCTGCAGGCAGATCCTTCTGAGTCTGGTCTCCGGTAATTATGACTTTGGAGCCGAATCCGATTCTCGTCAAAAACATCTTCATCTGGGCCGGCGTCGTATTCTGGGCCTCGTCAAGGATGATATACGCATTGTCAAGGGTTCGGCCGCGCATGTAAGCCAGAGGCGCCACCTCAATCAGTCCCTTCTCCGCGTTATGAAGATAGGCATCGGCCCCCATGATCTGATAGAGCGCGTCGTACAGAGGTCTCAGATACGGATCGATCTTGCTCTGAAGATCGCCGGGAAGAAATCCCAGCTTCTCTCCCGCCTCTATGGCGGGACGGGTCAGAATAATCCTGCCCACCTCCCCGTCCTTAAACGCCTGGATAGCCATGGCCATGGCAAGATAGGTCTTTCCTGTCCCAGCCGGTCCGATTCCGAAGACTATCATCTTTTTCCTGATCGCGTCCACATATTCCTTCTGTCCCACGGTCTTGGGCTTCACCGGTCTGCCGTTCACGGTCCTGCAGATAATGTCCTTGTCAATCTCCAGGATCTGATCATCCTGTTCCGAAAAAGACAGCGCCAGGGCATAATCCACATTCTGTTCCGTGATGACATTGCCTCTTTTCGACAACTCCAGAAGATTATTAAAAACGCTCTTGGCCTTACGGATGGTCCCTTCAGAACCGATCATTTTCAGGACGCCGTCCCGGGAGATCATCGTAACGTGAAGCGTTTTCTCAATCTTTTTCAGGTTCTCGTCCAGCCTTCCGCAGACATTTCTCTCATGCTCTGCCGGAATATCGACAATAGTCTCTATTACACTCATGTACTTCTTATTTCACTCCTTACTTCATAACGGTCCCTCATGATGCCGATGCCTGGGTCTCCTCCGGCGCAGACTCTTCCGGCAGGCTCTCAACAGGTGCCGCCGCCGCGATCTGCTCTTCCGCAGTCACAGTCCCTTCAATCACAAAGGATAAGCCGTCTCTCTGTATTTTAACATTATTTTCTATAATGTGAACACCTTTTTCCATTAAATTTTCAAGATATTGGTCATGAACGCGCTGCGCCAGGGCTTTTATCTCCTGTTTCGTATAAAATCTCTCGTAGGAAACATACTCGTTTCCCGTAATCGTCTCTCCGTATACCGGCAGATAAAAATCCTCAAACAGGCGCAGCTGGCGGCTTTCGGACACGTAATCCCAGAGACGTTCTTTCTTTGCCGGGGCAAGGAAACCCAGGCGCAGGGAACCGAACGTGACAGCCAATCCATACCGCTTTCTTCCCGTATCCGAAGATGCCTTGTAAAACCCCGGTATCGTCTTTCGATAAGCGTACTCCGTTCTGGCGTAAACATCCGCGTCCGCGCGGACATTCATGTACCGGACCGTCTCGCCGCTGTCATTCATCACCGAAAGCTCAGACGATACCAGCTCCTGTCCTTTTTCGACCGTATCCCCGACGGCAGCAGCCGCTCTGCCCTGACGGACGATCATCCTCGTTATGGTTCCGGAATGGTCCGCCACCAGACGGCATGGCGCAGAATCCTGTTGTGGTATCGCGGACAGCGCCTCATTCTCTTTCACGCGCACAAACAGCCGCGTTCCGGAGATGCTGGCGGACACCCAGGTTATCTCCGGAAAAGCGCTTCGCAGCGATTCCTCCAGATTCTCGCAGGAAACCAGGCTTTTCCTCATGCCGCAGCGGACATTCAGCGTCTCCAGATAATTCAGGAGAGTATCCCGGCTGTAATGATAATTTCCCTCAAATGTGATATTCCATACAAATAACGACAACACATATATCAGAACAAAAAACGCGGCCGCCCCCGTATACAGTCCGACTCTCCGCCTGTTTCGGGATATAAAAAAAGGGATCCCGAATCTTCTGAGAATCCGGACTCTGACACCCGCCTTTTTCGCAAGGGGTCTTATCCTTCGAAAGGCGGGAACCGTCATACAGCACATAAGACCGTCTCCGCACGGAACCAGGTTCCATACATCCATTCCATTAGCCCCGCACAAGTTGAGAAATCTCTCCGCAGCATGACCCGTAACTCTGACACGCAGATAACCGTTCCGCAAAAAAAGCCATTCTCTAAGCAACTCCATCCGTCCTTTCGCCTAAGTTTCCATGCTTACGGAAGCTATCTGCCCTACGATCAGCATATCCTCCCTGGTATAGTAAGCTATCTTAAGACGCCTGCCGTGAACAATGATCCTGCAGGTCCTGGCCTGAAGTCTGATCTCCTCCTCCCGAAACGCGACGATCTTATTGTAGTTTTCTATGTACGCTTTCTGCCGTCCGGTTACAGTAATGATCGGCTCTCCCGGTATCACATCCTGGGGAATATGCATGGCGGATGCTGTCTGCGCCTTTACCTTTTTTAACATCGTCCGGTCTTTTCCTTTTGAGATTACTCTAAATTTATGCCTCAAAAGAAAAAGATAGAATCTTTTTCACGCTGCCGGAAAGCCGCGTCTTCGGGTTCTGAAAACACAAAAAGTCCCCGGCCGCTTATGACCAGGGACTGAAAAACATATTCATCAATTATACTTTCTTTTTCTGGCAGCTTCAGACTTCTTCTTACGTCTTACACTGGGCTTCTCGTAATGTTCTCTTTTGCGGATTTCCTGCTGGATACCTGCCTTAGCGCAATTTCTCTTAAATCTGCGTAACGCGCTGTCCAGAGATTCATTATCCTTAACAATTACGTTCGACATACCTATCACCTACCTCCCTCCAGTTGTGAATTGTGCAAAGTACAACTGTGTGGGTATTCCTAGCACTGGTTCGATTATACCACAAAATCAATTTTCGTCAATCATTTTTTCAACACGATAAAAATTATTATTGTTTTTTTTCCAGTACAATCGGTCAGTCTGTCCGGTCCGGTTTTTGTCTTCACTTCTGAATCTGTCCGCTCAGGACCTCGGCCGCCTTCGCAAGAGCCTCGTCGATTCCGGCCGGATTCTTGCCGCCGGCCTGGGCCATGCCGGGACGTCCGCCGCCGCCGCCGCCCACCAAAGGCGCGATCGCTTTGATCAGGTTGCCTGCGTGAACTCCCTTCTTCTGAGCCCCATCCGTCGCCGTAACCATCAGGTTCACCTTGCCGTTCTGGGCAGAGGCGATGACAACCACCCCGTCTCCCAGCTTATCCTTCATCTGATCGCCCAGATTCCGAAGGCCGTTCATGTCCACGTCGGCCACTTTTGTGATCAGGGCCTTGACGCCGGCGATTTCCTTCACCTGGCTCATGACGTCGCCCACAGCGCTGTTAGCCAGCTTGCTCTTCAGCTTCTCATTCTCCGAGTGAAGAGCCTTGATCTCGTCAAGGAGGGATTCGATCTTTCTGGTCAATTCTCCCGGCGTAGTCTTGGCTGCCTTCACCGCCTGGTGAAGCTCATTCTCCACCTCTTTATAATAAGCCATCAAGCCCTCGCCGGTGAGAGCCTCAATTCTCCGGACCCCGGCGGCGATGCCGGTCTCGGACAGAATCTTGAAATTGGAAATGACGCCGGTATTAGCTACGTGGGTTCCGCCGCAAAGCTCGGTGGAAAAATCTCCCATCTTAACCACACGGACCACTTCGCCGTACTTTTCGCCAAACAACGCCATAGCGCCGGACTTTTTCGCCTCATCCAGGCTCATCTCCTGGGTGATGACCGGAAGAGCCTCCCGAATCTCACGGTTTACCAGGTCTTCCACCTTCTGAAGCTCCTCCGCCGTCATAGCAGAAAAATGGGTAAAGTCAAAACGCAGCCTTCCAGCGTCCACATAGGAACCGGCCTGCTCTACATGGTCGCCAAGAACCGTCCGCAGGGCTTTCTGCAACAGGTGGGTGGCGCTGTGATTTTTGCCGGTAGACAGGCGGTTGGCCTCGTCCACCTTCAGAGTCACCGTATCGCCGACCTTGAACATGCCGCTGGTCATAACTCCTACATGGCCTACCTTGCCGCCCTGAAGGTGAATGGTATCCTTCACCTGGAAGGTGCCGGCGGCGTTTTCGATGACGCCGATATCAGCCTGCTGGCCGCCCATGGTGCCGTAGAACGGCGTTTCCTCTACGATAATGGTTCCGTTCTCACCGTCGGTCAGAGCCTCCACCAGCTCTTCCTCCGTGGTCAGGACCGTGATCTTAGAATCATAGACCAGATGGTCATAGCCTACGAATTTCGTCGTAATCTCAGCCGGGATAGACTGGTAAACGGTAACGTCCGCGCCCATGTAGTTGGTAGTCTTGCGGGCCGCACGGGCTTTCTCACGCTGTTCCTTCATGGCAGCCGCAAAGCCATCCTCGTCCACCTTGAAATTCTTCTCCTCCAGAATCTCAAGAGTCAGATCCAGGGGGAATCCATAGGTATCGTACAGTTTGAAGGCGTCGGCGCCGGACAGAGTGGACTTGCCTTCCGCCACCATCTTCTGCTCCATCTCTCCCAGGATGGCAAGTCCCTGGTCGATGGTCTTATTGAATTTCTCTTCCTCCTCGGCCAGAACCTTCAGGATCATCACCTGCTTCTCTTCTAGTTCCGGATAGCCGTCCTTGGAAAGGGCGATCACCGTTTTCGCAAGCTCTGCCATAAAACGTCCTTTAATGCCCAGGATCCTGCCGTGGCGGGCCGCCCGTCTCAGAAGACGGCGAAGCACATAGCCCCGGCCCTCGTTGGTCGGCATGATGCCGTCGGAGATCATAAAGGTGCAGGATTTCACATGATCCGCGATAATACGGAGGGAAACGTCCTTCTTCTCATCGGCCTGGTAAGTAGTATGGGCCATCTCGCAGACTTCATCCAGCAGCGCCCTGTTGGTGTCCACAGTGAACAGGGAGTCCACATCCTGGACCACCACGGCCAGGCGCTCCAGGCCCATGCCGGTATCGATATTCTTCTGCTTCAGCTCTGTGTAATTGCCGTGGCCGTCGTTGTCAAACTGGGTGAACACGTTGTTCCAGACCTCGATGTAGCGGTCGCAGTCGCAGCCTACGGTGCAGGTGGGCTTGCCGCAGCCGTATTTCTCGCCCCGGTCATAGTAAATCTCGGAGCATGGGCCGCAGGGGCCTGCGCCGTGCTCCCAGAAATTATCTTCCTTTCCGAAGCGGAAGATCTTCTCCTTGGGAACGCCAATCTTCTTGTTCCAGATATCGTAAGCTTCATCGTCGTCCATATAGACGGACGGATACAGCCTGTCCGGATCCAGTCCCACAACCTCGGTCAGAAACTC
The DNA here is from genome assembly GCA_947588855.1 of uncultured Lachnospiraceae bacterium. Lineage (GTDB taxonomy): Bacteria > Bacillota > Clostridia > Lachnospirales > Lachnospiraceae > UBA3402. The sequence continues at coordinate 10,334 of CANQBN010000036.1, forward strand.
CCAGGACCAGGCAATGGCCTCATTCTTAAAATAATCGCCAAATGAGAAATTGCCCAGCATCTCAAAGAAGGTACCATGGCGGGCGGTCTTGCCGATATTCTCGATATCGCCGGTACGGATACACTTCTGACAGGTCGTGACCCTTCTGCGGGGCGGGATCTCCTGACCGGTAAAATAGGGCTTTAAGGGCGCCATGCCGGAATTGATCAGCAGCAGGCTGTTATCATTATGAGGCACCAGGGAAAAGCTCTTCATGGCCAGATGTCCCTTGCTCTCAAAAAACTCCAGAAACATTCTTCTCAGTTCATTTACGCCGTACTTCTGCAATGTTTTATCCTCCACAATTACTTATTCTCTTTCTTCTTGGCATCATTGCGGTCCCGCAATTTCTTGCCTCCCATAATTCCGGCAAAAGCAACCGCAGCAAAAAAAACAACTGTGAGAAGATTGGACAGCAGACTTCCAAAAATGGCGGACATTCGCAATTCCTCCTTATATTCCAAACTTTATCAACCATTATCCTATCACAAGAAATACCATTTATCAAGACAAAAATACAGAGGCTGTTGCATCAACAGCCCCCTCTTCTCACTCTTCTTCGCTGTACTCGGCCAGCACATTCTCATAGAGCGTCACCAGCTCATAGGCTCTGGCTCTGGCGGAGACGGCCAGCGAATACGTGTACTCCATGCTTTCTCTCGAGCCGCCGGATGAACTTTTCGCCGCCTCAACAGCCTCCGCCTCTCTGTTCTTCAGCCAGTCCCGCTGAGAGGCCGCCAAAGCCTCAGCCTGCTCGCTGCCGAGACGTTTCAGCAGTTCCTCGTAAATGATCCCCAATTCGCTGTCCCACAGCCAAAGCTCGTCCGAGGCCTGATTCTTCGTCACGGCGTTCTCTCCGCTTCCGCTCTTCGCACCGGCTGAATTTCCATTCTCCCTCAGCTTCTGAATCCTGGCATCCAGCTCCTCCAGCCTTTTCCGATACGGATTATCCTCCGAACGGGCGGCCGTCTTTTCCGCAGGCTGATACGCCTTGTCGGCCGAAACTGCGTCCTCCGTCACCGCCGCGGTTTCGAGAGGAGAAATGGCAACCCTCGTCTCTGCCGTACTGTCCGCGGCAGAATCCTCGCGGAAACTCTCAGCGGACTCCGGACCTTCCGGAGAACGGGCAGATACCTCCACTGTCGTCTCTTCGGAATCCTCTTCCATCTCCGATTCGTTCCCGCGCGTTTCCTGAGTCTCACCGGCCATACCGGCAGCTGCTGTCGCTTCTGAGCTTCCCGTCCCCAGGAAACGACTGTTGCAGAAAGTAATGATGATACCTACAAAGGCTGTCAAAGCCAAAAGATACAGAAGCTTGCGTTCCTTCATCCGATCCCCTCATAATGATATGTAAACAGAACAATCCTTCGTCCCCGCACTTTATACGTTTTTAACATATCATAAACGAAAATGAAATGGAATAGGCATTCACAATTAGTAATATATCGTAAGATTTTCTTTAAATATAATGATCTACAGGGCTTCCTCCACGCCCTCATCGACCAGCAGATCGTCCCCGTCAGCCGCCGATGTGGCCAGCTTGTCGCACCTTTCATTCTCAGGATTGCCCGCATGTCCCTTTACCCAGATAAATTCCACTTCGTGCCTGCTCTTGACATCCAGGAGCCGTTCCCACAGATCGATATTTTTCACAGGACCGCTCTTGCCCCGCCTCCAGTTATTCTGAACCCAGTTATCAATCCACCCCTGGTTAAAAGCGTCTGTCAGATACCTGGAATCCGAGTAGATCTCCACCTGACACGGACGGTTCAGAGCCTCAAGCCCGGCAATAGCCGCCATCAGCTCCATGCGGTTATTGGTCGTACGCGTATAGCCTGCGGAAATGATCTTCTCGTGCAGTTCTCCCTGCCTGTCCACGTATTGGAGAATCGTTCCATATCCGCCCGGGCCGTCAGGATTGCCTCTGGCCGCTCCGTCCGTGTAAATCTGTACTTTTCCCATAAGTTCCTCCTACCTGTCCCACTTATCGCAAAGGGACTGAATCTGGTCGGCAAACCGGGCCAGATCCTTATTCGCCCCGCCTTCATTTTTCTGAATAACCTGCATGAGTCTCTGACCCATAGCCACCAGCCGGGCAAATACCGTATCTGCACGCTTCTGAGCCGCCTTCTTCTTCTCCACCGGCACGCCCTTCGTCTGAACGATCCAGCTTCCGGCAGCCAGATCATAGACAGAGCCGGAGAACGGCGCCGCTGCGGCAAGCTTTTCCTGACGGTTTAAAACATCTGTAAACAAGTCGCAGACCTTATCGTCTCCGTGAACCACAAACACCTGCTCCGGCTTCTTCTCAAACGCGCGTATCCAGTTCAGAAGGCCGGTTCTGTCAGCATGGCCGCTCAATCCGGGAAGTTCCTCGATCCTGGCTTCCACATCAATGGTCTCTCCGAATATTTTCACAGAAAGAGCTCCCTCGATCAGGCTTCTGCCCAAAGTGGCCACCGCCTGGTAGCCGGCAAAGACCACGCAGCACTCCGGTCTCCACAGATTATGTTTCAGATGATGGCGGATGCGGCCGGCGTCGCACATGCCTGCCGCGGAAATGATCACCTTGGGTTTCATATCGAAATTGATCGCCTTGGACTCCTCGCTGGTAACGGAAAGCTTAAGTCCCGGAAACTCAATGGGATTGATTCCCTGCTCCACCAGCTCCCTGGTCTCGTCGTCGTAGCATCTCAGCAGATTCTCCTTAAACACGTGGGTGGCCTCAATGGCCAGTGGGCTGTCCACATACACCTCAAAATTGTCATGGCCATGAATCATATGTTCCGCTTTGATATGGCGGAAAAAATACAGCAGCTCCTGGGTGCGGCCTACGGCAAAAGCCGGAATCACCACATTGCCTCCCTTGTCCAGCGTCTCCTGAACGATCCTGGCCAGTCTGGCAATATGCTCTTCCGTAGTCTGATTGCCCGGATCCGCCATATGTTCCCGATCGCCGTAGGTACATTCCATAACCACATAATCCGCGTCCCTGATATACTGGGGATTGCGAATCAGCGGTTTGTTCTGATTGCCGATATCTCCGGAGAATACTATCTTCTTCTCGATTCCGCCTTCATGACACCAGACTTCGATGGATGCCGAACCCAGCAGATGTCCGGCGTCAATGAATCGGATCGTGATATCGTCATTCAGCTTCACCACTTCATCATACTCATACACAACCAGATGCTCCAAAACTCCCTGAGCATCATTTACTGTATAGAGAGGCTCAACTTCCGCCTTGCCGGCCCTTCTGGCCTTCCGGTTCTTCCATTCCGCTTCCATCTCCTGAATGTGGGCGGAATCACGAAGCATGATGCCGCACAGATCGCCGGTGGCTGCCGTAGTCACCAGACTGCCTCTGAATCCCCTGGCATAGATAAGCGGAAGGTACCCTGCGTGGTCGATATGCGCGTGAGTCAGAAGCACATAATCGATCTCCGAATAACTGACGGGCAGATCCATGTTCTCATAGACATTGACCCCCTGCTCCATGCCGCAGTCTACCAGAAGCTTTGTATTTCCGCACTCCAGATAATGGCAGCTGCCTGTCACTTCATGATCAGCGCCTATAAACATAAGTTTCATAGCTGCACCCCTCTTCCCATATGCTGTACTCTGCGCCGCGGCCGGCGGAACCGTCCGAAAATCTCCTGACCGCAGCCTTCTGAAGTAAGTATAACATAATTTATATAATAATACAAATCATACCGCCGTTAGAATCGTTGATTATTTTCTGCAGCGTATCCTGGAGCTTCATCTGGCAGTCGTCCGTCAGCTGCGATACCTTGGCCTGAATTCCGTCCTCCACGATCTGCTCTATGGATTTTCCGAAAATATTGGTATTCCAGATTCCATCCGAGCTTTCCGCGCCGTTCTTTTTTATGTACTCGATCAGGTCCTTCGCCTGCTGTTCGCTGCCGACAATAGGAGCGATCTCTGTCTCAATATGGGCTTTGATCATATTAATGGAAGGCGCCTCCGCCCGCATCTTCACGCCGTATTTATTGCCATGCCGGATAACCTGAGGTTCATCAAGAATAATCTCGGACCTTTCCGGAGTTACCACTCCATACCCCCGCATTCTCACCTGGCTGACGGCTTCCGAAACCTTATCGTATTCCTGCTTCATCCTGGCCAGGTTCTGCAGCGTCTGCATCAGCTGATATTCTCCCTCAATAGGAAGGCCTACATAATCGCTCAGGATCTGATAATAGTAACTGTCATCCACACTGACATCAATATTCACGGTTCCGTCTGACAAATCCATTTTGTCGATCTTCATTCCCTTAACCGCGTCATTATCCGTCTCGATCACCGCCGGCGTGATATCCTTCATCTGGGTTACTTTTCCGAGAAGCTCTCTCACCACCTGAACCACGCCTGACTTCAGCCAGTGATCAGAAGGAAGAATCTCCAACCATTTGGGAACGTAAAAATTCATTCTGGTCACCGGAAATTCTTTCAGCACCAGTTCCAGAATTTTAAGGACATCGTCACGTTTCAGCTGTTCACAGTTGACCGGAAGCACCGTCACGCCGTACTGACTGCACAGCTGTCCGGCCAATTGCCTGGTTTCCTCGGAATAAGGCTTCATGGAATTCAGCAGGATGAGAAACGGCTTGCCAAGACTTTTCAGTTCCTCCACTGTCTGCTGCTCCGCAGGCACATAAACGTTCCTTTTCAGATCCCCGATGGTTCCGTCCGTCGTCACCACAAGCCCTATGGTAGAATGATCGGTAATCACCTTTCTGGTCCCGATCTCCGCTGCCTTGGTAAAGGGTATCTGATAATCGAACCAGGGCGTCTTCACCAGCCGTTCGCTGTCATTCTCGATATGTCCTGCCGCTCCGTCCACCATAAAGCCCACACAGTCGATGAGGCGGACCTTCGCCTCAATCCCCTCATCAAGCCGGATAGGCGCGGCATCCTTGGGGATAAACTTAGGCTCTGTAGTCATAATGGTCTTTCCCGCGGCGCTCTGGGGAAGCTCATCCCTGGTCTGGGTTCTCTGATGTTCGTCTTCCATTCCGGGAAGCACCATCAGCTCCATGAAGCGCTTGATAAAAGTGGATTTCCCTGTCCGGACAGGTCCCACCACTCCCATATAGATTTCTCCGCCTGTTCTGGCCTGTATATCTTTATAAACCGAAAACTGTTCCATAAAAATACCCCCTTGCTGTGCTGATACAGTATATGCAAGGGGGAAATCAGTTTATACATGATAAAAGTCGGCGAAAATCCGCGCCGCAGAAACTGATCGGATTCCTCGCGGTTACTCGCTCAGGTACGCCTTCTTCACCTGGTCGTTGTTCATCAGTTCCTTGGCGTCGCCGCTCAACGCGATGGTCCCGGTCTCCAGAACGTACGCCTTGTCGGCGATGGACAACGCTTTCTTGGCGTTCTGCTCCACCAGAAGGACCGTGGTGCCGCTCTTGTGAATCTCCTTGATAATGTCGAAGATCTCATTGACGTAAATGGGGGACAGGCCCATGGAAGGCTCATCCATCAGCATCAGCTTGGGACGGGACATAAGGGCCCGGCCCATGGCAAGCATCTGCTGTTCGCCGCCGCTTAAGGTTCCTGCCGGCTGATTCTTTCTTTCCTCCAGGCGGGGAAATCTCTGATAGATGCTTTTCAGCGTCTCATCGATCTCCGCTTTGTCCTTTCGGGTATAGGCGCCCAGCTTCAGATTCTGAAGCACCGTCAGCTCCGCGAACACCCGCCGGCCTTCCGGCACATGGGCGATTCCCATGGACACCAGCTTATAGCCGGGTACTTTGGTAATATCTTTTCCCTCATAAAGGATATGTCCGGCCTTGGCAGGGATCAGACCGGTGATGGTCTGCAGAGTGGTGGTCTTACCGGCTCCGTTGGCGCCGATCAGAGCAATGATCTCCCCCTGGTTCACCTCAAAGGAGATTCCCTTGATGGCCTGAATCACGCCATAGTATACTTCCAGATTTTTCACTTCAAGTATAGCCATGTTCCTCTCCTCCTACTCTCCAAGATACGCGGTGATCACCCGCTTGTCGTTGAGCACTTCCGATGTGTCTCCCTGGGTCAGCACCTGACCGAAGTTCAGCACCGTCAGTTTCTCGCAGATACCGGACACCAGCTTCATATCATGCTCGATCAGCAGAATCGTCATATCGAATTTATCCCGCACAAAGCGAATGGTCTCCATCAGCTCCGCCGTCTCGTTGGGGTTCATGCCGGCCGCCGGCTCATCCAGAAGAAGCAGCTTGGGGTCTGTAGCCAGGGCACGGGCGATCTCCAGCTTCCTCTGTTTGCCGTAAGGCAGGTTGGATGCCTTATAGTTCCACTGTTGGTCCAAATCAAACACCTTCAGAAGCTCCAGCGCTCTGGCATCCATCTCCTTCTCCACCTTGTAAAACTTAGGCAGGCGAAGGATCCCCTCCAGGGTAGAATACTGGTGATGGTTATGAAAAGCGGTCTTCACATTATCCAGCACGCTCAGTTCCTTGAACAGGCGGATATTCTGGAAGGTTCTGGCGATGCCGTCCTGGTTAATCTCAATGGTTTTCCTTCCGGTAATATTCTCGCCGTCCAGCAGAATCGTGCCGGTATTAGGCTTATATACGCCGGTCAGCAGATTGAACACCGTGGTCTTGCCTGCGCCGTTAGGCCCGATCAGGCCGTAAAGCTGGCCCTTCTCGATGACCACGTTAAAGCTGTCCACGGCTTTCAAACCGCCGAAGGAAATACTTAAATTCTTCACTTCCAACATGGGAACGCCTTTGGCTCCTGCCGCCGTATTCGCAGATGTGTTCGCTGTCTTATTCGTTGCCATATCACGCAGCCTCCTTTCCGGCCGCCTTCTTATGGCGGAGTTTATCCATGAGAACCGATCTCATCTCAATCGCCTTGGGGCTGGAGTTGAAAATCGTCATGATGATCAGCACGATAGCGTAAATCAGCATACGGTAGTCGTTAAGGCCGCGGAGCATCTCCGGCAGAGCCGTAAGCACCACCGCCGCTATGATGGAACCTCTCATATTGCCCAGACCGCCCAGCACCACGAACACCAGAATCAGAATGGACTTGTTGTATCCGAAGTTATTGGAAGTGGCCTGCAGCGTAGACAGGCTGTGCGCATAGAGCACGCCCGCCATGCCGGCCAGGGCCGCCGAGATGGAGAACGCCATCAGCTTATATTTGGTAATGTTGATTCCGATGGATTCCGCCGCGATCCGGTTGTCCCGGATGGACATGATGGCCCGGCCCGTTCTGGAATTGATCAGGTTCAGCACAATAAACAAGGTCAGAAGAAGCAGCAGAATTCCGATAGTGAAGGTGGCTGCCCTGGGCGTACCGGTGATACCCTGGGCGCCCTTGATGATGACCACTCCGGTATCATCCATGCCCAAGGACATGGCGTCCTTATTGGAGAAATGGAATCCGGCACTGTCCCGCCCCACATACATGACGTTGATCAGGTTCTTGATGATCTCGCCGAACGCCAGGGTCACGATGGCCAGATAGTCGCCCTTCAGACGAAGCACCGGGATACCAATCAGCAGACCAAATACGCCAGCCACCACGGCGCCCAGAACTAATGCCAGGAAAAACCGCAGGCCCGCGCTTGGCATAGCCGCTTCCATGCAGTTGGTAAAGAAAGCGCCGGAAAAGGCCCCCAGACACATGAATCCCGCATGACCCAGACTTAACTCGCCAAGGATTCCAACGGTCAGGTTCAGTGACACGGCAAGAATCGCGTACATACACAGAGGCACCAGCAGTCCCTTCAGCAGACTGCTCAGGTTCCCCGTCTTATCCATAATCTGGATCACCACCCAGAAGGCGATGACCATCCCGTAGGTGATACCATTCTGAATTCTGATTCGTTTCGCATCCATACGTCTCACCTACACTTTCTCATTGATCTGCCGTCCCAGAATACCCGTAGGACGAACAAGAAGCACCACAATCAGCACCGCGAACACGATAGCATCGGAAAGCTGGGATGAAATATAAGCTTTCGACAGATTCTCAATGACACCGAGAATGATGCCTCCCAGCAGGGCTCCCGGAATGGAACCGATGCCTCCGAACACAGCCGCCGTGAACGCCTTGATGCCCGGCATGGAACCGGTGTAAGGCGTCAGGGACGGATAGGCGGAACAAAGCAAGGCTCCCGCAATAGCCGCCAGAGCGGAACCGATGGCGAAGGTCACGGCAATGGTCTTATTCACATCGATGCCCATAAGGGAAGCGGCTCCCCTGTCCTCAGAGACAGCCAGCATGGCCTGACCGGTCCTGGTCTTATTGATAAAAGTGGTCAGGGCAATCATGATGACGATGCAGGCGACGATGGCGACGATTGTCGTGCTGGAAATGTTCAGTTTCCCGTCTGCCAGAACCAGATTGGGCAGATTTACAACGGATGTAAACTGATGAGAATTGGAGCCGAAAATCAGAAGCGCCACATTCTGCAGCAGGTAGCTGATACCGATGGCGGTAATCAGAACCGCCAGGGAAGACGCGCCGCGGAGAGGCCGGTAAGCCACCCTCTCAATGGTAACGCCCAGTACGGTACATACCACCACTCCGATCAGGATTCCCACCATGGGCGGCAGTCCCATGGTGGTGACAGCCGTGAAGATCGCGAAACCTCCGATCATGATGACGTCGCCGTGGGCAAAGTTCAGCATTCTGGCGATACCGTACACCATGGTGTAGCCCAGCGCAATGATGGCGTATATGGACCCCAGGCTGACGCCGCTGATAAAATAAGACAGAAAACTCATCATACCCATCCACCTCTACTTTTTAACAATATTATGTCGAATTATAACACAGGACACTTTATCGCGCAAGGTTTTTCGCAAAACTCACCCATTACTCACCCATTACGCAGCTATGACACAGCAGCGCCGGAAGGCACATTTTCTTATGCTTCCTGAACTGTACTGCAACGTCATTATACGGAAAAGAAGGGCCGCCAAATACATGACGACCCTTCCTTGGATCAAAATTTACTGCATTACATATACGCCGTTCTCGATCTTGGCGGCCTTGGGAGCCTTGTCGGGCTCGCCGGCTGCGTTCCAGGTCATGCCTGAACCAGTCAGACCATCAATGCTGATCTCTGTCATGGCGACCTTCATGGCTTCGCAGATATCGGATACGCTCATATCCGGAGTGATTCCGGCCTGCTCAACAGCTGCCTTGATGGCATATACCGCATCGTAGGCGTCTGCGGCGAACTGGTTGGGATCCTCTCCGTAAGCGGCTACATAGTCGGCGGTGAACTGCTTGCTGCTCTCCTCAGTCGCGGAGAAAGGTGTCAGAAGCATAACGCCCTCAGCCAGGGAAGTATCAAAGTTCTCAACAGTCAGGATACCGTCCATACCGTCCACACCGAAGAAGATGGGAGCGAAATCTCTGGCGTT
>CANQBN010000037.1 GCA_947588855.1 uncultured Lachnospiraceae bacterium
CAGTTGATGACCTTGGACTGGCCGTTGGCCCGCTTCATAGGCAGTTTGGCAAATACCGTCAGGGCAATGATCAGGAAGGTTCCCGTTCCGGGACCGTAGAACCCGTCATAAAAGCCGATGATCAGCGCCGCCAGAAAAGAAATCACATAGACTCTTCGGTTCAGGATCAGCTCATCGCTGTTCTCGTCCGCCGGAAACAGCTTCTTGTTGAGAACGATAAACGCCGTCACCGGAAGGACCACGAACAGAATATATTTCATGGCGGCCTCGTCTACCGTCAATGAAATCCGCGCTCCCAGAAGGGAGCCGATCATGGCGGCGATAACCGTAGGAATGGCCAGCCGAAGGCTGACCATTTTTGCTTTGATGAACTTTGCCGTCGCCAGAGTCGTCCCGCAGGCAGAGGACAGCTTGTTGGTGGCAATCGCCATATGTACCGGTATCCCGGCAATCATGTAGGCGGGCAGGGAGATCAGTCCTCCCCCGCCGCCGATGGCGTCTACCAGCCCGGCCAGAAAGACCAGAGGGCAGACAATTATAAACATAACTGGTGTAAGCTGCATAAATCTATCATTTCCTAAGTTTTATATTATTCCCTAATCCGTAGCTGTCTTCGATGCCGGCCATATCTTATGCCCGATAAGACAGTCCGCCGGACACATATCATGAATCCCGGCTTCCTAGTTGAACGGATCCAGGACCCCCTTAATGGCAGCCAGCAAATCGTCAAACTCCTCAAAGGCCTGCAGATCCGGGTTGTCGGCGATGATCTTCTCCGTGCTCTTAAACAGGAACCCGGCCTTGCTGGCCCGGATCATGCCCAGATCGTTGTAGCTGTCGCCGGCAGCAATGGTCTCATAGCCAATGGACTGAAGGGCTTTGACGGTACTCAGCTTGGACTGCTCCACACGCATTTTGAATCCGGTCACCTCGCCGTTTTCCGCCACCTCCAGAGTGTTGCAGAAAATGGTGGGCCAGCCCAGCTTCTTCATAAGAGGCTTGGCAAACTGGGTAAAGGTGTCGCTTAAGATGATTACCTGGGTCACACTGCGAAGCTCATCCAGAAACTCCCTGTCCCCCGGCATGGGATCGATAGTGGCGATCACATCCTGAATCTCCTTAAGTCCCAGTCCGTGCTCCTTCAGAATTCCAAGGCGCCACTTCATCAGTTTATTGTAATCCGGCTCGTCACGGGTCGTCCGCTTCAACTCCGGGATCCCGCTGGTTTTGGAGAACGCGATCCATATCTCCGGCACCAGAACGCCTTCCATATCAAGACATACGACATTCATATAAAATCCTCCTGATCCTTCCTGATAAAAGCGCCGGCTGCTATTTTTGCGCCGTCTTAGGCACCAGCAAAGTCTTCCCGCCCATATAAGGCTGAAGCACCTTGGGAATCCGGACCGTTCCGTCTTCCTGCAGATTGTTCTCCAGAAACGCAATCAGCATACGGGGCGGAGCCACCACCGTGTTGTTCAGAGTGTGGGCGAAATATTTGCCTTTCTCTCCCTCTACGCGGATCCTTAAGCGGCGTGCCTGGGCATCGCCTAAATTGGAGCAGGAACCGACCTCGAAATACTTCTTCTGGCGGGGAGACCATGCCTCCACATCGCAGGATTTCACCTTCAAATCCGCCAGATCGCCGGAGCAGCATTCCAGAGTCCGAACCGGAATATCCATGGAGCGGAACAGATCTACCGTATTCTGCCACAGCTTATCATACCACATGGGAGATTCCTCCGGTCTGCAGACCACGATCATCTCCTGCTTCTCAAACTGATGAATCCGGTACACACCCCGCTCCTCGATGCCGTGAGCGCCCTTCTCCTTGCGGAAGCAGGGAGAATAGCTGGTCATGGTCTTGGGCAGCTGGCTCTCCGGAGTGATGGTATCGATAAACTTGCCGATCATGGAATGCTCGCTGGTGCCGATCAGATACAGGTCCTCTCCCTCAATCTTGTACATCATAGCGTCCATCTCCGCAAAGGACATGACGCCGGTCACCACATTGCTTCGAATCATAAAGGGCGGCACACAGTAAGTAAAGCCGCGGTCAATCATAAAATCTCTGGCATATGCGATCACCGCAGAATGAAGCCTGGCAATATCGCCCATCAGATAATAGAAACCGTTGCCCGCCACTCTTCCGGCCGCATCCAGATCGATGCCGTCGAAGGTCTTCATAATATCTGTGTGATAAGGAATCTCAAAGTCGGGGACCACCGGCTCGCCGAATCTCTGAAGCTCCACATTCTCGCTGTCGTCCTTGCCGATGGGCACGCTGGGATCGATGATATTGGGGATGGTCATCATGATCTTTAAGATCTTCTCTTCCATCTCCGCCTCTTCCTTCTCAAGCTCAGCCAGACGGGCCGCATTGGCCGTCACCTGGGCTTTTACCTCCTCGGCCTCTTCCTTTTTGCCCTGGGCCATCAGCTGACCGATCTGCTTTGACAGCTTATTGCGGGAAGCCCTCAGGTTATCTCCTTCTGACTTGGCCGCCCGGTTTCTGGCGTCCAGTTCAATCACTTCATCTACCAGGGGCAGCTTGGCGTCCTGGAATTTATTGCGGATATTCTGCTTCACGATCTCAGGGTTCTCCCTGACAAATTTAAGGTCTAACATAATTTCCTCCTGACTGTGTCCTGTGCGTCTGTTAAAATATTCCGCCTTCCCGGCACTCTCACACTGCAGCAACAGCCGCGCATCTCATAGTATCACTTTGGACAGTATACCGCAATCTTCCAAAAAAGAAAACCCCTATTTTTTCCAGGACTCAAATTGTCGACTTTATCCCCGGTTCACCCGCCTTACCAGTTCCGGCAATGCTTTTTCAAACTTCACACCGTACCAGTGGCTGTCGTCGTCCATAGTCTTTTTGATGCAGTCAACCGTGAAATCCGCCGCGATGCCCGCTGCGTCAAAGACGGACTGGCCCTGCATCAGGGCCCCCACGAAAGCGGAAGCGTAGCAGTCTCCCGTCCCATGAAAACTCTTTGACAGTTTCTCATGAACATAATAGCTTGTCTTTCCGTTCTGACGGATGGCCACCCCGAGCTTGCCCGGCTCGTAGCTGATTCCTTTCATGACCACGCATTTCGCGCCCAGAGCGGACACTTTATCGAGAAGCTCCTCTACATAGGCCTCATCCTTCGGTCCCTCCTCATAGGGCGTATCCGTCATAAAGCAGGCCTCGGTAATATTGGGCAGAGTAATGTCCGCGATTCCGCACAGCTCCCCCATTTTGTGGGCAAATTCTTCCGTAAAACCGTAATATAATTTTCCATTGTCCGCCATGGCCGGATCCACGATCCGCAGACCGCCGGGCGTCAGAGTGTCGTCCATGATCTTCTGTACATACTCGATCTGATCCATACTTCCCAGATATCCGGTGTAGACCGCGTCGAACTGAATCCTCTCGCTCTTCCAGTGATTGCTGATATCCAGCATGTCTCCGCTCAGATCCCGGAACGTATATCCCTTAAATCCTCCGGTATGGGTGGAAAGCACTGCGGAAGGCAGAATCCCGGCTTCAATCCCGCAGGCAGAGATAATAGGCAAAGCCACAGTCAGAGAACACTGCCCCACGCATGAGATATCCTGAATCGTCAAAATCCGCTTATCTTTCATATCGCTCATTCCTCCTGAACATGTTAATCCTGTTTTATTACAGCCATCAGTTTAACATAAATTTGGAATGATTATTATATCCAGTTTTGATATTTTGGGTCATACCAGATTGTTTCAGTCCCGAGATTCAATACAGATCAGTATCCCCTCCCTGAAGTCGATCCCAGCCTGGTCTGCCGTAATCTCATTGCTGACGCAGAGGCCGGCCTCCACTCCGATCTCAATGTCTTTCTCATGAAGGGGATACTTGAAACCGGTCAGGGTAATTCCTCTCACACGCTGGCTGAGAGGAATAAATGACACATATTTTCCGTAAACCTTCTCTCTGTCAAAGGTCTTTCCGCCTGCGAGAAGACTGACCCGGTTGTTGGCGTCGCAGATATAAGCCTCCACGCCATAATCCAGACACAGCTTAAGAAGATGGATGTTGGACAGTTCATGGTCCAGACGTCCGCCTGTAGCTCCCAGAATATAAATCCTCTGACAGCCAAGTTTTATGGCCGTATGAATAGCCAGCTCCGTATCCGTCTCGTCCTTCTCCGGCTTATGGACATCCCACAGGATCTCCGGATTACTCCGGTATCTCTCGAGGATTTCCGAGGCCACCGTGTCGAAATCGCCCACGATGGCTGTTGGCGTAAGACCCAGCTTCTCCGTCGCCGCCAAACCGGCGTCCACAGAGATCACCGTATCTACCGCCGGAATATGCTCCAAAAAATCACCGGCGAAGGCCAGGTCTATGCGTCCGCCGGTGATGATAAGTCCCGTATTCATTGTCTTTCAAACTCCTCAAACTTCTTAAGAAACGCTCTGGTGTTGGCCGCCGCGTCCCCGCGGAACACGGCTGTTCCGGTCACGATTACATTAGCTCCCGCTTCCAGGAACCGATGGATGTTGTTCAGATCCACGCCTCCGTCCACCTGGATATCCATGGGAATCTTTCTGTCATCGCACATTCTGCGGATAGTTCTTACCTTCTCCAGGGTATAAGGAATCATCTCCTGACCCCCAAATCCCGGATTCACAGTCATGACCAGCACCATATCCGCCAGCTCCAGAACATGCTCCACGACCCGGACGGCTGTCCCGGGATTCAACGCGATCCCGACCTTCGCCCCGGAGCCGCGGATCTTCCGAAGAGTATGATCCAGATGGCGGCACGCCTCGGCATGTACCGTGATAATATCCGCTCCGCATTCTCTCATCACATCCACATATCGGTCCGGATCCGCCACCATCATGTGTACGTCGAACACCTTCTCTGTACGGCTCCGGATGGAAGAAATCACCGGCATCCCGAAAGAAATACAGGGCACAAAGTTCCCATCCATCACATCAATATGGATATACTGGGCCCCTGCCTGATCTACGTCGCGTATCTGCTGCCCAAGTCTCTTAAAATCTGCTGCCAGTATAGAGGGCGCCAAAATAATCATAAAATCAGTATCTCCTTTTATCTTTCTGTTCCTCATAGAACAGACGGTAATTGTCATAGCGGCTCCTGCTGATCTTTCCTTCTGAAACCGCCTGTTTCACGCCGCAGACCTTCTCCCCTATATGGACGCAGCCCAGGAATTTACAGTCTTCCTCAAAGGGACCGAACTCCGGAAAACAGTCCTTCAGTTCGTTCGGCTCCATACCGTCCACATACATGGAACTGAATCCGGGAGTGTCCAGCATGTACGTATCCTGCTCAATGCAGAACAGCTCCGAATGGCGGGTAGTATGCTTTCCACGTCTTATCTTCTCACTGATATCACCGGTCTCCATGTTAGCGTCCGGCATGAGAAGATTGGTCAGGGACGACTTGCCAACGCCGGAGGGACCGGCCAGAGCCGTGGTCTTTCCTCTCATAAGACGGCGGATCTCATCAATTCCCCGCTCCTCATAAGTACTTATGGATATCATCTGATAGCCTGCGGGTTCGTAAATCTGCCGGTAACGTCCGATATACTCCTCGTTTACCAGATCCGCTTTGTTAAACGCGATCACGACCGGTATCCCCGCCTGGTACAGCATCACCAGAAACCGGTCCAGCAGATTCAGATTCGGCTCCGGGTCCTTGGCGGCAAACACCACCAGAATCTGATCGACATTAGCGGCCGCCGGCCGGATCAGGGTGTTCTTCCGCTCCAGAATCCGGTCGATATTGCCCTCAGGAGGATCCTCACTCAATACGGATATCTCCACATTATCTCCCACCAGCGGCCGAATCTTTCGATTACGGAAAACTCCTTTCGCCCGGCATTCATAAGTCTTTCCGTCACTGCCGCGCACATAGTAAAAACCCGCGATTCCTTTGATAATCTTGCCCGTCATAGATTTCCGCCTATTCTGTCGCAAAGAATCTTACCGGATAACTTTTCAGAACCTCTCCGCTGCTGGCATTTACCACCTCGACTTCTCCGTACTCCTCACCGGGAACCACGGCCTCAATCCGCGGAAATTCTACCGGAAGAAGATCCTCGCCGTTTATATCCTGGGGCTCCATAAGCGTCCGGTATACGGGACCATTCTCCGAATCCTGGCGCAGCCGAATCATCACCCTGATATCCGAAAACGCCTGACCGGGACCGATCAGTCCCCTGGAATTAAAGGTCTCGCTGATAGCCGCAAGATATCTTCCGGAAGCCGGATCGGGACCATCGCTGACCACAAAGGAAACCGCTCCGCCCTCATCAAGATTTGAATTAGCGGGAACATCCTGGCTGATCACACAGCCCAGCGATATGGTATCATCATATTCTCTGGTGACATCTCCAACTGTCAAACCGGCATCCGTAAGGCGCTGGATGGCTTCATCCTCCGAAATGTTATACAAATCAGGCACCGTCCGAAGAATCTTAGCCGGACCCTTGCTGATATAGAGCGTTACCGTATCTCCGGCGCGAGCCTGAACCGGTTCATAACGAATGATCATCCCCTCGGCCACCGTATCATTATTCTCTTCTTCAAAAGCCGTCTTAAGTCCATTCTGCTCCAACAGCTCCCCGGCTTCTTCCCATCCCATGCTGGTCAGCGCCATACCGGACAGATCAACCAGACCGTTTCCGACGCTCACTGTCACACTGATCGTGGAACCTCTGGACACCACGGTTCCATTGACCGGGTCCTGAGAAATGATGCTGCCCGCTTCAACCGTATCAGATTCTATTCTCCCGGAATACTGCATGTATAAATCATATTCACGCAGTTTGGATTCCGCCGCGTTCTCAGGCAGATTGGTAATATCGGGGACCCTGACCTCAGAGGCCGCCAGAGACTCCCCGCCGTTTTCCGCAACCGTCTCTGCCTGAATTCCTGAAGAATCCAAAGGATTGCTGCCGGATCCGGAACGGAACAATCCTCCCAGCCTCATGAACAGCACCAAAAGCACGGCTACGATCACGACAGCCACGAAAATACCTGCCCCCGTCATAAGCCGCTCAATCCCGCGTCTTACCCCGTCAAAAGCGGAATCTTCACTCTCCTGAAATCTTTCCCGCTCATAAACATCCACTCCAGGCTGATAGACCTTCTGCCCCGCATTGATCATCATCAGTTCTTCCTGGGTAATGGGCCTCGTATCGGAAATGTCAGTTTCCGGAACCATGGCAACAAAATTCTCATCAGGATGGATCAGCACCCTGCGAAGATCCGTGATCACGTCCGTTACGGCCGCGTATCTTCTTTCAGGGCGTTTTTCCGTGCATTTTAAAATAATATTCTCCAGACTTACAGGAATATCCGGATTATAATAACTTGGTCTGGTAATCGGCTCCTCCACGTGTGCCAGAGCGACAGACACGGCATTTTCCCCCTCGAAGGGCAGATGGCCGGTCACCATCTCATACATGGTGATACCAAGGGAATAGATATCGCTTCGGGCGTCGCTGTACCCTCCCCTGGCCTGTTCCGGAGAAATGTAATGAACAGAGCCTATCGCCATGGAGCCCTGGGTCTGTGCGGTGACCATCCTGGCAATACCAAAGTCAGCCACCTTCACCTTGCCGTCTCTGGAGATCAGCATGTTCTGGGGCTTGATGTCCCTGTGAATGATATTCTGCTCGTGGGCGGCGGCAATTCCCTGCGCCACCTGAATGGCGATTCCCACCGCTTCTTTGATCTCCAGCCGGCCTTTCTTGGCGATATAACTCTTGAGGGTGACGCCTTCCACCAGCTCCATAACGATGTAATGGAGATTACCCTCATCCACAACATCATACACGCTGACAATATTCGGATGGGACAGGCCGGCAGCGGACTGCGCTTCCATCTTGAACTTGGCGACAAAGCTGACGTCGCTGCTCAAATCTTCTTTTAAGACCTTGATGGCAACCATGCGGTCAAGCTTATGGCATTTGGCCTTGTACACATCAGACATACCGCCTGAACCAATCAGTCCCAGTATCTCATAACGGTTCTGCAGGAACATTCCTTCTCTCAGCATTCGCCCACCTCGCTTATCTGTGGGTCTACCAGAACCGCGGCAATATTGTCTCTTCCGCCGTGTTCATTGGCGGATGCCACCAGTTCTTCCACTTTATTTCTGAGAGATTTCTCAGATGAAAGGATTTCCCGAATCTCAGGATCAGATACCATATTGGTCAGTCCGTCGGAACACAGCAGCAGCAGATCGCCGGGAAGCAGCTTCATACTGAAAAAATCAACCTTCACATTGCGATCGGTTCCGACCGCCCTGGTAATAATATTCTTTTTCTCCTGATAATCCCGGCTGCCTCTGGTCATCCGTCCCATCGCGACCATCTCCTCAACATAGGAATGATCCTTTGTGATCTGGGACAATTCCCCACTTCTGCACAAATATAAGCGGCTGTCTCCCACATTCGCCGCAATAAGTTCGTTATTTTTAATCGTCGCCGCCACCAATGTAGTCCCCATACCTGACAGGGCCTCATTGGTCATCGCTTTATCATAAATCTCTCTGTTGGCCTGTCGGATTCCCTCCTGCAGGATCCTCTCGGGATCTTCATCCAGATTTTTCCCGACAAACAAAACCAGGCGCTCCACAAGATAGCGGGAAGCGTAATCCCCCGCCTTGTGTCCGCCCATGCCGTCCGCTACCATATACAGATTTTCCAGTCCTCCCACGGGAACTGACGAAGAATAAAGGTAATCCTGATTGCGGGTTCTGACTCTGCCTGTATCAGTAAGCGCATAGTCCTGCATTCTCTCTCTCCTTCTCCTCCAGATAACTTCTCCTGAGCTGGCCGCAGGCACCTTGAATATCCCTGCCCATCTCTCTTCTTATAGTAACATTAATTCCATTTTTTTCAAGATAATTTTTAAAGGCTGTCACGGCTCCGGCTGAAGACTGAACGAACTCTCTCTCCCTGACAGGATTCACCGGAATCAGATTTACATGTCCATGTTGGTCCCTTATCAGACGGACCAGGGCCTTCGCCTCTTCCAGATTGTCATTGACGCCCCTCACAAGACTATACTCAAACGTCACCCGGCGGCCAGTCGTCTCAAAATACATATGACACGCCTCCAAAACCTCTTTGAGGGAATATTTGTTCGCGACGGGCATCAGCTTTCTGCGGGTCTCATCATCCGGCGCGTGAAGAGACAGCGCCAGAGTGATCTGAAGCTTTTCCTCAGCCAGCCTGCGCATCTCCGGCACAAGGCCGCAGGTGGAAACCGTAATGCTTCTCTGGCTTATATTCAATCCCCACTCATCCGTCACCATATGTATAAAGCGGAGCGTATTGTCATAGTTGTCCAGGGGTTCTCCGGAACCCATCATGACCACGTTGGAAATTCTCTCGCCGATATCCTTCTGAATCCGATATACCTGTTCCAGCATCTCGGAAGTTCTGAGGCTCCTGGCAAGTCCGCCTATGGCGGAAGCGCAGAAACGGCACCCCATACGGCATCCCGCCTGTGACGATATACATACGGAATTGCCATGCTTATACTTCATCAGGACGCTCTCAATGACATTGCCGTCAGGCAGCCCGAACAGATACTTTCTGGTACCGTCAATGGCAGATATCTTTACATCCACAGGCCGCAATACAACCAACGCATACTTCTCCTCCAGCTGTCCGCGCAGCTCAGAGGGCAGATTGGTCATTTCATGAAAAGATACGGCCTGCTTCTCATGAAGCCACTGATATATCTGCGCGGCCCGAAAAGCCGGCACGCCCATATCTTTGATCTGCGCGGTCAGCTCCTCCCTGGTCAGCGACTTTATATCTGTTTTTTCATTTAGTTCCGTCATATACGCCTCATAACTGAAAGAAAAAATCCATCGCACGGATGCACTCCCGGCAGCAGCTGAACATATCCCTGCTTCAGTGTTTCTTCTCTCAGGCAATCTCCCAGTTTTCCCTCCAGGCTTACCGGCTCAAAGGGATGATTATCAAGAAGCCACGTACGATTCTCTTCATTCTCTTTCGTATCAATGGTGCACGTGCTGTAAACAAGAATCCCGCCGGGCTTTACGTACCGGCTGATCACGGACAGAATCCTCCGCTGAAGTCCCGCCAGCGTCTTCAGATCCTCTGGCAGGATCCTTCCCTTAATATCCGGCTTTCTCCCCAAGACTCCCAGGCCGGAGCATGGCAGATCCGCCAGCACCACATCAGCCCTGCCGATCATGGAATCATCGGAAACCGTCGCGTCCCAGACCTGAGCCGTAATATTTCCGCAGCCGCTTCGGGCAATGTTTTCTTCTATTATCTTCACTTTCCGGGGGCTTACGTCCCTGACGATCACGCTGCCTGTACCCTCAAGAAGCGAGGCGGCGTGCAGGGCTTTGCCGCCTGGAGCTCCGCATACATCCAGTACCAGATCGCCGTTCTTTATCCCGGCCGCGGCCGCAGCCAGCGCGGAACTCGCGTCCTGGACCACGATCCAGCCCTTCCGGAACGCTTCAAGCTTCTCCAGATAATCTACATGCTCCAGAAAAAGCATTCCCAGCTCCCTGCCGAAATAAGCGTTCTCCGTCACCGATACTCCCTGGCTTCTCAGGCTCTCCATGACCATCTCCCTGTCATGGCAGCATCTCACGCTGAGAGGATGCTCTTCAAGAAATCCTTTCAGGATGCTCCTGACAGTTTCCTGATCATAGCGTTCCTCCCACATATCAATGATCCATCCGGGCATGGAATATCTTATGCTGTCATCAGGAAAAAACATGTCTGATTTCCTTCTGGAGATATTCCGCAAAATACCATTGACAAATCCCTTCAATCCGGCAAAGCCGCGCTTTTCCGCCAGTTTTACCGCCTCGTTGCACACGGCGGAATCCGGAATCCAGTCCAGATAGTAGATCTGATAAACCGACATGCGAAGCAGCGTCCGGATCAAAGGCTTCATCCTGGATAACTTCACGCTGGAAAACTGTTCCAGAACATAATCGATCTGAATCTGGTATTCCAGTGTGCCTTCCACCACCCTGGTGATGAACGCGCGGTCATGCTTGTCCAGATACTGATATTTGCTCAGCGCCTGATTCAGCACGATATGACTGAAGGAACCTTTTTCCAGAATCTCAATCAGGATATCCAGGGCCATCTCCCTGGAATCCAAACCTTTAGTCACGCCGTCTTCCTCCGAACAGAATCACCAGTCTGAGAAGCTGCAGAATGGACGTCGCCGCGGCAGCCACGTAAGTCAGGGCCGCGGAGCCCAGCACTTTCCTGGTCTGCTCTACCTCTTCACCATGGAGTATGCCCACCTGATCCAGCAGACGGACCGCCCTGGCGGAAGCGTTGAACTCCACCGGAAGAGTGATCAGCTGGAACAGCACGACCAGCACAAACATCCAGATACCGATATTGACAATCGTACTTCCCGCTCCGCCGACCAGCAGACCGATGACGATCAGCGGCCACGACAAAGCGCTTCCGAAATTGACCACAGGCACAAAGGCAGCCCGCATCCGCAGCGGCACGTATCCCTCATTGTCCTGCATGGCGTGGCCGCACTCATGAGCCGCCACTCCTATCGCCGATACGGACGTGGAGCCGTAAACCGCCTCCGACAGATTCACAGTCTTGGTTCTGGGGTCATAATGGTCTGTCAGCTGACCCTTCACCGGCTGGATCGTCACGTCAAAAATCCCCTGAGAATTAAGAAGCTTTCTGGCCGCCTCCGCGCCGGTCATTCCCGTCATGCTGCGGACCCTGGAATATTTCTGAAACGTATTCTGGACTCTGGACGAAGCCCACATGGAGAGCACAACGCCGATCAGAACCAGAAAAATCGTCGGATCCAGACCGTAACCATAACCCATACCGTAATAACCATACATGATAAATCAGCTCCTTTCAAAAACAGTTCCTTCCTCCACCTGATAACCCCGAAGGAACGCATCCGTCTCCATTCTCTTCTTTCCTTCCGGCTGAAGTTCAAGAAGCGCCAGAATGCCGTCTCCCGTCTTCACAAGAAGAGAACTCCTGTCTACATGAACCACCTGCCCGAAGGCCGCCCTGTCTGTCCGCTCCCTGCTGTCAGGCTGTTTCCCGGCAGACGCCGAAGCAGTCCTCTCCGGCAGTCCGTCTTTCTCTTCCACTACCCGGGCCTTCCATATCTTCAGGGTCTTTCCGTTCCAGTGCGTATAGGTTCCCGGCCAGGGACTTAATCCTCTCACCAGCCGTTCAATGGAAACCGCGCTCATAGACCAGTCAATATCGCCCATGGCCTTATTCAGCATCTTTGCGTAGCACGTATCCTCATCCGTCTGGGGAATCCGCACAGCCGTACCGTTCTCAAGCTTCTCAAGAGTAGAGAGAATCAGTCTCGCCCCCGCATGACTCAGCTTGTCATGAAGGCTCCCGCCGGTCTCATCCGGCTCAATGGGCACAACCACCTTCTCCAGTACGTCCCCGGTATCCAGGCCTTCATCCATCATCATGGTTGTGACTCCCGTCTCCTTCTCGCCATTGATGATGACCCACTGAATAGGCGCCGCCCCACGGTATCTGGGAAGCAGCGAAGAATGCACGTTGACACATCCCAGGGGCGGAATCTCCAGAACGCTTTTCGGCAGGATCTGGCCGAAAGCAGCCACTACCATCACATCCGGCTTCAGACCGCGCAGAAGATCCACCGATTCCTGCGCGCGCACCTTAATCGGCTGATACACGGAAAGTCCCAACTCCAGCGCCTTCTCCTTAACCGGAGTCATAAGCACCGCTTTCCCCCGGCCTTTCGGTTTATCAGGCTGGGTTACCACTCCCACCACCTGATGCCCCGCCGTCACCAGCGCTTCAAGAATGGGTACGGAAAAATCCGGCGTCCCCATAAATACGATTCTCATTCCTGTTCCTCTTCTCCCTCTTCATCCAGCTCGGAATTGTCCATCAGCTCGCCTTCCACCAGATCCACATACAGCTCGCCCCGCAGATGGGCCACCTCATGGCAGATACATCTGGCCAGAAGTCCCTCTCCCTCAAGGACAAACTCTTTCATATCCTGATCCAGGGCCTTCACCTTTACCTTCTCCGGCCGGGTCACCGTCCCGTGCTTTCCGGGAACGCTCAGGCACCCTTCTGTTCCGGTCTGACTTCCCTCTTCCTCGATGATCTCCGGATTGATCAGCAGATACTGATTCCCGTCGTCCACATCCATGACTACAATCTGCTTCAAAACGCCAACCTGAGGAGCCGCCAGCCCTGCGCCGTTCTCCTGATACATGGTCTCAAACATATCATCGATCAGCTGCAGAAGCCTGGGAGTCATCTCCTTCACCGGTTTGCATTTCTTGGTCAATATATCGTCTCCTATGACCCTGATATTACGAATCGCCATCTTGCCCTCCCGCACGTATCACAACTCACGCGAAATCGTACTGCGCGGTCACGCGTTCAGACCAGGACGCACGGCTGCAGTACTCTTCCATCGTATCTTTGATTCTTATTAGTATATCATAGTTTTCATGTTTCAAATATAAAATTTTTCTGTAAATATCATTAACTTTGTATATTGGGGCTTCCGCAGGGCCGATGATCTGGATGTTTTCCGCCGCCATTGCTTCCGTTGTCCCGACCGCCAGACGATACAACTCGTCCACAGCCGTACTCAGCAGCAATTCATCCCTTGAAAAAGCCGTCACCGACAGAAGCTGGCATTCCGGAGGATAATGCAGAACGCGGCGGTACGCCATCTCCTTCTCGTAAAATTCTTCGTAATCCTGCCTCGCCGCCGCCTCGACGGCGTAATGCCCGGGATTGTAAGTCTGTATAATAACTCTCCCCGCCTGCTCTCCCCTTCCGGCCCGGCCCGCCGCCTGGGTCAAAAGCTGAAACGTTCTCTCCCCGCACCGAAAATCCGGCGAATTCAGGGACAGATCCGCGGCCAGAATTCCAACCAGGGTCACATTGGGAAAATCATGTCCCTTCACGATCATCTGAGTACCTACTAGAATGTCCGCCTGCCCCTGAGCGAAGGCCGAAAGAATCTCCTCATGCCCGCCCTTTCTGGACGTAGTGTCCAGATCCATTCTCAGGACTCTGGCCTTTGGAAACATCTTTCTGGTCATGACCTCTATCTTCTGAGTCCCCGTTCCGAATCCCGCGATATAAGGCGAACCGCAGGCGGAACATGTTCCAGGAACCGCCGTCTGATAACCGCAGTAATGACATTTCAGCGTACCGTCCCTGTGAAGGGTCAGCGTCACGTCGCAATGCGGACATTTCACGGCCTGTCCGCAGGAACGGCAGGACACAAAATTGGAATATCCTCTTCTGTTTAAAAACAGCATGATCTGGTGTCCCGCTTCCAGCTCCTGATCCATGGCGCTCTGAAGCTCTCTGCTGAACATGGATTTATTGCCCGTTCTCAGTTCTTCCCTCAGATCCACTACCTTTACGGCAGCCATACGGCTGTTGGCGCCTGCCCTCTCCCTGAGACGGTAAAGGCGGTAGTCTCCCCGCAGCGCCCTGGAATAAGCCTCCAGGGAAGGCGTGGCGGAACCCAGCACCAGGGACGCTCCGCTCAGATCAGCCCGCTTCCTAGCTGTCTCTCTGGCATGATATCTGGGCGACAGCTCGCTTTTGTACGCGCCCTCATGCTCCTCGTCCATGATAATCAGTCCCAAATTCTCAAAAGGCGTAAACAGCGCCGATCTGGGCCCGATCATCACGCTTATCTCTCCCGTCCTGGCCCGCTCAAACTGATCGTACCGCTCTCCCGCTGACAGTCTGGAATTGACCACCGACACAAGATCCCCGAAACGTCTGTAAAAGCGCAGAACCGTCTGATATGTCAGAGCGATCTCCGGTATCAGCACAATGACCTGTCTTCCGCGCTTCAAAACATGGTCTATCATTTCCATATAGACTTCTGTTTTACCGCTCCCCGTAATTCCGAATATCAGGGATGTTTCCCGAATCCCGCTGTCATACCGGCGGCAGAAATCCTCCGCGGCAGCCTGCTGCTCCTCATTCAGATCCACCAGCTTCCCAAGCTTTTTCCCTTCGATGCGGGGATTCCGCAAAACCGTCTCGGATTCCAGGGAAATCAATCCCTTACCGGCCATAGACTGAATCGTTCCGGACGTAAGCTGCATCTGATGAACTGCGACATAATACGGGATTTCCGGATTCTCAAAAAATGCCGTGAGAAGCCTTTCCCTGGCGCGGTACCCCTTCCTTTTAGCCTCGGCTGCAGCTTTCTGAAGCTCCTCCCCGGATAATCGGCATACCAGACAGCGCTTCTCCCGCTGACGCACCTTCTGTTTCACCGGAAGCACCGTCTTAAGAGCCTGGTTCATGGTGGAGCCGTACCGCTCCTTCATCCACCAGGCCAGCTGTATCAGCTGGGACTCCACCGTGACGCTTCCCTCCACGATTCCGGCGATATCCTTTACCTGACCGTTTTTCCATTGAGACTGGGACATGGTTTCCATCACATATCCTTTTCTCCGGTGATTTCCGGCGCCAAAGGGAATCCACACCTGAACGCCCGCCTGTATCCTGTTTTCCAGTTCCGGCGGAATCCGGTATTCAAAGACCCGATCCACCTTCTCATGGGATATGTCAATAATGACGTTGGCATACATAATCTGCCGCTTCTCCTAAATTCATACTGTTGGAGCCTTTAAACAGGACGCAGTCGCCCTCCTTCAGCTCCTTATCCAGCCATTCCATCATAGCCTGTTTCTCGGATTCCGCAAAATGGCGAACCTGAAGGCGGTCCGCCGCCCGGGCCAGAGCTCCCGCCTCCATATCCTCCGCCAGTTCCCCGTAGGTCACAAGCAGATCGACAGGCCTGGACGCCAGGTAAGCGCCGATTTCTCTGTGAAATTCCGGGCTTTTCTCACCCAGCTCCTTCATATCGGCCAGAACCGCAATCCTTCTCTTCACATCCTCAACGGCGGCCAGAATGTCGATGGCTCCCTTCATGGATACCGGATTGGCATTGTAGGAATCATCAATCACAGTAACCTCCCCCGCATGACGGATCTGCTGGCGGCCCTTCATGCCGGCATACTCGCCGAGCTTTTCGGCCGCGGCCTCTAATGGCACGCCGTAGATATCGGCAACAGCCAGCGCCGCGACGGCATTGAGGATCTGATGGGCCCCCATGACATTCAGCCGGACCGTGACCGAGCGGGGCATAGCAGCGCATGAATCATCTTCCCGAAGATCATCCCTACGCATCTCCCCAGTGCCGGATCCGCGCCTGCATACTGCCGTGAACACCGGATATCCTTTTTCCGTATGGATATCCACGGCCCTGTAATCACAGTTGTCGCCGGTTCCGTAATAGACGGTCCGGAAGCCCTCCCGGGCCCTGGCCTTCGCCAGAAACGGGTCGTCGCCGTTTAACAGCAGGATCCCGCCTTCCTTCAGTCCGTCCTGAATGGTCATCTTCTCCCGGAAAATATTCTCCTGAGAACCCAGCTGATTGATGTGGGCCACTCCAATATTGGTAATCAGCGCCGTCTCCACCTGGGCCATCTGAGCAATCACCGTCAGTTCTCCCGGCTCGCTCATACCCAGCTCAATGACGCCGATCTGATCTTCCTTATCAATGTCGGTGATCGTGACAGGCACTCCCACCTGACTGTTGCGGCTGCCTCTGGTCTTGTAAGTTCTGAGCCCGCCGGACAGCGCCGCCGCCACCATCTCCTTGGTCGTGGTCTTGCCTACGCTTCCGGTGATCCCCACCAGAGGAAGCGTCAGTTTCTTACGGTACCAGCGGCCGATGGCCTGAAGCGCCAGCTTGGTGTCCTCCACGGCAATCCACGCTTTGCCGAAACCGGCCTCCCCGGAATCGCTTGCAGGAACCGGCTTCCTGTCCGCTCCAGTCGGTCCATGCTCGCTGGTCTTCGCTGACGTCCCCGCCGCCTCATGTTCTCCGGTCTGTGCTTCCGCATCCGCCGGCCCGTGCTCGCTGGTCAAAGTCGCCGCGGCTCCGTTGCCCAGGGCCTGGGCGATAAAGCGGTGGGCGTCCACCTTCTCGCCGATCAGAGGCACGAACAGGTCGTTGCCTTCCATGGTTCTGGAATCCAGGCTGATATGCTCCACCGGCGCATTTTCATCGCCGCACAGCAGAATACCGCCGCACGCCTTCACAAGATCCTTTACCGTCGTATTCTGCATGATCACTCTCCGCCTTTCTTTCCGCTTTTCTCCGCTTCCAGCTTCGCCACAACTTCCTCGATCACCTGACGGTCAAGGAACGGATACCGGACGCCGTTGATCTCCTGATAATCCTCATGCCCCTTGCCGATGACCGCGATCATATCTCCCGGCTGGGCGTTGACGATACTGTACTCGATGGCCTCCCGCCGGTCCGGGATCTCGATGAAGGCCCCGCCGGTCTTCTCGATGCTTCCCCGGATATCCGCCAGAATGTCCTCCACTTTCTCATACCGGGAATTGTCCGCCGTCAGGATGCAGAAATCCGCCAGTTTTCCGCCGATCTCACCCATGGCATAACGCCGGTCTTTGGAGCGGTTGCCGCCGCAGCCGAAGACACACACCAGCCGCCTGGGATGGTACTCCCGCAAAGTCTGCAGAAGACTTTCCATGCTGACCGCGTTATGGGCGTAATCCACGATCACCGTACAGCGGTCAGAAGTATGGACGATCTCCATACGGCCGTTGACATACAGATGCTCCAGGGCGTGGCAGACTCTGTCCTTCGGCAGATTGAAAAAGCTGCACACCGCCATGGCCGCCAGAGCGTTATAGACATTGAACCGGCCGGGTATATTGACCCGCACCTCCAGCTCATACCGTCCCCTCACCTGGAAATCCAGGCCCACAAAATCCGGCTGAGATACATATTTAATGTCTTTTGCCATAAAATCCGCCTGGGAATCCAGGCCGTAAGTATATATTTTTTCAGCGGTTCCGCAATTGTCTGCCGGCAGACGATCCTCTGCAGCGTCATGGCCGCTGACGGCTTTTCCGGCGCCGTCCTCCTCTGCAAGACATTTCATCACGGATCCGTAATGCTCGTCGTCTTTATTGATCAGACCGATCCTGCATATCTTCAGCAACCGGGATTTATAATACAGATACTCCGCGAAATCCGCATGCTCGTTGGGTCCGATATGGTCATTGGAAATATTGGTGAACAGCCCGTAATCAAACTGAATTCCGTCCACCCGGTGCATCTTAAGTCCCTGGGAGGACACCTCCATGATCATGTACTGACAGCCTTCTTCCGCCATCCGGGCAAAATACCGCTGCAGCTCATAGGATTCCGGGGTCGTGTTCATAGTCGGATAAGTGTGCTCTCCGATAACGGCCCCTGCCGTGCCGATCAGACCCACCTTCTTTCCCGCCGCTTCCAGAATCGCCTTGATCATATAAGTAGTCGTAGTCTTTCCCTTGGTCCCGGTGACGCCGATGCAGATCATCTTTCTGGCAGGATACCCGAATCTGGCGGCTGAAAGATGGGCAAGAGCCGACCTGCCGTTCTTCACCTGAACAACCGCCGTGTCATCCGGCATTGCCGCAAGCTCCTCTTCGGCAAGTTTCCTCTCCACAACCAGAGCGCGGATCCCTTTCTCCAGCACCTGCGGAATAAATTTATGGGAATCCACAGCAGTTCCGGTCATACAGACAAATACAGTTCCCGGCTCCGCCTTTCTGGAATCATAAATGACGTCGCTGACTTCCATATCCGGACTGCCCTTCAGAATCCTGCAGGAAACCTCTGATAAGCCTTGTTTCAGATTCATAATTAACCTCCGCCTGTCATAATCTTATAGTATTCATAAAGGTCAGGTTTTGCGCTCCCGGCGCTCTCTTCTGAATGCTGACATAACCGCAAGACATCCGACAGGGCCCGCCTGAAGCGGGCTCTGCCGGATACCCCTCCGCACAGCCGGAAACAGGCCGTGCCAGTCCTTTTTCTCATATATCAGAACAGTCCTACAATCTTTCCCTCTTCATTCACATCAATATTGTCCGCAGCCGGCTTCTTGGGAAGTCCCGGCATGGTCATGATCGCGCCTGTGATAGCCACCACGAATCCCGCGCCCGCCGACACATAAACGTCACGCACATTGATGCGGAAACCGGCAGGACGGCCCAGTTTATTCTGATCGTCGGACAGAGAATACTGAGTCTTGGCCATGCACACCGGCATATGGCCGAAGCCCATGTCCTCGATCTGCTTTAAAGCCTTGGCAGCCGCCGGCGCATAATCCACACCGTCAGCGCCGTAAATTTCTTTCGCAACCGTCTCGATCTTCTCCTTCAGGCTCAGCTCGTCTCCGTACAGCGGATGATAATGGCTCTCCTTATTCTCCAGAGTATCGATCACCTTCTTCGCCAGAGCTTCGCCGCCCTCGCCGCCTTTGGCCCATACCTCAGATAAGGCGAACTCACAGCCTCTCTCCTCGCAGAAATTGCGGATAAACTCATACTCCGCCTCCGTGTCGGTCAGGAAGGAGTTCAGGGTCACAACCACCGGAACGCCGTATTTCTGAATGTTTTCAATATGCTTCTCCAGGTTCACGATGCCCTTCTTGAGGGCCTCCAGATTCTCCGTTCCAAGCTCCGTCTTGGGTATGCCGCCGTTGTATTTGAGGGCTCTCACCGTAGCCACCAGCACTACCGCGTCAGGCTTTAAGCCCGCCATGCGGCATTTGATATCCAGGAACTTCTCCGCTCCCAGATCGGCACCGAATCCGGCCTCCGTCACCACGATATCCGCCAGCTTAAGG
>CANQBN010000038.1 GCA_947588855.1 uncultured Lachnospiraceae bacterium
CCCGGATCAATACGCCTTCCACCCTGGGCGGCAACTGGGTGTGGCGGCTGAAAAAGGATGAGTTTACGCCGGAACTCCGGCAGAAATGCCATTACATGTGTAAGCTGTACGGAAGGTGCAGCTGAGGAAAAAAGTAAAAAATCCAGTTCTGTGCCGGATTCAGGATTCGGAACGGAATTGGATTTTTAAATTACGTCAGTATGCAAAAAAAGCGCCAGTGACGCTTTTTTTGTATTACGTCAGTTATGGGAAACCGGTCGTTTCGGCCTGCAGGACACGCCTACGCCCAATGCGCCGGGACCGGTGTGGCAGCAGATGCCCAGGGATAGGTCGGAATAGAGAATCTCCATGCCCGGGAAGGCGGCCTTGATCTCATGAAGCCATTCCTCGGTGGTGGCTTTGTCGGCGCTGGAGGCGGCCATGAGATGGACTTCACCGGCGTCCATCTGCTCTTTAAAGCGGGTTTCCAGGTCGTGTTTTAATGTCTCCAGCATGAAATGCTTGGCCTTGATAAAACCGTGGCATTTCTTGATGGCGTCCAGGTTATGGGTATCGAGAAGAAGCACCGGCTTAATGTGGAGAAGCGTGCCGATGGCGGCGGTAGCCGGCGTGATGCGGCCGCCACGCTTCAGGTATTCCAGAGTCTCCACGCCCAGATAGATTACCATGTCCTCCCGGGATTTTTCCAGGATGTCCTTGATCTCAGGAGCGGTGTAGCCTTCCTCGATCAGCTCAATGGCATCCAGGATCGTCCGGTAGAGAGGGGTGGAGATCCGGCCGTGGTCAACCACGAAAACCCGGTTTTCATACTCGTCGTCCTGGGCCAAACCTTCCGCAGCCAGGCAGGAACCGCTGAGGCCGCTGCTGATCGGCATGTACAGAATGGTTTCGCATTCTTTCAGAGCGCAATCCCAGATGTCCAGGACGGCGGCAGGGGAGGGCTGCGAGGTAGTGATAGAAGCACCGGCCTCCTGAAGACGGAAAAAATCTTCTCTCGTCAATGTGCTCTCTTCATAATAGGTTTTTTCATCAATATAAAAGGGCATGGGAAGCAGATATACTCCCAACTCTTCTGCCGTGGCACGGCCGAAACCGCAGTGACTGTCGGTTACAATTCCTATGGACTTCAAAAATATCGCTCCCTCAGATTTAACAAATTGCAGGCAGATCGGAATGTCACAGAAAGATTCTCTTTGGTCAGACTGTCTCCGGTATGCGGCTGTCAGAACAGTATACCATATTATTTCAATTTTGGGAACTTGATTTTTTTAATATTTGAGATAATAATTATGATGTATATTTGCCCCTGGAACGGGGATTGAATTTTGAACGAATCAACAGCAGGAGGCGTTAATTTATGATCGTATTTTTGACCAGCAGCCCGACAGGACCATTTGCGGGGGAGAACAGGAGAATCGTTCACGGCTTGGACCGGCTCAACGGATTTGCAGACCGGCTGGAAAGTTTCTGGAAAGCCGGTTCCCGCTGCCTGATGATTGCTTCTTCGCCGGGGGAGTACAGAGGAAATGATGAGATGTCCTCTTTTTTTCGATGGGCTCTGGAGGACAGCGGTCTGACGGTGTCGGAATTTGCGATGTGGGATGACAGAGGGGTGACGGTGTCCGGCTGTCCGGCGCAGGATGGCAAAGGGTTGTCTGAGACGGTAAATAACTATGATGTGATTCTGCTGAGCGGAGGTCATGTGCCTACACAGAATGCATTTTTCCGAAAAATCGGATTGCGGGAGAAGATTCAGGATTTTCAGGGAATTATCATCGGAATCAGTGCAGGCACCATGAACAGCGCGGAAGACGTCTATGTCCAGCCGGAGCTTCCCGGAGAGTCCGTGGATCCGGATTTTGAACGGCACGTGCAGGGTCTGGGATTGACGTGGGTCAATGTGCTGCCCCATTATCAGATGGTGAGGGACTCCTGTCTGGATGGGCGGCGTCTGATGGAAGACATTACCTACGGCGACAGCTGGGGCCGGGAATTTTATGCTCTGACAGACGGAAGCTACATTCTGATCGATCCATCTTCCGGGGACGGCGTGCCCAGGCTGTTCGGCGAGGCTTACCGGATTGCGGACGGCGGCATTGCCCAGGTGTGCCGGGAGGGAGAAAGTATTCTTCTGAAAAGAGATACGTAATATGATGAAAATAATCAGATATATCTCTTGAAACGGAGCCGAAACCGGGTATAATGAAATTAGCAGAGGTTTCTGAAGAAACCCGCAGGAAAGGAGAGGCCATGGCAGTAAAGATTAGAACGATGAGGGGTGCAGTTCTGCCTGGAAACAGTACGGTGGAACTGAGAGATTTTGAGATTCCGAAGCCGGGACACGGACAGGTATTGGTGCAGACGAAAGCGACCACGATCTGCGGCAGCGATATCCGCTGCATCTACCGGGAACATGTGGGAAAGGGACCGGAAGGATATATTCCCGGCATGGTTGCGGGACATGAGCCCTGCGGCGTGATCGTGGAGGAAGGCGAAGGCCTGAGAAGGTTCAAAAAAGGCGACAGAGTCATTGTGTATCATATTTCAGGCTGCGGCGTCTGCAACGACTGCAGAAGAGGATACTACATATCCTGTAAGAGCAAGTTCCGTCAGGCATACGGCTGGCAGCGCAACGGAGGCATGGCGCCGTATATTCTGGCAGAGGAGAAGGATCTGATCGCTCTTCCGGATGAGCTGACTTATAAGGATGGGGCTCAGGTGGCCTGCGGTTTCGGTACCGTGTATGAAGCGATTGAAAAAATCGGAATCAGCGGAAACGACGCGGTTCTGGTAACTGGCCTCGGTCCTGTAGGTCTGGCGGCTCTGATGCTGGCAAAATGCATGGGTGCGAATATGCTGATCGGCGTGGAGATGAATGATTACCGTATCGAGCTGACCAAGAAGCTTGGTCTTGCGGATTATATTTTCAAGCCCGGTGAGG
Source organism: uncultured Lachnospiraceae bacterium (assembly GCA_947588855.1). Lineage (GTDB taxonomy): Bacteria > Bacillota > Clostridia > Lachnospirales > Lachnospiraceae > UBA3402. Next base: position 2,942 of record CANQBN010000038.1, read on the forward strand.
ATACTCTGAATAAGATTCTGGAAGTGACCGGCGGAAACGGCGTAGAGAGGGCCATTGACGCCAGCGCCAGCGACGCAGGCAGGCAGCTGGCGATTCGGGCGACAAGAGAATGGGGCAAAATTGCCTTTGTCGGAGAAGGCGGCGTCTGCAATTTTGAGCCCAGTCCCGATATTATTCACGGCCAGAAGACCATCTACGGTTCCTGGGTAACCTCTCTGTGGAGAATGGAAGAACTGGTGGAGCGTCTGGTGCGCTGGGGAATCCATCCGGAGGACCTGATTACCCATGAGTTCCCCGTTGAGAAAGCGGATGAGGCGTATCGCCTGATGGCCGGAGGACAATGCGGAAAGGTAGCCGTTGTGTTTGGCGAACAGTAGAAGGAAAACCTGTGACGGAGGAAATCTGCGCTGGTCTGCCCGGAAATGATTCTGTAAGAAATCTTCAGGCTCTTTTAATAGTTTTTCCGTGAGAAGTCGTATATAATGGCTTCAGACGCCGGGAAGAGCGGAAGCTGCGGCGTTGGGAGGACAATAACGGCAGAAGGAATAAAGGAGAAGGAAGATGAAGAAAAAATATATGACAATAGCGGCTGCCGGCATGACGGGACTGATGCTTATACTTGGCGGATGTTCCGGCCAGGCGGCCGGGGCAACTTCGGCAGCGGAGACCGTGGCGGAGATTGAGCCAGAGAGCGAGACAGAGACGGCGACGGAAAGCGAAACAGGGACAGAGAGCGGGACGGTGAACGAGAATCAGGCGGAGCCGGAAACTTCTGCTGAAGCCCATAAGACGGAGGCCCTGAGCGGTGCGGAAGGGCCGGGAGATGGGGCAGTGGAAACCCTGAGTGGTGCAGGAGGATCCGGGATTGATATATCGGTGCCGGTTCACGTCTGGGGAACTATCGTCAGTGCCGATGAAGAAGGAATCATGGTGGATAACCAGTCGGATAACTCTTCCAGAGGAGAGATGCTGCTGACGGTTGATCCGGAGCATACGGCGATTATAGGCGCTGCCGACGGACTTCCGGTTGAACTGGGAGATATTCAGAAGGGTCCCTTTGAGGCTTATCTAGGACCGGCCATGACCATGTCGTTGCCGCCCCAGGTAACTCCTTATGTGGTGATCGTGAATATTCCGGAGGATAGCAGGGCGCCTCAGTATGCAGTCGCTTTTGACAGTATTCAGGCGACAGACAGCGGAGAGATATTGATTGCCAACGACGAGACGGAATATGTTCTGGCAGAGAATGTGGAGATGATTCCGTATTTGACCCGCAATATTGTTACGCTGGAGGACATCAGGGAAGATTCCCGGGTTCTTATGTGGCTGAATGAAGAAGATAAGGTTGAGAAGATCGTACTGTTTGCGGAATGACCGTAATTGGGAAGGCCCCGGAGCCAGTGCCATAATGATATGACGTTGGCCTCGGGCCCTTTTTTGTATTATGTCACTGTGGCTGTTGCAGAAATATTCACTGCATCATTCTGCAACGGTCCCTGACTGGATGAATGTTCCTCATACACAGAATTTATCGTTTGGTCAGTTCCTGCAGGTCTTCGTAAAAATTCGGATAAGAGATATTCACGCACTCGGCGCCTGAAATCTCGGTCTCGCCGTCGGCGCACAGGCTCAGAACGGCGAAGGTCATAGCGATCCGGTGGTCCAGGTGGCTGTCGATGACCGCCCCGTGAAGCGGTTTCCCGCCCCGGATGATCATGCCGTCCTCCGTCTCGGTCACGTCCGCGCCCATGGCGGTCAGATTCTCCGCCATGACGGCGATCCGGTTAGATTCCTTCACTTTCAGTTCTGCCGCGTCCCGAATGATGGTATTCCCTTCAGCCAGACAGGCCATGGCGGCGATCATGGGAAGTTCGTCGATCAGAGTGGGGATAACGGCTCCTTCGATGACGGTTCCGTGGAGACAGGAATGGCGGACCAGAATGTCCGCAGTCGGTTCCCCGGACCCTTTTTTTTCATTCATTAATGTAATATCCGCCCCCATGTTCCGGACTACTTCCAGAATGCCTGCCCGCGTCGGATTGATACCCACATGTTTGATTAGAATCTCAGAGCCGGGAACCATCAGTCCGGCGCAGAGGAAGAAGGCGGCGGAAGAAATGTCTCCGGGAACTTCCACCAGACCGCCGTGAAGCTCATCGGCAGGTTGTATGACAGCGGTGACGCCGGATACCGGTGAGGCAGAGGCCGGGGCGCTTTCACGAGAACCGGATCTCGGACTGTCCGGAGCGCCAGCCGGCAGTTCCGTCCGTACATCCGCTCCGAAGTAATTCAGCATGATCTCGCTGTGGTTCCGGGACAGGTAAGGCTCTGTCACCCGTGTCTCGCCATCGGCGTAGAGTCCAGCCAGAAGAATGGCGGATTTCACCTGGGCGGAAGCCACTTTGGAGGTGTAGGAAATCCCGTGAAGCGGTCTGCCGCTGATTCTAAGAGGGGCGCAGCCGTTGTCCTTTACGCTTGTGATGTCCGCGCCCATGAGAGACAGAGGTTCGATGATGCGTTTCATGGGACGCTTCTGAATAGAGGCGTCGCCGGTCAGAGTCACATCGAAATTCTGGCCTGCCAGGATCCCGGAGATAAGCCGGGTGGTGGTACCGCTGTTGCCGCAGTCCAGAACCTGTTCCGGCCGTATCAGACCGTGAAGTCCTTTGCCGTGAACCAGAACCACATCCCCTTTATTCTCGATGTCAATGCCCATGGCCCGGAAGCAGGAGATGGTGGACAGGCAGTCCGCCCCCTGAAGATAGTTTCGAATCTCCGTGATTCCTTTGGCAATGGAGCCGAACATAACGCTCCGGTGAGAGATGGATTTGTCGCCGGGAACGGTAATCTCGCCCCGGAGACCGGAACCGGATTTTGTGAATTTCATCTTGTAACCTCCTTCTGGTAAAATGCCGGAAAACATAGGTTCCCGGCAGGTTATAAGTCGGATGCCAATCCGGAGCGCAGCCCGCCCCGTAGATTCATAGAGGTATCCTCACGACTTTTGGCGGTTCGCCAGGGCAGACGCGCAGCGTTTTACCGCATCAGGTCGTAATGATATTTTTTCAGCACATCCCAGGCCGTTTCCATGGCTTCACGCTCATAGAAATCGATTCGCAGTGCGCCTTCGCCGTGCTCCCGGTTGTGGTTGATGCCGATATTTTTGATACTGACGCCCTTGGCGGCCAGGATGACGGAGAGGGTAGAGATGGAGCCCACCTCATCCACAATATCCACGGTGAAGGAATAGTCCGGCGCGATGGCGCCCCGGGCCTTCTCGGAGAAGCTGTTCCGGTATTCTCTTGAGGTGGCAAACAGGTCATAGAGCGCCTGATTGTCCGCCTTTTCCAGTTCCTGTACGACATCTTCCAGAGAAGCAATATATTTTCTCAGCATATTCGCCAGATTTTTTCGGTTGGTGACGCAGATCTGCTCCCACATTTCAGGGGAGGAAGAGGCGATTCGGGTGATATCCTTGAAACCGCCGGCTGCCAGCTGCTTCATCATGCCGTCCTGCCCGTCGCAGTCCCGCACCAGATTCACCAGGCTGGAGGCCACTACGTGAGGCAGATGACTGATGCCCGCTGTGATCTGGTCGTGCCGGCGGTAGTCCAGCCGGATGGGGATGGAACCGATGGCCTGGGCCACCTGTACCAGCCGTTCCACGTCGCTCTCTTTGGATCTGGCCGTGGGAGTAATGATATAGTAAGCGTTTTCCAGCAGATGATCGGTGGAATTCTCGTATCCGGTTTTCTCGGAACCGGCCATGGGATGGCCGCCTACGAACACGTTTTCCATACCCAGTTCCGTCACATGCTCATGAATGTCCGTCTTGGTGCTGCCCACATCGGTGATGATGGCGCCTGGCTTTAAAAAGGGCCGGATTTCCGACAGATACCGGGCATTGTATTCCACAGGAGTACAGAGGAAAATGATATCGCAGATGGACAGTTCCGGGCCGATTCCGTTCAGAATCACATCCACCACGCCGTCTGCCTTGGCCTGCTCCAGCCGGGAGCGGGTCCGCATGTAGGCCATGACAGTTACATCCGGCCGGCTTCGTTTCAGCCCTCTGGCAATGGAACCTCCGATGAGTCCCAGGCCGATAAAGCCGAAGATAGAATCCTGTTTTCCTGTATCGTTCATAGGAAAATCCTCCTGCCCGCCAGCTGGATGTAAGGTCTCAGATCCCTCATCATGGTATCAAACTGTTCGAAGGTCAGAGACTGAGGGCCGTCGGACATGGCGCAGGAGGGGCAGGGATGCACCTCTACCATAAGGCCGTCGGCGCCCACGGCGGCGGCAGCTTTGGACAGCGGCTCAATGTAGGCCCGCACGCCGGTGGCGTGGCTCGGATCCACGATGACCGGCAGATGGCTCTTGGCTCGGATGACCGGTACAGCGCTCAAATCCAGGGTATTGCGGGTGGCTGTCTCATAGGTACGGATGCCCCGCTCGCACAGGACGATGTTGGGGTTGCCTTCGGAGATAATATATTCCGCGGCGTTAAGCCATTCGTCGATAGTGGAGGACAGGCCTCTCTTTAACAATACCGGAATGCCGGATTTGCCGACTTCCTTCAGAAGTTCAAAGTTCTGCATGTTCCTTGCGCCGATCTGCAGCATATCCACATATTTTACAGCGGTCTCAAGGGCCCGGAGACTGGTGACTTCGCAGACGATGTTCAGTCCCGTAGTCTCTCTTGCCTCTTTCATGTACCGCAGTCCCTCTTCCTCCAGTCCCTGGAATGAGTAGGGTGAGGTCCTGGGCTTGTAGGCGCCGCCCCGTAAGAAGGTGGCTCCCGCTTTCTTCACCGCTTCTGCTGTCTGGAGAAGCATGTCATGATTTTCGATGGCGCAGGGACCTGCCATCACGTGGAAGGTGCCGGGACCGATGGAAGCGGTGCCCACGGGAATAACAGAATCCTCCGGGTGAAATTTCTTGTTGACCAGTTTATAGGATTCGGTGACGTTAACGATCTTGTCCACGCCCTCGGAGATTTCGATGTTGGAACCGTGGAGTCTGGTCTTGTCCCCGATGACGCCCACGATGGTAACTTCATCGCCGGTAGACAGATGGACCTGAAGTCCACGCGACTGAACCAGCTTTGTGACTTTTTGGATGGCCTCCTGGGAGGCGTTGGGTTTCATAATGATGATCATGGTAACATCCCTCGCGTTTGATAAATGATAGAGGTCCGGGAGGGCCTGAGGCCCGCGGCGCCGGATGGCCTGCAATGTCCTGCGGCCGCCGGCGTTTCGGAGCCGGCAGCATATTGCGGCAAAGCATAGCTAACATTTTATAGCAGGAAACTGGGATTGTCAACACTTTATAGCTTTAAACTCAAAAAGTTTATAATTTTGCCGTAAAAAAGAAATATGAAATTTTGCTTGTTTGATGCCTTTATATTTAGTATAATAATAGGTAATACAGCAAGTATTGTTTGAGTTTGGTTCCGGAAATCCATGATTGACAGTTTATTTGCGGCCAGGCGGGGAGATTCGGGCGAGGTAGCACGAGGCGGGCCTTGTGGGGTGAGGCCCTGGTTTGGCGGCGGTCATTGTTTGGCGCGCCGCGGGAAGGAGTTTTTTATGGAGAACAGAATTTATAAGTTGGAGTCAGCAACGAAGGTACCGATCCGCGTTATGCCGGGGCATTTTTCTACCAATCATTCCCACATCAATTTCTATGTGGATACTACGGCGCTGAAAGCGCGGCAGAGCGAGGCGGAAGCAGCGGCCAGGGATCTGGCAGCCAAGTATGTGTACAATACGGTTGTGGATACTATCGTGTGTATTGAGGGAACGGAAGTAATCGGAGCGTTCCTGGCCCAGCAGCTTTCGGAGGCGGGAGTGATGTCCATGAACGCCCATAAGACCATCTATGTGACGGCGCCGGAGTACGACAACAACGGCCAGCTGATCTTCCGCGATAATATCCGTCCCATGATTGCCGGCAAGAATATTATTGTTCTTCTGGCAGACGTGACTACCGGAAGAACCTCCGCCAGATGTGTGGAGGCGATCCAGTATTACGGCGGCATCGTCCGGGGCGTCTGCGCTCTGTTCAGCGTGGTGGATAACGTTAATGAATTTCCGGTTACTGCCATTTTTACAAAGAAGGATGTGCCGGATTACCAGGCATACCGTCCGGCGGAATGTCCCTACTGCAAGGCCGGCGTTCGTCTGGATGCGCTGGTGAACAGCTTCGGGTATTCCAAATTGTAAGGACTGGCGTGAGCCGGGCGCGTCCGCCGGGACAAATGTTGGCGGAAACATGACAATCTGCTTGTAAAATTGGCAAACCTTTAGTACAATAACAGCATAGGCTTTGAAAAGACAGGAGGAACTTTGTTTATGAATGTGTATGGTACCAAACAAATCCGCAATGTGGCTCTTCTTGGCCACGGCGGTGCCGGTAAGACGACTCTGGTTGAGGCCATGGCGCTTGTGTCCGGAATTACCAAGCGTATGGGCAATGTTGTAGACGGTTCGACGATCAGCGATTACGATAAGGAAGAGATTAAGAGACAGTTTTCTATCTCCACATCCCTGGTGCCCATCGAGTATAAGGGAGAGAACGGCCCTGTTAAGATCAATTTCCTGGACACTCCCGGATATTTCGACTTTGTGGGAGAAGTGGAAGAGGCTATCAGCGTGGCGGACGCTGCGATTATTGTGATCAACTGCAAGGCCGGCATCGAGGTCGGTACGGAGAAGGCCTGGGAGCTCTGTGAGAAGTATAACCTGCCCAGAATCATTTTTGTTACCAATATGGATGACGATCATGCCAGCTACCGCGATCTGGTCATGAAGCTGGAGACCAGATTCGGCCGTAAGATCGCGCCTTTCCATATGCCCATCCGTGAGAACGAGAAGTTCGTAGGTTTTGTGAACGTGGTGAAGATGGGAGGAAGGAGATTCACTAATCTGAGCGATTATGAGGAATGTCCAATTCCCGATTACTGTGAGAAGAATCTGACCCTTTACCGTGAGGCCCTTATGGAGGCTGTTGCCGAGACCAACGAGGAGTTCATGGAGCGCTATTTCGCAGGCGAAGAGTTTACTTACCAGGAGATTTCTTCCGCCCTTCGTGAGAACGTGATCAACGGCAGCATCGTTCCCGTGATGCTGGGGAGCGGCATCAACGCTCAGGGCGCCAAGATGCTTCTTCAGGCTGTGGACAAGTATCTTCCGTCGCCGGATCATTTCGAGTGCATCGGCGTGGATATCTCCACCGGCGAGCGTTTCGTGGCTAAGTACGATGATTCCGTATCCCTCTCCATGAGAGTGTTTAAGACCATCGTAGATCCTTTTATCGGCAAGTATTCCCTGGTGAAGGTCTGCACCGGCACTTTGAAACCGGATATGGCCTCCTACAATGTGAATAAAGAAACGGAGGAGAAGATCGGCAAGGTCTACACTCTGCGGGGCAAGGAGCAGATCGAGCTGCCTGAGCTTCATGCGGGAGACATTGGCGCCGTAGCTAAGCTGAATGTGACTCAGACCGGCGATACCCTGGCGATCCGTACGGCTCCTATTCTGTATCATAAGCCGGAGATTTCCGTTCCCTATACGTATATGCGTTATCAGACCAAGACCAAGGGCGATGACGACAAGGTGGCCAGCGCTCTTGCCAAGCTGATGGAAGAGGATCAGACTTTGAAGAGCGTGGCGGATAAGGAGAACCGTCAGACGCTGCTGTATGGTATCGGCGACCAGCAGCTGGAGGTGGTTGTCAGCAAACTGCTGAACCGCTATAAGGTTGAGGTCGAGCTGTCCAAGCCAAAGTTTGCCTTCCGTGAGACTCTCCGCAAGAAGGTGGAGGCTCAGGGCAAATATAAGAAACAGACCGGCGGTCACGGACAGTACGGCGATGTAAAGATGTCCTTTGAGCCTTCCGGCGATCTGGAGACGCCTTACGTGTTTGAAGAGCAGGTATTCGGCGGCGCCGTTCCCAGAAACTATTTCCCGGCTGTTGAGAAGGGAATCCAGGAATGCGTCCTGAAGGGACCGTTGGCCGGTTATCCGGTTGTGGGCCTGAAGACGATCCTGCTGGACGGTTCCTACCATCCGGTAGATTCTTCCGAGATGGCGTTCAAGATGGCGGCCAGCCTGGCCTTCAAGAAAGCGTTCATGGAGGCGAATCCGGTTCTCCTTGAGCCCATCGCGTCTGTAAAGGTTACGGTTCCGGATAAGTTCACCGGAGATGTTATGGGCGATCTGAACCGCCGCCGCGGCCGTGTGTTGGGAATGAATTCCAACCATCACGGCAAGCAGATCATTGAGGCTGACGTGCCTATGTCCGAGATGTTCGGATATAACACGGATCTGCGCTCCATGACAGGCGGTATCGGAGTATTCGAATATGAATTCAGCCGTTATGAGCAGGCGCCTGGCGACATCCAGAAGAAGGAAGTGGAAGCCAGAGCGGCAAGTCTGGAGGAAGACAACTGATTGTGACGGAATAGCAGTGATTTGGGCGCGCTGCCTGTGGTTTTCTGCAAGCAGCGCGTTTTAATTACGTCAGTATGCAAATAAAGCGCCAGTGACGCTTTGTTTGTATTACGTCAGTATGCGGGAAGGACGCCGGCAGCGCGCTTTCTGCACGGAGGCGCGTATAATGGAATCGAATGGCTGTCAATATAACGGAGGATATGAATTTGAACCTCAGGTGGATCTGCGGTCCGCCCGCCGCTGCTTTTCCCGGGTGGGACTGGCCTGCGTCTCATTCTTTCTGGTGCCGCTGTTTTTGCAGCTGGGGCTGATGGCGGCTGCCCGTCTTGCCGGAGCGCAGCTGGGAGAATCTTTCTGGATTCTGGTGGAAATGGCTATCATGTATCTGGTGGCGTTTCCCCTGACGGTTGTGATCATGAGGACTTTGCCTGCGAAAACGGTTGAACGGCGGTTTGCTATGAGCCCTCTTCGCTTTTTTGGAATCTTTGTTATCTGCGTAGGCGGAATGTTTGTGGGGAATATAATGGGGCAGATGCTGATGATGTTTGTCAGTCTGCTGACCGGACATCCCATGGTGAATGATATTCAGGAAACGCTGGTTCAGATGAATCTCTGGTCGGTATTGATCGGGATAGTGATTGCCGCGCCTGTTGTGGAAGAAATCATTTTCCGCAAGCTTCTCATGGACAGGATAATGCCTTATGGTCAGCTGACGGCGGTTCTTATGTCGGGGACCATGTTCGGGCTGGCCCACGGTAATTTCTATCAGTTTTTCTACGCGTTCGCCATCGGACTGGTCTTTGCCTACGTTTATCTCCGCACGGGAAAGGTCCGCTATACCATCGCGCTCCATATGATGGTGAATTTCCTGGGTGGTCTGGTTCCCATGGCGATTCTGCGCCTGTCGGAAATCAATCCGCTGCTGACGGCCATGCTTTCGGCGGGGGAGATCGTGTTTATGCTGGGCTGTGTCGGATGCGCCCTGATTCTGCTGATCGTCTTCCGAAAGGATATCTGGTTTGAGAAAAGCAGGGCATTCGTGTCGACAGGGCAGCGGCTGGCCGTGATATTTGGAAATACGGGGATGATTCTGTTTCTGAGCTACTGTCTGATTTCCTTTGTTTTGCAGTGATGGTTGACAGAAAAAATCAAATATGTTAAATTATGTATCAGTGTAAAGCTGTGACAAGGTTAACCTGCGCCCCTATCGCAGTGATGGGAGCGCAGGTTTTTGTTACGTCAGTATGCAAACAAAGCGCCAGTGACGCTTTGTTTGTATTCATAGAGAGTAAAGGAGGAATATCATGGCAGCACCATATAATTACAGCGCCATCGAAAAAAAATGGAGAGAGAACTGGGAGAAGCACCCGATCAATGTGAATGACGGCAGGAAGCCCAAATATTACTGTCTGGATATGTTTCCGTACCCTTCGGGCAGCGGTTTGCATGTAGGACACTGGAGAGGTTACGTTATTTCTGATGTCTGGAGCCGTTACCAGCTTCTGAAAGGGCATTACGTGATTCACCCCATGGGATGGGATGCCTTCGGCCTTCCGGCGGAGAACTATGCTATCAAAATGGGCATTCATCCTGCGATTTCTACCGCTGAGAACGTGAAGAATATCAAGAAGCAGATCAATCAGATTGCTTCCATCTATGACTGGGATATGGAAGTGAATACTACGGATCCGGAGTTTTATAAATGGACCCAGTGGATTTTTGTGAAAATGTTTAAGGAAGGCCTGGCCTATGAGAAGGAATTCCCCATTAACTGGTGTCCTTCCTGCAAGACCGGCCTGGCCAATGAGGAAGTGGTTAATGGCTGCTGCGAGCGGTGCGGCGCTCCGGTTACCAAGAAGAATCTCCGCCAGTGGATGCTGAAGATCACTGCCTACGCTGAAAGGTTGTTAAATGATCTGGACAAGCTGGACTGGCCGGAGAAGGTCAAGAAGATGCAGACCGAGTGGATTGGCAAGTCCTACGGCGCAGAAGTGGATTTCAAGGTAGACGGAAGAGATGAGAAGATTACTGTCTACACTACCAGGCCTGACACCCTTTACGGCGCAACCTTTATGGTTCTGGCTCCAGAGCATGCCCTGGCCAAGGGCCTGGCTACGGACGAGACCAGGGAAGCCGTAGAGAAATATATTTTTGATTCTTCCATGCGTTCCAACGTGGATCGTATGCAGGACAAGGAAAAGACCGGCGTCTTTACCGGAAGCTACGCCATCAATCCTCTGAACAATGAGAAGATCCCCATCTGGCTGTCCGACTATGTTCTGGCGGATTACGGCACCGGCGCTATCATGTGCGTGCCGGCCCATGATGACAGGGACTTTGAGTTTGCGAAGAAATTCAATATCCCCATTATCCAGGTTATTGCCAAGGATGGCAAGGAGATCGAAAATATGACCGAGGCCTACACGGAAGCCAGCGGCACCATGATCAATTCCGGCGAGTGGAACGGCATGGAATCCGCCGTCCTGAAAAAGGAAGCTCCGGCCATGATTGAGGCCAGAGGATTCGGTAAAAAGACTGTCAACTACAAGCTCCGTGACTGGGTATTTTCCCGCCAGCGTTACTGGGGCGAGCCGATTCCGATCATTCATTGTCCCAAGTGCGGCAATGTGGCTGTTCCTGAGGAGGAACTGCCTCTGCGCCTGCCGGAGGTGGAGAGCTATCAGCCTACCGGTACCGGCGAGTCACCCCTGGCAGCCATCGACGAGTGGGTCAACTGCACCTGTCCTCAGTGCGGCGGCCCGGCCAAGCGTGAAACCAATACCATGCCTCAGTGGGCAGGTTCTTCCTGGTATTTCCTCAGATATGTGGACAACCACAATGACAAGGAGCTGGTATCCCGGGAGAAGGCGGACAAATATCTTCCTGTAGATATGTATATCGGAGGCGTGGAGCATGCGGTGCTGCACCTTCTGTATTCCCGTTTCTACACCAAGTTCCTGTATGATATCGGCGTGATCGATTTTGACGAGCCCTTTACCAAGCTGTTCAACCAGGGCATGATCACCGGAAAGAACGGCATCAAGATGAGCAAATCCAAGGGCAACGTAGTGTCTCCTGACGATCTGGTCCGGGATTACGGCTGCGATTCCCTGAGAATGTACGAGCTGTTTGTAGGCCCGCCGGAGCTGGATGCCGAGTGGGACGACCGGGGCATTGAAGGTGTCAGCCGCTTCCTGAATCGTTTCTGGAATCTGGTACAGGACAGCAAGGACAAAGATATTCGGCCGGACAAGGAGATGCTCCGTCTCCGTCACAGGCTGGTTTACGATATTGAGCAGAGATTTAACCAGTTCAGCCTGAACACGGTGATCTCCGGTTTCATGGAGTACAATAATAAATTCATCGACCTGGCGAGAAAGACCGGGGGCATCGATAAGGAAACCCTGCGCACCTTCGTGATCCTGCTGGCGCCCTTCGCACCTCATATCGGCGAGGAACTGTGGGAGCAGCTGGGTGGAACCGACAGCGTATTCCATGCCACCTGGCCGGAGTTTGACGAGGAGGCCATGAAGGAGGACGAGATCGAGATCGCTGTCCAGATCAACGGCAAGGCCAGGGGCGTTATCCGCATTCCGGCAGACGCTGCCAAGGATGTTGCCATTGCCGCCGCCAAAGAGGCTGTGGCCGGCAAGCTCACCGGCAACGTGGTGAAAGAGATTTACGTGCCGGGAAAGATCGTGAACCTGGTTGTGAAATAAGGGGGGCATTTCGCGAAGTCTTTATCTTGTATTCTGTCAGTATGCAAAGGGGCTGTTGCAGAAATATTCACTGAGACATTTCTGCAACAGCCCCTTTGTATTGCGTAAAAGCGGAGAGCAGGGAGATCTGTCACTGTTTTGCGGAGCCGATTTTTCTGGACAACATCCGCAGCAGGTCCAGCCTTCCCTTGTCTTCAGGAGACATATAATCCAGGAGAATGTCCGTCAGAAGTTCCGTTTCCTGACTGGAGAAAGATATTCCCCGCTTCTGGGCCTCCATATTGATGGATAAGAACCGGTTCATCAGCTGTGGCCTTGGCGTGCGTTGAATCTGCCCGACAAATTCGTCTAAAAACCGTATCTTTTCAGGATTCATGGCCTGAATCCTGGGATCATTTTTCCATCCGGCATTCGTGGTCATAGCAAATCCCTCCTAAATTAAACATAAGATACTGTGAAAAATCATGTGACCTGCTGCATGGCCTGCATAAGCATGGAAGCCGTATCAAATCGGGACTGCTGTTCCGGAGAAAGCAGGGTTCTCATCTGCTGGAGGGAGGGTCTGGCATTGTCCTGAACCGGAGTATGAACCGTCTGGTATTGGTTCTCTGTCCGGATGCCTTGAAGAAAACCGCAGATCAGGTCAATGAAATCCTGTTCCTGGGGATTGCCGTAAGGCTGAACCGCTCTCAGCATATCAACGGGAGAGCGGGGCTGGGATTCATCAAGAGAGCAGATGCCGACAGCCGCCGTTTCTTCCTCTTCAAACAACGAAACTGTTTTTCGGAATTCCTGAAACTTTATCATGATAGACAGGGCTTTTTGAAGAGAGACCTCCATATATGGCAGGGCAGCTTTCATCATCTGAAGATGATGATCGCCGGTAATACTGTCAAAGTCCGTAAATTTCAAGATGGATTCGTCGTTCATGTCCGTCCGTTTCACAATCTTCTTTGGTAAAAATATATGCGGGGGAACATGTCAGATATTCCGGCATATGATGTTGGTATAGTGGAAAATCGTGGAGGGCAATATGTCAGGCCGCTTGATTATAGATGGAAATGCCGTGTATGAAATTGATGAAGACTGTATGCAGTACAGAATGGGGGGAAAGCTGTCCGGTCAGAATCTGTGCGGAAAGAAGTCCGTATATTCTCAGTGTTCTGAGAGAAGCCAGGCAAGTGGGATGAAACCGAAGAAACGCAGAAAGGCAGATGCCGGCGGCAGATAATCGGAAATGGCCGCCGGGGACAATCCGGCGGCCGCTTTGTCGGTCTGTCAGCAGAAATTATTTCCGCCGCAGCAGCAGAGCAGAATGATAATCCAGATAATGTCGCTGCCGCATCCGAAACCGCATCCGCAGCTGCTGCCGCCTATGTTCGAGCCATTGTTTCCGCCGCAGCAGCAGAGCAGAAGGATCAGGAAGATGATGTTGCATCCGTTGCTGCCTCCTGCCGTGCAGTCACATCCGCATCCGCAGTTTGTTGCCGCCAAATCACTCATATTGGTTCCTCCAAATATTCTCTTTACACTTCATCATATGTAGCCCTGCTTGCCACTGTTTCTATAAATCGCGAAACTTTTATGATGAAAAGAGAACAGGAACCCGTGCCGCGGTCAAAGCTTAAGAATTACGTGTTATCAGGATACAGAAAAGATTTGACTCTTTCATAATCTTCTCTGTCATGGACATTCAGTTCCAGTTCCCGCACGTAGCCGTGTGAGAAGATGGATGCGATGGAAAGGTACTGTGATAAGGTAGATTTTAAATTGATGCAGTCTCCTTCCGGAGAGGTCAGTTCCACGGCGCCTTTGCAGGTGTTCACCATCTTCATGAAGAGAACGGCATCCGTATTCTCGGGTATCTTCATAAATTGCGCCTCCTTCCTCTGGCAATGTTCCTGAAACCGCCGTGCCGGTCAGAAGCTTCCGGCCGGCGCGGTTCACCGCCATCATGGCCATTATATCATGAATCCTTAAAAACACAAGAAAGAACTGGATTTCGTAAGATTTTTACCCTGTTTTGAAATATTTGTAATAAGAACTTAATACCACTGGAAATACCGGTAAAAACCTTAAGAAAAAATGCAGAAAATATTGATTCCTTTTTCTGTAAATTGTGCTATACTACATTTTGGTGGGTTATATTATGATTTAGGCAAACAGGGTGGGAATTTATGACTACGACAAATCGGACAAGCAGCAGGACTTCCTCGGCCTCCAACAGAAGCCGGACTCAGGGCGGAACCCGGAACAGCAGCGGCGCGGGCAGCAGCCGGCGTTCCGGCGCATCTGCGAGAACCACTGCAGGAACCCGCAGGACTTCTAATTCATACAGCAGTTCCGGAGCTCCATACCGCAGCTATACCAGCAGGAAGAGAAAGCCGTCTCCGAATTTCGGACTGATAGCAGCCGTTGGACTGATTTTAATACTGGTGATCGCGGCGGTGGCCTTTGGCATGAAGGGCGGATTCGGAGGCGAACGGGAAGAGAGTACTACCGCGCCTTCAGAGCCGGAGACTGAGCTCCAGCAGGAAGTTACGGTGGACGGGATCTCCATAACCGGCATGTCCAGGGACCAGGCCCGGGAGGCTATTTTGAAAAAATATCCCTGGTCTATGAAAGTGACTTATCAGGATGATGTCTACGAGGTCGCTAACCTTATGGCCGGCAAGGTGGATGCTTTGCTGTCTGAGATTTATTCGGGCACGAATCCCATGAAGGATTCTTACAGTCTGGACACCAGCGGCCTTGAAGAGGCAGTGGCGGCCCAGGTGGTTTCCATATCGGAACACTGGGATAAGGCGGCGAAGAACGGTTCGATTTCCGGATATGATTCTTCTAGTGACAGTTTTACGTTCGCCGGTGAGGAGGTTGGTATCGCCGTTGACCAGGAGAAGCTGACGGCTGACATTCAGTCCGCGATTTCCGCAAAGGACTTTGACGCGTCGATTCAGGTATCGGTCAATGAGGTGCAGCCTGAGATTTCCCAGGCCAATGCTCAGAATCTATATAAGACGCTGGGTTCCTATACCACTAACACCACCAGCAATTCCAAGAGGAATACTAATGTAAAGTTGGCGGCCCAGGAGCTGAATGGAACGATTCTCCAGCCTGGAGAAGAATTTTCCTTTAATAATACAGTGGGAGAGCGGACAGAGGCCAAAGGATATCAGAGTGCCGCCGCTTACAATAACGGAGAGGTGGTTCAGGAGATTGGAGGAGGCGTGTGCCAGGTATCTACCACCCTGTATAATGCGGTGGTAAAATCCGGGCTTCAGGTTTCCAAACGCCAGTCGCATACGTTTGAGCCTACTTATGTAACTCCCGGCCAGGATGCTACTGTCAGCTGGGGAGGGCCGGATTTCCGGTTTGTCAATAACAGTAAGTCGGCTATCGGAATTAAGGCCAGCTATTATAATCAGACAGTGACGGCATCGATTTACGGGATACCGGTGTTGGAAGAGGGAGTTACCCAGTATCTGGAGTCCAAGAAGCTTTCAGATATTGATCCGCCTGCGCCTACCTACGAGGAGGATCAGACGCTCCAGCCGGATGAGGAAGTGGTTGTGTCTTCCGGCAGTAAGGGAAGCCGTTGGGAGACCAGACTGATTGTGAAGAAGAACGGTGAGATTATAAGCAATGATGTAGATCACACTGTGACATATAAAGGACATAATCCTGTGATAAAGAGGAATACTTCAGGCGTGGTTATCGGCGGTGAGGAGACAACTACTGCTCCATCGGAATCAGAGACCACTATGACGCCTGCAGGCCCGGGCGGCATGTCATATCCTCAGACGGGAGGCGTTGCAGGGCCTGGAATGGATCAGCCCACGTCTCCGGGACCAAGTCCCGGGAAGGATTTGAATCCCAGCATATCTGAGGGACCGGGCATGGATACGCAGCCGGCTCCTGCGGATACGCAGTCTGCGAATATGCCGGGAGCTGCGCCGGGAGGACAGGATGCGGTAGTGCCGCCGCCTGTTTTCTGACTGGTGCGCAGGACATGATTATCAAAGAGACGCGTCAAGGTAAGCGTTTATCCGTTTATTTTGACGCGGCTTTTTTGGTGCGGATTGTTCATAAATTAGTACGTAATTTTGACGGAATTATTCTTTTCAAATCAGGAAAATCTTGCTATAATGTTAAACAGGTCAGTGCGTGTACAGACACGCACAGAACTGGGTTATAAGGTTACTGTCCGGGTGACGAATCTTTTTGCGCGGTCCAGCCGCGCAGAAAGCATCGGATGCTCGTCCGGTGTGAAAACGCAGGGGCATACTTACTAAGCGAATTTGACATCTGTTTTCCCGCCGCCTGAACGGTAACGGAATATTCACATAAGTAGGAGGAAAACGAAATGGCAAGAAAAATGAAAACCATGGATGGTAATCAGGCTGCCGCTCACGCTTCGTATCCATTTACAGAAGTAGCAGCCATGTATCCCATCACCCCCTCTTCCGTTATGCCTGAGCATACTGATGAGTGGGCAACCGAAGGCAGAAAGAATCTTTT
>CANQBN010000039.1 GCA_947588855.1 uncultured Lachnospiraceae bacterium
GAACAGAAAGCATAGGGTGGCCCGCCTGCTTTCGGGTAGGTCGCTTGAGCCTGGCGGCGACGTCAGGCCTAGATAGATGATCACCAGCGGCCCTTCGCGGACCGCGACATAACCCGGCTTATCGTCTTGCTCAATCTGCCGGCAGGGACGGGGAGTCTTTTGCCTGCCGGAGAGCATATATGGGAGAGAATACTATAACGAGGGGGGATATTACCATGAAGATGAAGGCGTTTATTCTTGCGATGGCCAGCGGCTTCTGTCTCTTTGCCATGACTATGACCGCCATGGCGTCAGATGTGTATATCAGTCTGGTGCCGGATAACGCGCTCTACGATATGGAACCGGGAGATATTATCATGCAGGCGCAGCCTACGATTCAGGACGGCTCCTGCTGGATTAGCGATTATACGACATCTGTCTCCAGCTATGAGCCGGGCAAATCCTACTCCTATACTATTGAGCTGCGGTGCGACAGCGGAGATGAATTTACCTCTGATACGGAAGTGAGCGTCTACGGTGCTTATGAGGTGAGTATTACTTCCAGAAGCGCCAGA
The DNA here is from genome assembly GCA_947588855.1 of uncultured Lachnospiraceae bacterium. Taxonomy (GTDB): domain Bacteria; phylum Bacillota; class Clostridia; order Lachnospirales; family Lachnospiraceae; genus UBA3402. Next base: position 555 of record CANQBN010000039.1, read on the forward strand.
AGAATGACTGTCAGGGCCAAGACTTATCCGATCTATATGATGGATAAGGTGCAGGCCTCCATCGATTGGGATGAGAAAGTTGTTACCTGGGACAAGATTCCCTATGCCAAGGGATATTCTGTGAAGGTTTACTATGAGGATAAGAACGGCAATGAGAGGACCGTCAAGAAGTCGGTTACCTCGCCCAGACTCAGTCTCAGCGGCTATATTCCCAAGTATGATAATGTAAGGGTTTCCGTGAAGGCCACCAGAGGTACAGGTACAGGAGACCGGTTTATCGCGGAGACCAACTACGTGTATGCGGACGGCGGCGGTGATGATGATAATGAATCCACGGATCAGTATGATTTCAGGATTCCGACTGCTACCCGGTACGGCGTGGATTATGACGACAGTTCCACGTGGAGCAGCGGCTCCTCTTCCGGCGGTCCGGGACAGATTAACGCGCCGGGTTCCGGCGGCTCAAGCGGCCCCGGCGGACCAGGCATGACCGGTTCATCCGGCGGGCAGAGCGCCGGCTTCACCGGATGGCAGGGCGGAGGAAATGAGTGGTATTATCTGATCGGAGGAGTGCGTGCGACCGGCTGGGTAGAGCCGACCAGGGATGAGTGGTATTTTCTGGACAGCAGCGGACGCATGCTGTCGGGCTGGCAGCTTATCGGGAATCTCTACTATTACCTGAATCCCAACCATGACGGGACTTACGGCAGGATGCTTGTGGGGTATCAGAACATCGGAAACCGACTGTATTATCTGAACGAGCAGCATGACGGGACCTTCGGAGCCATGTGGGCCAGCCGGTATACTCCCAACGGAAGATATGCCGGACCGGACGGAACCGTATATTAAGAGTAAGAAGGGGGCTGCTGCAATCTGCAGCAGCCCTTTTTGACGGTGCGCCCGGCGGCGCACGTTTCAAAGCTTGATCTTGCTTCCGTATTTTTCTTCGCAGTAAAGACAGCGGTATGTCTGCGTAGCCTCGTCTGCCAGATAGAACACGTCCGGCAGCTCCTGCTCGATGGAAATGATGCAGCGTGGGTTTTTGCAGTGTATGACATTGGTGATTTTCTTGGGGAGCTTCAGCTTTTTCTTCTCCACGATTTTTTCATCCCGGATGATATTGACGGTGATGTTGTGGTCGATATATCCCAAAACTTTTAGATCCAGATTCTCCATGGGGCCTTCAATCTTGATAATGTCCTTGCGTCCCATCTTATTGCTCTTGGCGTTCTTAATGATGGCCACCTGGCATTCCAGCTTGTCCAGGCCGAGGTGATGGTAGATGTCCAGACTTTTACCGGCCTGAATGTGGTCCAGAACGATTCCTTCGCTTAATCCGCTGATATTTAACATGGCTTTTCCACCTCCAATAAAGTCATAATCAGGGCCATCCGCACATAGACGCCGTATTGAACCTGACGAAAATACGCGGCCCTGGGGTCTTTGTCTACCTCCACAGAAATCTCATTGACTCTGGGAAGGGGATGAAGAACAAACATGTCGTCTTTGGCCAGTTTCATCTTAGCGCAGTCCAGAATGTAGCTGTCTTTCAGGCGGATATATTCTTCCTCGTTGAAGAAGCGTTCACGCTGGATACGGGTCATATAAAGGATATCCAGCTCCGGCATGGCTTCGTCCAGATTGCCGACTTCCTTATACTCGATATGATTGGCATCCAGAACGTCCTTGCGGATATAGCCGGGAACTCTCAGTTCCGGCGGGGAAATCAGTACAAATTTGATTCCGGAATAGCGCACCATGGCATTGATGAGAGAGTGAACGGTTCGGCCGAATTTCAGATCGCCGCAGAGTCCGATGGTCATGTCGCCCAGGCGGCCCTTCAGGGAACGGATCGTCATCAGATCTGTCAGCGTCTGGGTGGGATGCTGATGCCCGCCGTCGCCTGCGTTGATGACCGGAATTCCGGAATTCATGGCGGCTACCAGCGGAGCGCCCTCCTTGGGATGACGCATGGCGCAGATGTCGGCATAGCAGGAAATAATCTGAATGGTGTCAGCCACGCTCTCGCCTTTGGCAGCGGAGCTTGAATCCGCAGAAGAAAAGCCAAGAACACTACCGCCCAGTGACAACATAGCGGATTCGAAACTCAGACGAGTTCTCGTGCTTGGCTCATAAAAAAGAGTGGCAATTTTTTTGCCGTCGCAGACGTGAGCGTACTTGGGAAGGTTATGCTCAATGTCGGCGGCCAGGTCCAGTAACTGGTCAATCTCCTCCACAGAGAAATCCAGCGGGTTAATCAGATGTCTCATCGTTTTCTCCTTTTTGATGAAGCGGGCCTGTATGCGGCTGCCCCATGATTTTTCGCTATTCATTATAGACTATTTGTTTCGAGATTTCCACACTTTTATAAAAAAATGTATGTGCGCCGTCCGGCAGCTTTATATGTAAGGAAACTTTAAGAATAAACATATGGAAAAACTTTTGTATTCGTTGTAAAATAAAACATAATGAGCATATGTTGAGGAGGCGTCGGAGTGGAGAAGGAAGAGACTCCTATCATTCAGGTGAAGAACCTGTACAAAATCTATCGGGTAGGGGAGACCAGGGTTCACGCCCTCGATGGCGTGGATTTTACCGTCCATAAGGGTGAATTTTGTGCTATCGTCGGTCCCTCCGGTTCCGGTAAATCCACTCTTCTCAATATGCTGGCCGGTCTTGAGAAGCCTACGAAGGGCGAGATTATCATAGATAAGATCCATATTGAGAACATGACGGAGAACCAGCTGGTGGAATTTCGCAGAAAGCGGGTCGGATTCATTTTCCAGTCCTATAATCTGCTCCCTACGCTGAATTCCATGGAGAATGTAGCCCTTCCTCTGATGTTTCGCGGGGTTCCTAAGAAGGAGCGCAATCTGATTGCGAAAAAATATCTTAAGCTTGTGGGGCTGGAGAAACAGATGAAGCACATGGCCAACGCCATGTCGGGCGGACAGCAGCAGCGCGTGGGGATTGCCAGGGCCCTCGCGGTGAATCCGAAGATTATTTTCGCGGACGAGCCTACAGGTAATCTGGATTCCAAAACGACCATGGAGATTCTGAAGCTGATGCGTAGGATTGTGGTAGAGCAGAACCAGACCCTTATTATGGTTACTCATGATAATCATCTGGCGTCCTATGCGGACAGAAGGTTCCATATCGTGGACGGCAGGATCGTGAAGATAGACGAGCAGCGTCCCGGCGACGGCGCGGTAGAAGAAATCCCTATGCCGGAGGCCGGAGAAGACGGACGTCTGATGGAGAAGGAGAATACTACTGGAGCGGAGGAGCATCAGGAATGAAGAAGATATGGGCAGGAATTGCGGTATGGATAGCGGTGTTCGCGCTGACGGCAGGTGTGTTTAGCGTAAATTCCCTTGCGGAGATGTACGATACCAGCGAAAATGAAATTGTGAAACAAACTTCCATATCCCGGGGAAAAATAGGGCGAAGCATGAACGTGTCCATGGAGATTTTCAATAATTCCGATATGGAATGGAAGGATGTGTACGTTCAGATTACTAACACAGGGGACAGAACGATGCGGAACCCATCGGACTATATCTATGGGGAATATGTTTATCCGTTTGAGGGGGCTTCTGAAAAATATGTAGGTACTATCAGGGGAATCAGGGCGAGTGGAAGTGACGCTCCTGATAAAGAGTATCATAAAAGTGTATCCGTCCCAGTGAAGGTCCGTGCTGATTTGGAAGCGGGATATTACTATGTTCTGGTTGAGGTCTATGTAGATGGAGGACATGGAAAGGGCACGCAGATAGCTGCGGAAAATGTTAATATTTACGTCTCTCAACCCAAAGCCGGAGATGAAGATGATGATGAGGTAGAAAAGCAGATCAATTTTGTCCTCGGGGAAGGACAGTCTACGCCCTACGGAGTTTATCCCAATGTGCTGGAGTATACCATAAACATGCGCAATGCCGGTTTGAACGATGCTCTGGACGTAACGGTTGAGATGGTTTTGGATGCAGACAGTACCAAATTTCCTTTTGATATCAATGACGGAAATTATAACCGGACCTTTGAGAAGGTGGCGGCCGGAGAGACGGTGACGCTGCCTTACAGTATGGCAATCCGAAGCGATACTTACAGCGGTTTTTATCCTATTGGCTTTCATATTACATACAGGGACAGGGCGACAGGGGATCTGCTGGAGGAAGAAAACACCTTCTGGGTAAGGATTAAGAACAAGGAGAAGGAGGATAAGTCCTCCGCAGAGTGGAATGAGCATAACAACACCAGCGCCAGACTTGTGGTAGACGGCTTTCATACGATTCCGGAAGAGATCATTGCCGGTGAGCCGTTTCAGCTGATCCTGCGGATGAAGAACGCTTCTTCCAATATAGCGGCCAGCAATATCATGTTTACCCTTGAGTCCGAGACGTCAGGCGGAAGCGGCGGAAGCAGCAGCGGAGGCGGCTCCGTGTTTACGACCCAGTCCGGCTCAAGTTCGGCCGTGGTCAATTCTCTGAGTCCGGGCGAGGTGACAGAGCTTCAGTTCGCCATGCAGTCCATAGCAGGCATTGATCAGCGCTCTTATTATCTGAATATTAAGGCCAAATACGACAGCCCGGAATACAAGAATGCTGAAGCCACCGTGCGGATTGATATCCCGGTCCATCAGATTCCCAGGATGAATGTGGGCAATATCGAAGTGCTTCCGGACAGCATCAATACCGGTTCCGAGAGCAATGTTATGTTTCCCATCAATAATACGGGAAAAGTAATTCTTTATAATGTGATGGTGGAATTTGAGGCGGATTCCATAGATTCATCCGAGACTTATGTGGGTAATATTCAGCCGGGCCAGACCGGCAATGTGGACGCGATGCTGAGAGGTATTGCGCCTACGGCTGATGACGGAACAATTAAGATTACCATCACCTATGAGGACGAGTACGGTGAGATTCAGGATCCGGTGGAGAAGGAGCTGACCCTGATGGTCAATGAGCCGCAGGAGGAAATCGAGGATGTCGAGGTGATGGCGTCAGAAGAGAATCTCCCGAAACAGGGACCTCTGCAGAAATACATGAAATTTATCATCGTGGGTGTTCTTCTTATAGTACTTGTAGTGATCATTATTGTAATTCGTGTTAGAAAGAAGAAAAAGGCGGCTTTAGAAGGATTAGAGGATGAGATTTTCTGATTTGCTGGCTATGAGCGTCAATAATCTGAAGAGAAGGAAACTGCGCACTTTTCTGACGGTTCTGGGAGTTATCATCGGCACCACATCCGTTGTCATTATGGTGTCCCTCGGAATCGGTCTCAACGATCTGATGCTGGAACAGTATGCTTCTTATGGAGACATGACGGCTATTACGGTTTATTCTAACGGTTATTATTTCGGGGATGGCGGCTCGACCGATGAGGATCTTCTGCTGACAGATGATATTGTGAAGCAGTTTGAGAAGATCGAGCATGTGACAGGGGCCTCTCCTGTACTGACGACCAATGTGATCCTTAAGCAGGGCGTTTATGAGACGGATATCCAGATTTCCGGTGTGTCCAGAACATATTTGGAGAATATTCCTCTGGCTGAGGGATATTCTATGGATAATATGGGCGATACCATGAAGTTTATTTACGGCAACGGGATCATCCGATGGTTCAGGAACAGCAAGACGAATAAAGGATATTGGGAAACCAATGAGATGCCGGATGTAGATTACCGGAATCCCATGTTCGTAATATTCGATACCAATGCTTACTATCAGTCTAAGAATAACCTGCCTGACGAGAATGGAGAGTCGGTAAAAGCCCCGAAGAAGTATATGATAGAGACGGCTGGGGTAGTAGAGGGCGGTGTCGATGACTACAATAATTATTCTTACGGCGTGTACACCGACGTAGAGCTTCTGAAAGAGGAACTGAAGAGGATTTATAAGAAAAAGCCTATCCCCGGACAGCCCACCAACAGCAAGAAAAAGCCTTATCCGTATTTTGTCTATGATCAGATAATGGTGTTTGTGGATGATATGGACAATGTGCTGGGTGTCCAAAAGATATTGACGGACCAGGGATATCAGGCCAACAGCCAGATGCAGTGGATCGAGCAGGCTCAGCAGACTTACGGTATTGTACAGATGGTTCTGGGCGGTATCGGCGCGGTGTCCCTGTTCGTGGCGGCTATCGGTATTGCCAACACGATGATGATGTCCATTTATGAGAGGACCAAGGAGATTGGGGTCATCAAGGTGCTGGGGTGTGATTTGAGGAATATCCGCAATATGTTTTTGTTGGAATCGGGATTTATCGGTTTTATGGGAGGGGTTATCGGACTGGCCCTGAGTTACGGAATAGGCTATGTTTTGAATCATTTTCTGTCCCTGGGACAGATGATGATGGGAGTGTCCGGCAACATTTCCAGGATTCCGTTCTGGCTTGCGGCTTTTTCAATTATTTTCGCTGTGTTTGTGGGAATGGCCGCCGGTTTCTTTCCATCGCTCCGGGCTATGCATTTAAGTCCGCTGGCAGCAATAAGGAATGAATAGGGTCCGGCGTGTAAAAGACCATAAAAGATCAGGGACATCCTGAAATATTAGATATAAAGCAGAAGGAGATCAGTCATCATGTCGATTGAGAGGGCAAGAGCGTATCTGAGAAAATTTGGATTGGAGAATCAGATTCTGGAGTTTCCGGTATCCAGCGCCACGGTGGAGCTGGCGGCTGTGGCTGTGGGCTGCGAGCCGGCCCGGATTGCCAAGACGTTGTCATTTCTGGTAGAAGACAAGGCAATCCTGATCGTAACGGCCGGAGACGCTAAGATTGATAATTCCAGATACAAGGCGCAGTTCCACGCCAAGGCGAAGATGCTTACGCCGGAACAGGTGACGGAGCTGATCGGACACGCTGTGGGCGGCGTGTGTCCTTTTGGCGTGAATGAAGGCGTGAGGGTGTTTCTGGATGAATCCCTGAAGCGTTTTGAGACGGTCTATCCGGCCTGCGGAAGCAGCAACAGCGCCATCTGCATGACCATAGCAGATTTGGAGAACTATTCCGGCTATGAGGCGTGGGTTGATGTGTGCAAGGGATGGAGAGAAGAATGTTAACGTCTGTCTGAATGCCGCGCGGAACTATTACGTACGATATCCGCTTTTATGCAACGCTTCCCCGGTCCGGGGAAATCATACGGCTGATTATTAATGTGGAAGCGCAGAATGATTTCTATCCAGGATATCCAATTATCAAGAGAGGCTTATATTACTGCAGCAGACTGATATCATCCCAGTACGGTGTGGAATTTACAGATTCACATTACGAGCAGATTAAGAAGGTATATTCTATCTGGGTATGTGTCAATCCGCCGAAGTACCGGTGGAATACGGTGACCAGGTATCGAATCCGGGAGGAGAATCTAATCGGTGAGGCGAGGGAAAAAGAGGAGAATTATGACTTGCTGACAGCGATTACGATTTGTCTGGGGAACTCTGAGGATAACAGATATAGAGGAATATTGAGATTGTTGGATGTCCTTCTTTCCTCGGAAAAGGAGCCCGAGGAGAAGAAGAGAATTTTGCAGGAAGATTTTGACATTGAGATGACAAAAGTCTTGGAAAGCGAGGTGGAGGCTGTGTGTAATCTGAGCGATGGCGTGGAGGCAAGAGGAATTGAAAAAGGAATAAAAGAAGGAATAAAAGAAGGAATAAAAGAAGGAATAAAAGAAGGTGTTTTGTTTTCTATCACGAATTTAATGGATACTATGGGCTGGTCAGCCCAACAGGCTATGAATGCGCTTAAAATTCCTGCGGGGGAGCAGGCTGCGTATATCAGTATGATTAAAAAGTGAGTTGGATGATTGCCCATCTTGCAGGTGTAAGGCATGCGGGATGGGCATAACTAAACTAATAACTAGGGGCTGTTGCAGAATGTTGCAGTGGATATTCAAAATTTCACTGTAATATTTTTGCAACAGCCCCTTGCATATTCATAATATCTATAATTCACCAACAATCTTAGACAGGGCCTTGATGATAGTCAGGTATTTCTTATACTGGGTTTCTCCGGCTTTTTTGGCTTCCAGGATGATGCTGAAGATGATGGGATCTGTCTCTGGAAGATTATCCTGAAGAAGGTAGTTTGGCTGAATGTTCATTTTGTCACAGATGACCGTAAATGTTTCCAGGGACATTTTCTTGGTTCCGCGTTCAATGTTTCCGTAAAATGAAGCGGAAATATTGCAGAGTTCTGCGACCTGCTCTTGAGACATGCCGCTTTCCTGGCGGCAGCGCTTGATTTTCTGGCCAATCTCATAATAATCAATATACTCCATAAACATCCGTTCCTTTCGTAATTCATATTTTACTTAAGAGTATAAGAGTGAATAATTCTCTATAAGAATTATTAATTGACCAAAAGAATTAATTATATTTGTCACAATAGAAGTGTTTTGAAATAGATTCTATTAGAATTAAATATTGCTTATAAGAATTAATAGAGATATAATTTCAGATAAGGAAACAAATGGATAATAAATCACTTATCTTATGCAAGGAGGAAATGACATATGGCAGAACTTCATTATGTGATTGGAGATATTGTAGATGCCGATGTAGATATCGTGGTGAATGCAGCTAATGGGATTGGCTGGTTTGGAGGACTGTTGACAAGCACATGGAAGTTCCATGGGATTACGGAAAGCATCAATTACGCAACCAAAGGAAAGGTGGCAGGAGAAGTCAGAAGGATGAGAAAAATACATATGCCGGGCAGCGTGTTTTTTACAAAAGGATACGGTATTGGAAAGATAGGAATCATCCATGCGGTTACAATGCTGATTCCAGGATGGTGGACCAGCGAGAAAACAGTCGAAAAGTTGCTTCCGCTTATTATGGAGATGGCGGAGCAGAAGGGGGCGGAAACGCTGGCGCTGCCTTTTTTGGGCTGCGGGACAGGAAGGTTGAAGAAAAACAGGGTTGAAGATATATATGAAGATTTTTTTGCTTCTTATGATGGAAACGTCAAAGCTTTTGTCTATGATTTGCATTAAAAACAATTCTAAAAGAATTAAATATTGTCTAAAAGAATTATATGGTGTATAATTTAGTAAAAATATGAAGAGGTGAAGGGGTCTGTATGATTAAGAAAAAAGTGATTCTGGCAGACAGCGATGAATTATATTTGCAGAATCTGTCCAACTATCTGATGGAGAAGGCGCCGCAACTAGAATTGATTACGTTCACGCGAGCGGACAAGCTTATTCATTTTCTGGAGGCGGAAAGTCCCGTCAATATGCTGGTGATTGATGAGGCAATGCTGACGCCGCAGATTTTGAAACTGGAAATGTCGATTACCAGAATTGTGCTTTCGACATCCATGGATCAGGTGGAGGGATTCTCCGTGGTAAAGAAATATCAGAAGTCAGAATCTCTGTTGAATGAGATATTGCTGAAATATGCGGAGGATACCGGTGGAATCGAAGCGATTCAGGGGAAAAGCAATACAAAAATAGCTTCTTTCTACAGTCCGGCCGGAGGATGTGAGAAGACGACTCTCGCGTTGGCCCTTGCCGCGGCCGCATCTTATGCAGGACAAAAGGTTCTGTATCTGAATCTGGAAGAGATTGATTCGCTGCAGGAAGTATTGCCGGCAACGCCGGGCAACCTGTCGGAGATTTTCCTTGCACTTAAGACCAAAGGGATGAATGTGGGAATCAAATTATCCGGAGGAGTAGGCAAAGCGTCTGTGGGAGGGTTTTATTATCTGTCCGGCGTTGAGAGTATTTCGGAGCATAACGAAGTAAGCGAAAAAGAGATGGAAAAGCTCATCGATTCCATACGATTGCTATCAGGTTATGATATGGTAATCCTGGATCTGTCCAGTGCGTTTTCCGCAAAGAATTTGCGGCTGATGGAGCTGTCGGATGTAGTCTTCTGTCCGATCCTTTTCGAGGAGAATTCTATGGCCAAAATGAGACGCCTGGCGAGGGAGGCGGATTTCCATGACCGTTACCATTCCTTATTTGGAAAAATGCGGTTGTTGGTGAACCGTTCAAGGACCGGAGGAATACCTCGGGAGATGCAGAATGACGAAGTATTCCGACAGTATGAGTGTGTCACTGTGATAGCGGATATGCCGGCAATGGGAAACTACGGAAAAATTATTGGAAATGAGGCTATGCTGCGGCAGATGATGAATCCGCTGCTTCAGATAACGGCCGCTTTATAACGCAGGAGGAAACCGGCGCATGATTGAAAATATGACAGAATACATCAGAAGAGTGCGGGAAATGGTTGCCGACCGCCTTGATCTGACCCGGAGTGTTGATGACGAAGAGATACGGCAGGTGATATCCGACATTGTGGTGGAGGAATCTCACAGACAATATCTTTCGCTGACGGAAAAGAAGGAGATTATGGAGGGGGTTTTTAACTCCATGAGGGGTCTCGACGTGCTTCAGCCCCTTGTGGACGACCCCAGTATCACAGAGATTATGATCAATGGGCCTCATCATGTCTTTGTGGAGCAGGATGGTCGTCTTTATCAGAAGGATGTCAGTTTTGGCACCAATGAGAAGCTGGAAAATGTTATTCTGAACATTGTCTCGAAGGTCAACCGTACAGTAAACGAGGCCAGCCCCATCGTGGATGCCAGGCTTCAGGACGGTTCCCGTGTCAATGTGGTGCTGCCGCCGATTGCCCTCGACGGGCCTACCATGACCATCCGAAAGTTTCCGGAAGATCCTATGACGGTGGAAAAGCTGATTGCCTATGGTTCTATCACTCCGGAGGTAGCAGAGCTTCTCCAGAGGATGGTGAAGGCCAAGTACAACATTTTTATCAGCGGCGGTACCGGATCCGGAAAAACCACATTTCTGAACGCGCTGTCCAATTTTATCCCTAAGGATGAGCGCGTAATCACCATAGAGGATTCGGCGGAGCTGCAGATCAAAGGAGTGGCGAATCTGGTCAGAATGGAGACCCGAAATGCCAACTCGGAAGGCAAGGGAGAGATTACAATCCGGGATTTGATCCGTTCTTCCCTGCGTATGAGGCCGGAACGTATTGTGGTGGGCGAAGTCCGGGGCGCGGAAGCGTTGGATATGCTGCAGGCTATGAATACAGGCCATGACGGATCTTTGTCAACCGGACATTCCAATTCCACCAGGGATATGCTGAGCCGTCTGGAGACCATGGTTATATCTGGAAACAGCATTCCGATCGAGGCAATCCGTCAGCAGATAGCCTCCGCCATCGATGTGATCATTCAGCTGTCCCGTTTGAGGGATAAGTCCAGACGGACCGTCGAGATTGCAGAAGTGGCCGGATATGAGAACGGCGCGGTGGTGCTCAATACGCTGTACAAATTTATTGAGACCGGAGAGACGCCGGAAGGCAGGGTCATTGGCGAACTGACCAGAACGGAAAACCCCATGCTGCACAAGGAAAAATTCCGCAATGCCGGTTTGTCGGACGTGGTTTGACGGAGTGCGGTCTGCCGACCGGATCGGAGATAGGACCAGAGATGGAGGCGCTTTATGTTTGGAAAAAAGAAAGACGCGGTAGAGATGGTGGAACGGGAAGACGGCCTGGTGGATTACGACGTTTATGTAATGGGCAGAACGGAAAAGGTTCTGAATATCATTCTGGCGGCAGCGGTGCTGTTCGCGGTGGGATACATATTCTATCACAATTTGATTTTATCGACGATCCTTATGGTATTTGCGGTGAAATGGCCTGCCATACGCACCAGGCAGATTATCGCGAAGAGAAAGAACCAGCTGACGCTGCAGTTTAAGGAGCTGCTGTATGCCCTGTCGTCAGCTTTGTCTGTGGGAAAATCAGTGGAAACGGGCCTTAAGGATTCTCTGCAGGATCTGCGAGTTATTTATCCGGATCCGGAGACGCCGATTCTGGTAGAGATTGAATATATCCTGAGGGGTATAGGAGTCAATAATACGATTGAGGATATGTTTCTGCAGTTCGCGGAAAGAGCCCACCTGGAGGATATTGAGAATTTCGTGGATATCTTTGTGACCTGCAAAAGAACCGGCGGCGATCTGATTGAGGTGATGCGTTCCACATCTAATACCATTGGCGAGAAAATTGAGGTGAAGCAGGAGATTAATACCACCATATCCGGCAAGAAATATGAGTTCAATTTCATGATGGTGATTCCGGTTATCATGGTGCTGTTTCTGACGGCGACCTCCGGGGATTACATGGCGCCGGTATTTGATACGATAGTAGGAAATCTGGCTATGACGGCGGCAATCGTCATGTTCAGCGTGTCTTATCTGGTTGGCTCGAAAATCATGCAGATTAACATCTAGGCGGGAGGAACATATGATTACTTTGATTGTATCAATTGTGTCATGCGTGGTATGTGTGCTGCTGTTTCTGTTCTGCTATGTGAAGTCAAAAGGACAGTATGACGACTATCTGGAGTATGTCGATAAAGAAGAGTACGGTCTGAAGGACTTCATTCCTCTGGGGTTGGCGCTTTATGACAGAAATCTTACACGGAAAATTCCGGTTATGCAGGTGAAAACTTCGCTGGCGCAATATAAGAATCAGGTTTATCAAAAAGTGCTGGAGCTGCGCGGGCCGAGGGATGTGGAATTTTTCTATTATATACATAATGGGTATCGTCTGGCCGTAGGCATAATTGTCGCAGCGTTTGCTTCGATTATGGGCTTGATCATGGTCGTTCAGGGAAGTTCGGATGGTCTGGCTTTCAGTTTGGGAGCTATAGCTGCGATATTTGCGGTTCCTTTTTTGGTTGACGCCAGTTTGAATGAGAGTATCGCAAAGAGACGGCTTGCCATCCAGATGGAGTTTCCGGAATTTGTCAATAAGCTGACGCTTTTGGTGAATGCCGGCATGACCATTTCCAAGGCATGGGAGAAGATTGTCAGGGAAAACAAGAAAAAACACGTGTTATATGATGAAATGTCCTATGCTATGGGAGAAATCAAAGCGGGAAAACCGGAAGGAATGGCCTATGAGGAATTTGCCAGAAGATGCAGAGTCAAGGAAGTGACAAAATTTGTCTCTGTTGTTGTCATGAACCTGAAACGGGGAGGCAGCGAGGTGGTTCCGATTCTGCGGCAGCAGGGCAATGAATGCTGGGAGATGCGAAAGAACGCGGCAAAACAGTTGGGAGAGGAAGCGGGAACCAAGATCCTGATCCCCATGATGATCATGTTTTTGGGAATCGTGCTGATTGTGGCGACGCCTGCGGTACTCAGTATGACCAGTGGGATGTAAGATTGGGTAAGGTAGAAATCACCGAGAAGGTGTTTGATACCCGCCTGCTTTTCGGGCGGAATACGAAGGAAAGGAGGGGAAAGTATGGAACTGCTGAAACAGTTTTACGCGGAAGAAGAAGGAATGGGTGTTATTGAAATTGTTATGATTATCGCGGCACTGATGTGCGTGGCTTTGCTGTTCAGAGAACAGATATTTAAATTTGCAAGCGGCATAATGGAAACTATATTTGACACAGGCGTTGTAGGAAAACCAACATCCGGGGGATGAGAATGCGCTGGTATCCGCCGAAAATCATATTTTGTGGTTTTCGGCGGAGAATTACCAGGATTTGTGATGAGGAATGGATATGAAGAGAGTAAAGAGATTTATATCAGTGATAAAGAATCGAAAAAGAGACGGTTATTTTACAATTGAGGCTACGCTTGTATTTTCCGCACTGTTTTTTTCACTGATGTTGATTTTGTTTATGGGTATGGTGCTGTACCAGGAGGTGAATCTTCAGAGTCTCGCGGTGCGGGCTTCGGAACGGGGTTCCGTGGTATACAGCTCCCGAGTGTCTGATATGCGGACAGGCGAGAAGACACTGGAAGATTTCAAATACAGAGATCCTTATCGGAATGTTCCGCTGATCAATATGGCCAGCGATGGAAGCTATCAGAACCTGGTGCAGCAGTATGTCAATCAGTATCTGGGAGAGAATAATGTCCTTGCAGGCGAGCGGGGCAGCGGTTCCGTGACCATCGAGAACTATGTCATCGCAAAGCGAATCAAGGTGAATATACAGAACAGCTATCAAATGCCGGTAGATGCTATCGGGAAAATGTTTGACCATGAAGGACCGTTCGATGTGAACACATCGGCGGTATCGGCCGTGGTGGATCCGGTGGATTTTGCCCGGAACGTGGATCTGGTAACTGATATTCTAAAACAGACCAGCATTTTTGACAAAGTGGAAGACGCTTATGGCAAGATTCAGGAGGCGTTGGAAAAGCTTAGTGATCTTTTAAAGTAAAATTAAAGTATTGAGTCAGGGGTTACCGGAAGAGGGAGAGCGGTCATGAAATTCTTTGAGAAAAAGGGCAGAAAGGCAGCCATATCGATTTTTTTGACAATTATACTGATACCATCTTTGTTGCTTTCCGCTGTCCTGATCGATGGCAGCAGAGTCGCAAGCGCCAAGGCGATCGTGCAGGAAGCCAGCGATCTGGCGGCTGTCAGCGCCTTGGCCGATTATAATCTGGAACTGAAGCAGCAGTTCGGCCTTTTTGCCATAAACAAACCGGAAGATGTTGATAAAATATATAAAGAAAGCCTAAACGCCACCCTTATGGCCTATGGTCTGGATGATGCGGAGTATTCGGAAATGCTCTGGGGATTTATGAAAGAGGCGGTTACCGGGACTGAATCTCTGGCAGATGCTTCTTTTTTGAATCTGTATGATTTTCAGGTAGATTCCGGAGCTACAAAGGCTGAGGCCCTGTACCCTCTCGCCGAGAAGGAAGTATTGAAGACTCAGATGGTGGAACACGCCAAGTTCCGCGGAATTTATGTTGCCCTGGATCGGTTGGACATTCTGACCAACCTGGGAGACGCTAAGAAGCAGGCGGAGGACAATGCGAAGTCGGCGGATGAGATGGAAGAAAAAATGGACATTGATGAGTCCAACGCTGATGCTGATGCCGCTGTTAAAGAGTTGATGGATGAGATAAAAGGCTTGTTTGCTGTCGCAAAAAGTATTGCGGACGATAAGCAGACTGATTATATTAACGCGGTCCGCGCCAGGATGGAGGTATTGCGTTATGAAAACATCTATCCGCGGGAGGGAGATGGCCCTGACAGAGCTACAAGAAATCGGGCAGCTGAATGGTCGACCAAAGCGAAAGAACTTTATAATAGTGGGAAAGAATTGCGGGAAAGGGCAAGAAATGTTCAGAGATTAGCGGAAAAAGCAAATATAGAAGCGGTTAAAGCTGTAGAACGTTTGGATGGTTTCAGGGAGGGGAAGGTCGAAAATCAAAGTACGGTTGAGGGTCAGCTGAGTATAGAAGCAAAGAAGAATAGGGAATCTTACCAGAAATATGTTGATGAAACAAATATGGTTATGGAAGATCCTGTTCTGAATTACTACGCTCATGAATTTGATCCGGAGCCATTGAATCCGGGTTCATCATCATCTGTACCAGGTAAGATTGAGAAAGCAATTACAAAAGATATCGAAAGAATAGAAAAGCTGAAGGCAGACTTTGAAGCTGCTGCATCAGAAGGGGATGGTTCAGGTGCTGGTGGCGGAGATGATGAAGAAGAATTTGTAAATAGTGAATATTATTATTATAACATCAATTTAACAAGTTCAAGCCAGGATGAAGATCATATGATCAATAGTGAATATCGTCCGGCTGTTCTTAAAATATTCAATAATGATCCATACACGTTGACGAATCTTCAGAACGTATCCTGGAAGGATATCGAGCCAAATTCGGAGCCTGGAAATCAAAATAAGATCAGCGAGGATTTTGCTTCTCAGCAATCCAACAAAAAAGCCGATGGAAGCGACCACTCCTCTACAGACGGAGAAGCGATAAGGGGAGAAATAGAACAGGCTGTTTATGACGCGAGACCGTCGGTATCGTACAAACCTGATTCCGGAAAATCTGGCAAGAATGGTTTTTATAATACGAACGGCGATCTAAGCGGCTCCAAGAGCATCATGAGCCAGGGGAAGGATAATATGCTTCTCCAGCTGGGAGAAACGGTTCGTGATGATGTCCTGAGCTTGTCCTATATGTTCGGAACCTTTAAGACCAGGCTGACCGGTGTGGAAAAATTCACTTCCAGTATGCCCCAAAGCGACAGAAATAAATATATGCCGGCATGGAGATACGAACATCCGGACGGCGAACTGGACATGCGCTTTGAACCCAAGAAAAAACGGGATACGGTGCTTCGCGGCGAGATCGAGTATCTGATCTACGGAATGCGGACGGACGAAGCCAATGAAGGAGCGGTCTATGCCACGATTTACGCGGAACGAATGGTCAACAATATGATTGCCCTTTACCTTGTGGACAATGTAAACACGGCTTGCCACGCTGCCGCGGCAGTCTCATCCGCACTGCTTGCGGGAGTAGTTCCGGAGCCGGTTTTCTTTTGGATATTCCTGACCGCATGGTCCGTGGCGGAAACCTTTCTGGATATGGATTATCTGTTGAAGGGCTATCGGATACCGCTTGTTAAGACGACGAATAATGTGCTGCTGGGAGATATTCCGACGGGAACGGGCCTGATTGACAATTACGGCGAGCCGGACGATTTCCTGAATAATGGTCTTTTTGTCAGCTATGAGGATTACCTTCTGATCATGCTTCTCCTGGCCGGAGACGAGAAACGGATCATGCGTTCCGCGGATCTGATCGAGATGAATATGAAGAAAAACGGACAGAACGATTTCACTATGGAGAAGGCTTTTACCTATATGAAGGCGGATACCAGCGTATCGCTGCGGTATCTGTTCGGGGAGGTCATGCCGTTCTCGTCCAGCTATGAGGAAAAAGGATATAGCGGACGGCTGAAGTTTTCCAGCTCCATCTATATGGGATATTAAGGAGAGAAACCATGAGAACACGGAAGAAGAGAAAAGGTTCGATCACGATAGAGGCCGCGATTACATACCCGCTGTTTCTGATGGTCCTGGTTACTTTTCTCTATATCATGAGGATTGTGTACACGTATGGATTGATTCAGCACGCGGTATCTCAGACAGCCAAGGAATTGTCCATGTATACTTACATCTACCAGGTATCCGGCCTGGGGGATCTGAACAATCAGGTGAGACAGGCCACCGGAGACCGGACAGCCCAGTTTAATTCCGACGTTGATGAAGTGGTAAAGCTGTACGATAAGTTCATGGCGGGAGATGTAAACGGTGTCGCGTCCTGGAACTACGGAGGGACGACTAACCCCAAGGATATTCTGAAGAATATTGGATCTGCCCTGGTAGGGGAAGCGACAGGCGAAGCGAATCGACAGCTTCTCAAGCTGGTGGCGAAGCCTCTGATGGAGGGTTATATCGGCGCTGATTCCAAAGGAAATTCTGCAGATGAGCGTTTGAAAGCTCTGCGGGTCGTGGGAGGCATGGACGGGCTGAATCTGGATGGCTCCAGTCTTTTCGCAGATGGGAAAACCATCGATCTGGTGGTGTGTTACACCATCGACCCCATATTTCCCATCGACATCATGCCGAGCATGACCTTGGCGAACCGGGCGTATGTCAGGGGATTAAGCGGAGAAAACATCTTTCAGCCCTCTTCCGGCGGCGATTCCGAAAAGAAGGAGGAAAGCGTCTGGGATATGAGAAACACGCTGGAGCGGGGGAAGGCGATCCAGGAGCAAGACGGAACCAGAACTTTGCCGGATCATTTTCCAACCTACTCCGCGTTTGATTCGTCATCCGGAACCGCCACGGCCACGGTTTCCATTGATCTCAGGGCAAAGAGTTATCAAAGCGCCAGTGGGATAAAGGGCGCGATTGAGAAGAAATGCCGGGATATTCTCAATTATCAGACGTCCACTTCTGAAGATGTAACGGTAAACGCGGAGGATATTAAGCATAAGAGGCTGGTCGTCTATATCCCATCCTCTACAGAGGAGCGCCAGGTCGACACAGCGGAGTTTGAACGTGCCCTGGCGGATGTGAAGCGGCGCTATCCGGAGATTGAGATTGTGACGAAAGAAATCGATTAGGCAGGATTATTATGAATTTTTTTACGATAGCCGTACTGGTGGTCACAGCGCTGCTGAATGGCATGGAGACAGTGTATTCGGCGGATTATCTGAGAAAGGAAGAAAAGCCGTTTTATCGGGTCTGGCTCTGCAGGAAACTGTATCTGTGGGCATTTCTGTGGCTCCTTGTCCATCTGGGCGCGGGGACGGTATCCGAACGCGGATTGTATCTGTTGCGGCTTGCGGATATGGTATATATCTATCTTTTACTGGCGGCAGTGGATATCAAAAGAAGGATTGTTCCGGATGCTATTCTGGTCTGTTTCCTGGCAGGGCAGCTTCTGTGGAGCGGACTGATGTATCTGCCGGATGAATTGATCTGGACGCTAGTGACGGGAGTGGTATTCTTCGCTGCGGTCATGTTGTTTACGTGGATGTCCAGAGGGAAAATGGGAATGGGAGACGCGGCGCTTCTGGGAATTACGGCTCTGACCGCGGGTTGGGCTTACGTGGTTCAGATCCTGGTAATCGGACTCATGCTTGCGTTCCTCTATGGAATTGGGCTTTTGCTGTTCCGAAGGATTTCTATGAAAACGGAGATTCCGTTTGTGCCGTTCCTCGCGGCTGCCATGGTGATTCATACGATATATATTGTCCGCTAGGACGTGTATAATAAACAAAAATGTGGAGGGTGCGCCAGTTCGGCGCTTGAAATATAGGCAGGTGAAAGTCCTGCCCCGGTAAAGTTTAGCGAACAGC
>CANQBN010000040.1 GCA_947588855.1 uncultured Lachnospiraceae bacterium
GGTTTGTCAGGGGAAAAGAAAAAGTTTGTGGAATGCAAATTTACCTCTTGACAAAAGTCACTTCATAACAGGGAGAAAGGAGAGGCGGAATGAAGGAAGAACCGCGTATCAATCAGCTGATCGGTCTCATTTTTCCCCGCCGCTGCCCGGTATGCGGGGAGATCGTGCTGCCCAGGGGAGAACTGATCTGTCCGGAATGCGTGAAGAAATTATCGCCGGTGAGGCAGCCTGTATGCAAATGCTGCGGGAAGCAGGTGGAGAGCAGCCGGATCGAATATTGTTTTGATTGCAGCCGCCATCCGAAAAGCTTCCGGCGGAATCTTGCGCTGCTGAATTATAATGACGCCGCCAGGAAATCCATGTCGGCCATCAAATATAAGAATAAAAGAGAGTATCTGGATTTTTATGGACAGGCCGTCTGTCAGAGGTTTGGCAGACAGATATTGAGAATGTCGCCGGATATCATCGTGCCGGTGCCGGTACACCCTTCCAGACTGCGCGGCCGGGGATTCAATCAGGCACAGATTTTGGCAGAACAGATCGGACGCCGGCTGAGCATACCGGTATGTTCCGGGGGATTGAAGAGAATCCGCAGAACGGCTCCCCAGAAAGAACTGGATCCGGCTCAGCGTCTCCGCAATCTCCGGCAGGCGTTCGGCCCCGGGAAACTGCCTGCTTCCGTCCGGACAGTTCTTCTGGTAGATGATATTTATACTACGGGAAGTACCATGGAAGCCTGCTCAAGAGTGCTTCTGTCCATGGGAGTGAAGAATGTGTACTGTCTGACTATCTGTATCGGGCAGGGGATATGATGAAAGCCGATGAAAAGATGAAAAAAGCAAAAAAAGATTGACGTTTTTCCTCTCATATGGTATAGTGAGGAAGCGAATGGAAGAACAGAGGTCTTTTTTTTTGCACTAATTTTACGGATTTGGCAGGAAAAGACCGGCAGACTACGATGAAAGTGGAGGTGGAAGTCGTGCGCACAAGAATTACCCTGGCATGTACGGAGTGCAAGCAGCGCAATTACAACATGACGAAAGACAAAAAGGCTCATCCCGACAGGATGGAGACCAAGAAGTACTGCAGATTCTGTAAGACACATACTTTGCACAAAGAGACGAAGTAATCAGGTAGAGTAAAGGACGTAGAAATTATGGAAGGAACAGCAAGCAAAGAAAAGAAAACCAACAAGAAAAGTTTTTATTCTGGCTTGAAAGCCGAGTTCAACAAGATCGTCTGGCCTACCAGAGAGGATGTGGGCCGCGAGACGGTTGCCGTGCTTGCATGCTCAGTTGCTTTGGGCCTGATCATTGCGGTACTGGACCTGGTCATTTCCTATGGTCTCAGTTTTATTCTATAATTAAGGGCAAAGGTGAATCGTATGGCGGAAGCAAGCTGGTATGTGGTTCATACCTATTCGGGCTATGAGAACAAGGTAAAAGTCGATATTGAGAAGACCATCGAGAACAGAAGCCTGCAGGACCAGATTCTGGAGGTGTCCGTTCCCATGCAGGCCGTTGTGGAGATTAAGAACGGAGTGGAAAAAGCGGTTGACAAGAAGATGTTTCCCGGTTACGTGCTGATACACATGGTCATGAATGATGATACATGGTATGTGGTGCGTAATACCCGCGGTGTCACCGGTTTTGTCGGTCCGGGTTCCAAACCGGTTCCTCTGACGGACGATGAGATGGCCAGCCTGGGCTTCATGGCTTCGGGTGTGATGGTAGACTTTGAGGTCGGCGATACTGTGGTAGTCATTTCCGGCGCCTGGAAAGATACCGTAGGTGCGATCAGGTCTATCAACGAGAGCAAGAAGACCGCCACTATCAATGTCGAGATGTTTGGCCGGGAGACGCCGGTTGAACTGGCATTCACAGAATTGAAAAAGCTGTAACTGTAACAAGTGGGAGGGACATTCCCCGACAATACCACAATATTAGGAGGTGCCTGATTATGGCAAAGAAAGTAACTGGTTATATCAAATTACAGATTCCGGCCGGCAAGGCAACGCCGGCGCCGCCTGTAGGACCGGCTCTTGGTCAGCATGGCGTTAACATTATGCAGTTCACCAAGGAGTTTAACGCGAGAACCGCGGATCAGGGAGATCTGATCATCCCGGTAGTTATCACGGTTTATGCGGACAGAAGCTTCAGCTTCATTACCAAGACTCCGCCGGCAGCGGTTCTGCTGAAGAAGGCGTGCAACATCAAGTCCGGTTCCGGTACACCCAATAAGACCAAGGTGGCTGCCATTTCCAAGGACGAGGTCCGTAAGATCGCCGAGCTTAAGATGCCGGATCTGAACGCCGCAAGCATTGAGGCTGCCATGAGCATGATCGCGGGAACCGCGAGAAGCATGGGAATCACAGTGGAGGAATGATTTTCCTAAGGAGCAGGCTTTCCCTGAAAGTCTGCGAGCTTAGAAACCAGTAGTAAATACCCGTGGGAGGGCAATCCCCGACAATACCACAAGGAGGTTTATAGTAATGAAAAGAGGAAAAAGATACGCTGAGGCTGCTAAATTGGTAGATCGTTCCGTTCAGTATGATGCCGCGGACGCCATCGCTTTAGTGAAGAAAGCCGCAGTTGCCAAATTTGATGAGACGATTGAGGTTCATCTGAGAACAGGCTGTGACGGACGTCATGCGGATCAGCAGATCCGCGGCGCGGTGGTTCTGCCTCATGGAACAGGCAAGACCGTCCGCATCCTGGTATTTGCCAAGGGCGCGAAGCTGGACGAGGCTCAGGCCGCAGGCGCTGATTTTGTAGGCGGCGAGGAGCTGATTCCGAAGATTCAGCATGAAGGCTGGCTGGATTTTGACGTTGTTGTGGCAACTCCGGATATGATGGGCGTTGTAGGACGTCTGGGCCGTATCCTGGGACCGAAGGGCCTGATGCCCAACCCGAAGGCCGGAACCGTTACTATGGATGTAGCCAAGGCTATCAGCGATATCAAAGCCGGTAAGATTGAATACCGTCTTGACAAGACCAATATTATCCATGTGCCAGTGGGTAAAGCTTCTTTCACAGAAGAGCAGTTGGCGGACAACTTCCAGACGCTTATGGATGCCATCATCAAAGCGAGACCCAGCGCGCTGAAGGGTCAGTTTATCAAGAGCGCGACGATCACTTCTACCATGGGCCCCGGCATCAAGCTGAATGTTGTAAAACTGAACGGCTGATCATAATTTGATGTTGACAATCCGAATATAGATATGATACAATACGCAAGTATTGAAAGCCGAAGACAGCAGGTGCCGTAAGGCATAAGTTAGATACGCCTGCCGAGGACTGATATTTCACGCAAGTGTATGTTTATGACCTCTCTGTCTTTATGGCAGAGAGGTTTTTGTTTTCTCTTTCAATACTCCAAATAAAACAAGGAGGTAGACCATCTATGGCAAAAGTTGAATTAAAACAGCCAATCATCAAAGAGATTGCTGAACTGTTCGACGGAGCGCAGACGGCGGTGGCAGTGGATTATCGTGGACTTACTGTAGAGCAGGATACCCGGCTGCGTAAGCAGTTAAGAGAGGCAGGCATCGTCTACAAAGTTTACAAGAATACCATGATCCGCTTTGCAGCGAAGGATACGCCTTTTGAGGCTCTTGGTCCTCATCTGGAAGGCCCGACCGCTTTGGCTGTATCCAAGACTGACGCTACGGCTCCGGCCAGAATCCTGGCTGAGTTTGCCAAGACCGCTCCGGTTCTGGAGATTAAGGGCGGCATCGTCGAGAATTCTTATTATGATGCCAAGGGTATGCAGGTGATCGCGTCTGTACCGTCCAGAGAAGTTCTGCTGGGCAGACTGTTCGGAAGCATGCAGTCCCCGGTTGCCAATCTGGCCCGCGTTCTGAACCAGATTGCGGAAAAGAACGGCGGCGCGCCAGCGGCGGAGGCGTAAGTTTCCCGCTATGGGACACAGCCGCGTAATATGGAACACGTAACAGGAAGAATCCAATCAATTTTTAGAAAATAATAACGGAGGAAATCAAAATGGCAAAGTTGACCACTGCTGAGTTTATCGAAGCGATCAAAGAGTTATCTGTACTGGAACTGAACGAGCTGGTAAAGGCTTGTGAAGAGGAGTTTGGTGTATCTGCCGCTGCCGGCGTTGTTGTAGCTGCTGCAGGTCCCGCTGCCGAGGCTGCTGAGGAGAAGACTGAGTTTGATGTTGAGCTGACCGAGGTTGGCCCCAATAAGGTTAAAGTTATCAAGGTTGTACGTGAAGCTACCGGCCTGGGCCTGAAGGAAGCCAAGGACGTAGTAGACAGCGCTCCCAAGGCTGTAAAGACCGGCGTATCCAAGGAAGAGGCCGAGGAGCTGAAGACCAAGCTGGAGGCCGAGGGCGCAAAGGTTACTCTGAAGTAATGATTCCGGAACATTTCGGACATTACATGATAAGATGACAAAAACTCCTGAAATTTTATAAGGTTTCAGGAGTTTTTTCGTCATAGTGAAGTAAACTGTCTTGACAGAAGGGAAAAAATATGGTAAAAAAGAAGTGTATTTCGAGGAAGCTTTTGATTCACATGTTTTTGTAAGTCATTGGGCATGACGATGATCTACAAAAACATGTGAATTTTTTTGCAGGAGAAGTACGAATTAATATCTAGGAGGTGTACCGGCATGAACAAGGGTACAGTAAAGTGGTTTAACGCAACAAAAGGTTATGGATTCATCACCAACGATGAGACAGGCGAGGAGGTCTTCGTACATTTCTCCGGCATCGTTGCCGATGGTTACAAGACTCTGGAAGATGGCCAGAAAGTAACCTTTGATATGGCAGAGGGAAACCGCGGTATGCAGGCAGTAAACGTGAAAGCCGTTTAAGTAGTTTAAATCAGAAGTCAGAAGAGGGCAGTTTCCGCAGGGGACTGCTCTTTTTGTGTTGGAAACCTCTTGCAATCTCCCGGGAAATGTTGTATAGTATACTTAACTGCTAATGAAAGCGCTTACAATTTGCGCAATTTAAGAAATTATTGGAGGGGAGCAGACATGAGCAATCGTAAAGAGACAGTGATTCAGTTTGGCGAAGGCGGTTTTTTGAGGGGATTTGTGGATTATTTTTTCCAGAAAATGAAAGAAAAAGACCTGTTTGACGGCTCTGTAGTTATAGTGCAGCCCATTGAGCGGGGCATGTGCGAGATGCTGGAGAAACAGGGTTGTGAGTATAATCTGTTCCTGAGGGGCATCGACAACGGCCAGGTGGTGGATGAGCATACTCACAT
This sequence comes from uncultured Lachnospiraceae bacterium, assembly GCA_947588855.1. GTDB lineage: Bacteria > Bacillota > Clostridia > Lachnospirales > Lachnospiraceae > UBA3402. Next base: position 5,237 of record CANQBN010000040.1, read on the forward strand.
CGATGTCATTTCCAGATGTGTGAATCCTTACGCCGACTGCGACGCGTATATGGCCCTGGCGGAGAATCCGGATTTCCGTTTTGTGGTGTCCAATACTACGGAGGCCGGAATCGAGTTTGTGCCTGAGAATAAATTTGAGGATACCCCTGCAAAGAGCTTCCCCGGCAAGCTGACCCAGCTTCTGTATAAGAGATATCAGCTGGGGCTTCCCGGATTTATCATTCTTTCCTGCGAGCTGATCGACCACAACGGCGAGGAACTGGAGAAGTGCTGCCTTCAGTATGCAGACCTGTGGGGACTGGGCGATGAATTTAAGGCATGGCTGAAGAAGGAGAATGATTTCTGCTCTACCCTGGTGGATCGTATCGTGACCGGATTCCCCAGAGACGAGCATCAGGCCCTCTGCGAGAGGATTGGGCAGCAGGACAACATGATGGATACGGCGGAGATTTTCCATCTGTGGGTTATTCAGGGACATCATGAAGACGAACTGCCTCTTCAGAAAGCCGGCTTTAATGTGGTCTGGACTGATAACGTAGATCCCTATAAGAAGAGAAAGGTCCGCATCCTGAACGGTGCTCATACTTCCATGGTGCTGGGAGCCCGCCTGTACGGTCTGGAGACGGTGGGCGAGTGCCTGAAGGACGAGAAGGTGTCTGCCATCCTTAAGAAGTGTATCTTTGAGGAGATTATTCCTACCATTGGCGATACGGAGGACAACCGGCAGTTCGGCGCGGCGGTTCTGGAGCGTTTTTCCAATCCGTTTATCAAGCATCTGCTGCTGTCCATTGCCCTGAACTCAGTGTCCAAGTTCAAAGCCAGAGTTTTGCCGACGATTCTGGAGTACAAGGAGGCCTTTGGCAAATATCCAACGGGGCTGACCTTCTCTCTGGCGGCGCTGATCGCCTTCTACCGCACTGATGAGGCTAATGACGGCGAGGATATCATGGCGTTCATGAAGACGGCTTCCGTGGCGGATATTCTGAAGAAGACGGAATACTGGGGCCAGGATCTCAGCGATATGCTGCCTGAGGTTCAGAAGTGGTATGATATGATCGAGGAGAAGGGCATGGGCGCTGCCTACGATGCCGTGCTGGCGTAACTGGTACAGGTTAATGTCCATAATCTGTGTAATGAATCCGTCCGGACTGAAGAGAAACCTTTGGTCCGGGCGTTTTTATTACGTCAGTATGCAACTTCGCTTCTATCCGCGAAAGATTTTCATATCATAGTAATTGACAATATGAGGAAATTCGGGAGGCCGGCATGAATCGGCGGCGCTGGTTTGTGGGAAAGAAAATGGCGGCCTGGTGCTGCGTACTCCTGCTGGTTTTGCTGGCCGCAGATCTCTATGCGAACCGGCTGGCAGATCCGGACATCATATCTGCGGCAGGGGAACCGTCCGCCGCGGAAAGGGCGGCGGCCAAACAAACCGAGGCAGGGACGAAGACGGTGGCCCTTACCTTTGACGACGGTCCTCATCCGGTCTGGACGCCGAAGCTTCTGGACGGACTGCGTAAGCGCCATGTCCATGCTTCTTTTTTTCTCATCGGGCAGAACATTGACGGAAATGAGGAAATTGTCCGTCAAATGTATAAGGATGGCCATTTGATTGGAAATCACAGCCAGAGCCATATGCAGCTGACGGCTGAACATGCGGAAGACGCATGCGCCCAGATCAGGCGGACCAATGAGAAGATCAAAGCAGTTACCGGGCATGAGCCGGACTACGTCCGGCCGCCTTTTGGCTCCTGGAGCGATGAACTGGAAGAACTGGTTCCCATGACGGCGGTTCTGTGGAATCTGGATCCGCTGGACTGGAAGAGCCAGGACAGGGCGTCTGTGGTCGCCTATGTGAAAAGTCATGTGGAGGACGGCAGCATCATTCTTCTTCATGATGTGTATGAACCTTCGGTAGAAGCGGCGCTGGAAATCGTTGACATGCTTCTGGCGGAAGACTATAATTTTGTTACGGTTGATGAGATGCTGATTGAGTGACAGGACGAGGAGCATATTTATGGATTTGTTTGATTACATGAGGAGCGCCACTCAGGAGAAGGAGTCGCCGCTTGCATCCAGAATGAGACCGGCGACTCTTGACGAGGTGGTGGGACAGAAACATATTGTCGGGAAGGATAAGCTGCTGTACCGGGCGATTAAGGCGGATCAGCTGGGCTCGATTATTTTCTATGGACCGCCGGGAACCGGAAAGACGACTCTTGCTAAGGTGATTGCCAATACCACCAGGGCTGATTTCCGCCAGATTAACGCTACCGTGGCGGGAAAGAAGGATATGGAGGATGTGGTGAAGGCTGCCCAGGATACCCTGGGAATGTACGGAAGAAAGACGATTTTGTTTGTGGATGAGATTCACCGTTTTAATAAGAGTCAGCAGGATTATCTGCTGCCTTTTGTGGAGGACGGAACTCTGATTCTGATCGGCGCCACCACAGAGAATCCCTATTTTGAGGTGAACGGCGCGCTTCTGTCGAGATCGAGAATTTTTGAACTTAAAAGTCTGGAAAAGGACGATATAAAAGTGTTGATTCAAAGGGCCGTCCATGATCAGGAGAAGGGCATGGGGAGCTATCGGGCCGAGATCGATGAGGAGGCTGTGGAATTTCTGGCGGATGCTGCTAACGGAGACGCCAGAGCGGCATTGAACGCCGTTGAACTGGGAGTTCTGACTACGGACCGAAGTGATGACGGAAAGATTCACATTGATTTGGAGACGGCGCAGGAGTGTATCCAGAAGAGGGCTGTGCGCTATGATAAAGACGGCGACAATCATTATGATACGATTTCCGCATTTATTAAGAGCATGCGCGGTTCCGATCCGGATGCCGCGGTTTATTATCTGGCAAGAATGCTCTATGTCGGTGAAGATATCAAATTCATTGCCCGCCGCATTATGATTCATGCGGCTGAGGACGTGGGTATGGCGGACCCTCAGGCATTGGTCGTAGCGGCAAGCGCCGCCCAGGCTGTGGAGAGGGTAGGTATGCCGGAGGCCCAGATTATTCTGGCGGAAGCAGCAATCTACATTGCCACGGCACCCAAAAGCAATTCGGTAGTCCGGGCTATCGGCGAGGCATCATCAGCGGTATCCTCGGAGAAGACTCCGCCGATACCGGTACATTTGCAGGACAAGCATTATAAGGGCGCTGAAAAGCTGGGACATGGGGCAGGTTATCTGTATCCTCACGATTATCCCAATCACTTTGTAAAGCAGCAGTATATGCCGGACGGGATGGAAAATCGGGAATTTTATCATCTGTCAGACCTGGGGTATGAGCGGGAAATCCGGGATTTTTTTAGTTTTCTGAAAAAATAGCTTCCTTTTTGGCAGAGTATGCGCTATAATAGGCATAATTCATGAATCTCGTTATTGTATGTTCGCAAAGAATCCCCCGGATGAGAGCAGAATTGATAAAGGAGAATAGAGTATGCGTGAGAAATTAGAGACACTGCCACTCACAGAATTAAAAGCGATTGCGAAAGAACAGGGAATTAAAAGCGTCAGTATTATGAGAAAAGCGCAGCTGATTGATTTGCTGTGTGAGAAGGCGAAAGAACTAGAGGAACAAAAGGCAGCCCAGTCTTCTTTTAATCAGACGGCTGCCAATCAGACAAATCCAGGCCAGGCAGCCCAGACGTCCGGGGCCCGGCCCGCGGAGGCACAGACGGAAGCGCCGGCGCAGACGGAATCTGCCGCCAGGCCTCGCTCCCGCAGGAGAGCGGACATGCCCCGCAGACAGGAAGGTCAGCAGCGGATTAATGTTTCCAACATAACGCCTCAGATTCAGGCTCAGTTTCCCGATCAGTCCCCTCAGGATATCGCGGAACTGGACAGCGGCATTGAAGTGAACGGAATTCTGGAAGTCATGCCGGATGGGTTCGGGTTCATACGGTGTGAGAATTTTCTGCCGGGTGAGAACGATGTGTATGTGGCACCGTCCCAGATCCGCCGGTTCAACATGAAGACGGGGGACATGCTGATAGGCAGCCGGCGCATTAAGACGGCTTCTGAAAAATTTGCCGCCCTGCTTTACATTAAAAGCGTTAACGGTTATCCTCTTTCGGTTTTGGAAAAAAGACCCAGTTTTGAAAAACTGACGCCTGTTTTTCCCAATGAAAGACTGCACATGGAGACGCCGGGCAGGCCGAACTCCACGGCTATGAGGGTTCTCGATCTTCTGGCGCCCATCGGCAAGGGCCAGCGCGGTATGATTGTGTCTCCCCCCAAGGCCGGCAAGACGACGCTGCTGAAACAGGTGGCGCAGGCTATCACCACCAATCACCCGGACATGCATCTGATCATACTGTTGATTGACGAGCGTCCTGAAGAAGTCACGGATATCAAGGAGTCTGTGATCGGAAGAAATGTGGAAGTGATTTATTCTACATTTGATGAATTGCCGGAACGCCATAAGAGAGTTTCTGAAATGGTAGTGGAACGCGCCCGCCGCCTGGTAGAACACGGCCGGGATGTGATCATTCTTCTGGACAGTATCACCAGACTTGCCAGGGCCTACAATATTGTGGTTCCGCCCAGCGGCCGCACGCTGTCAGGCGGTATGGATCCGGCGGCGTTATATATGCCCAAGAGATTTTTCGGCGCGGCCAGGAATATGAGAGAGGGCGGCAGCCTGACGATTCTGGCGACGGCGCTGGTCAATACGGGAAGCCGTATGGATGACGTGGTGTACGAGGAATTCAAGGGTACCGGCAACATGGAGCTGGTGCTTGACCGGAAGCTGTCGGAGAAGCGTATTTTCCCGGCTATTGATATATTAAAATCCGGAACCAGAAATGATCATCTGCTGCTGACCAGAGAGGAACAGGAATGCGTGGATATGATCCGCAAGGCCACTAACGGCATGAAGGCGGATGAAGCGGTAGAGCAGATCCTGAATCTGTTCTCCAGAACCAGAACCAATCGGGAGTTCATGGATATAGCCAGAAAGACCCGTTTCTTCTAACGGCAAATGATCGGCCGCAAGCCGCGCGGCGTGCAAATATCCGAGGAAATCTGGGAAAATCCAATTTTTCGCTTGCATATTAAATAGTTCTATGATATACTATGTAGGCTGTTTCCGTGACAAAATGTGATGATCGGGTCACAATTGCATAGAAAATTAAGATTTGAGAGGTGAAAGACATGAAAGAGGGAATCCATCCGGCATATTATCAGGCCAAGGTAACCTGCAACTGTGGTAATGAATTCGTTACCGGTTCTACGAAGAAGGAGATTCACGTAGAGGTATGTTCCAAATGCCATTCATTCTACACAGGCCAGCAGAAGGCGACCGCAGCCCGCGGACGTATTGAGCGGTTCAATCGTAAATACGGCGTTAACGCAGGCAAATAGTGAGCAAGCAGAGAACAGGGTTGGGATTGAGTGGAGACACGTCCCAACCTGTTTTTATTACGTCAATATGAAGGAAAGGGCGCGTTGGCGCGCTTCTTCCATCGTATGAGAGAGTTAGGAGATTCTTTATGAAATATTCCGGAATAGGCGGACAGGCGGTTATCGAAGGAATTATGATGAAGAATAAGGACGATTACGCTACGGCGGTCCGCAAGCCCGACGGAGAGATTGTAGTCTGCAAGGATACTTATGTGAGTCTGACTGAGAAATATCCGATTTTTGCACTGCCTTTTGTCCGGGGCGTTTTTAATTTCGCAGACTCCATGATTCTTGGAATGAAGACGCTGATGCTGTCAGCCAGTTTTTTTGAGGATGATGAGACGGAGGAAGAACCGGGAAAGCTGGAGCGATGGCTGGATGAGAAATTCGGAGAGGTTCTGGAGAAGCATTTGATGACGGCTGTTATGGTGTTTTCCGTCATTGCGGCCATAGGTATTTTCATGGTGCTGCCGCTGGGGATCAGCCGGCTTCTGAAGCCTGTAGTTCCGTCGGACACGGTGATGGCGTTTCTGGAAGGCGTTATCCGGCTGCTGATCTTTATTGCGTATATCAAGCTGGTATCTAATATGGAGGACATCCGGCGGACCTATCAATATCATGGCGCCGAGCACAAATGCATCAACTGCATTGAACACGGCATGGAACTGAACGTGGACAATGTGCGGGCCAGTTCCAAACAGCATAAGCGGTGCGGAACCAGTTTTCTGATTATTGTTATGATGATCAGCATTCTGTTTTTCATGGTGGTGCGGGTGGACGGCTTCATTCCCAAAGTGATCAGCAGAATCGTGTTGATTCCGGTGATTGCCGGCGTGTCTTATGAGTTTCTGCGGCTGGCCGGCCGCAGTGATAATCCCATAGTGAACTTTTTGAGTAAACCCGGCCTCTGGATGCAGAATATGACGACCAAAGAACCTGACGACAGCATGATTGAAGTGGCGATTGCCGCTGTGGAGGCAGTGTTTGACTGGCGGACGTATCTGAAAGAAAATTTTGGAAAGGCGCCGTCATGACGCTGAATCAGTTGCTGAAGGAAGGAACGGAAATTCTTGAACGCGCAGATGTGCCGAACGCGGCGTCAGACGCCAGAAGAATGCTGCTGGAAGCTTTTGTTATGGATGAGACCCATTTCCTTCTGGAGCGGATGAGACCGTTGGATGATGTTGTGGGCAGCGGCCGGACATTGGCGGCCGGGACCGTCCCCGGCGGAGATGCGGAAGAAAATGGCGTCCGCAAGACGGCTGATTTGACGGAGAATGCCCTGAGGGATTACCGCCGGATGATTCGCCGGCGTTCTGCGCGGGAACCGCTTCAGTATATTCTGGGGCATCAGGAATTTATGGGGCTGGATTTTATTGTGAACGGCCATGTGCTGATTCCCCGCCAGGACACGGAGACGCTGGTGGAACTGGTGCTGCGTGAGCAGCCGGACAGAGGGAAACGGATTCTCGACCTGTGCACCGGCTCCGGATGCATCGCCGTCAGCCTTGCGGTTAAGGGCGGTTATGAGAGCGTGACGGCTGCGGATCTGTCAGCGGAGGCGCTGGAGACTGCGGCGGAGAACGCGGAGCGGCTGATACCGGAATGGGAGACAGAATCATCGGAAGAAAGAAGGTTCCGCCTGTATCAGGGAGATTTGTTTCATGCGCTGCCCCGGGGAGAACGATATGATATTCTGGTGTCCAATCCGCCTTACATTTCATCAGAAGCGATTAAAGAGCTTCAGCCGGAAGTCCGGGATTATGAACCGGTCATGGCGTTGGATGGTACGGAAGACGGCCTGGAATTCTACAGGCGGATTGCGCGGGAAGCAGGACAGTGGCTGAATCCAGGCGGCACGATTTATCTGGAGATAGGATACGATCAGGGGGCTGCCGTGAGCCGGATTCTCAGTGAAAACGGATTTAGAGAGATCGAGGTTTTTAAGGATCTGCCCGGTCTGGACCGGGTAGTGCGCGGAGGTTTTTATGTTTGACCATTTGGACGATATTTTAATTCATTACGAGGAGCTGATGCAGGAACTGAACAGTCCTTCCGTGACGGAGGACCAGAACCGGTTCCGGAAGCTGATGAAGGAGCAGGCGGACCTGATGCCCCTCGTAGATACCTATAAAGAATATAAAAAGGCCAACCAGGATGTGGAGGACAGTCTGGCTCTTCTGGATGAAGAGAGTGATGAAGAGATGCGGCAGCTGGCTAAAGAGGAGCTGGCTGATGCTAAGTCCCGCATTGAGGAGCTGGAACAGAAGCTCAAGATTCTTCTGCTCCCGAAGGATCCTAATGATGATAAGAATATTATTCTGGAGATTCGGGCTGGAGCCGGCGGCGAGGAAGCGGCTCTGTTTGCTGCTGAATTGTATCGGATGTATGTAAATTACGCGGAGGCCAATCACTGGAAGGTGGAGCTTGTCAGCTTAAGCGAGAGCGGAATCGGCGGCTTCAAGGAAGTGGTGGCCATGATTACCGGAAAGGGCGCCTACTCCAAGATGAAATATGAGAGCGGCGTTCACCGCGTTCAGCGGGTGCCGGAGACAGAGAGCGGCGGCCGGATTCACACGTCTACAGCCACTGTGGCGGTTATGCCTGAGGCAGAAGATGTGGACGTGCAGATTGATATGAAAGACTGCCGCATCGATGTGATGCGTGCGTCCGGCAACGGCGGCCAGTGCGTAAACACAACGGATTCCGCTGTGCGCCTGACACACATTCCCACGGGAATCGTGATTTACAGCCAGACGGAGAAATCCCAGCTTCAGAATAAGGAGAAGGCGTTCCGCCTGCTGCGCTCCAAACTCTACGACATGGAGCTGGAGAAAAGGCAGAACTCTGAGGCGGAGGAACGCCGAAGCCAGATCGGTACCGGCGACCGCTCGGAGAAGATCCGCACTTACAACTTCCCCCAGGGCCGCGTCACGGATCATCGGATTAAACTGACCCTGTATCGGATCGATTCCATCATGAACGGGGATATCCAGGAGATCCTGGACAGCCTGATTGCGGCCGATCAGGCAGCGAAACTCAGCCGCCTGAATGAAAACGGCTGAGAATGGCTGATTGGCAATGATGAAGAAAATTTATCTTGCCATTAATTTTCCCCTGTGCTATAATCAAGGAACGCTGCCGAAAACAGTCGTTAAAGGCAGTCATTTCGCGGAAAGGAATGATGAAGGATGGGGCTGGCCCAGTGAACAAAGCGAAACTGAATATAATCAGGAAGTACAGCGTGATCTACCGACTGCGGGGCCTGTGAGAGAAGTGTAGAGAATTAGACCGGCCATGAGACAGGTCATGGAGAATGCAGCAGGCCAGATGCCGCAGGCATCGGCTATAACAGGCCGGATGTTCCGGAGAGGGACATCCCGAAGAAAATCAGGAGGATGAGATCATGTTAAATTATAAGAGATATAAGCAGGTACCGCCGGTATATTTGCCGGAGAGAGAATGGCCCAGTAAGGTGATTGACAAAGCGCCTGTGTGGTGCAGCGTCGATCTGCGCGATGGAAACCAGGCTCTGATCGAGCCTATGGTAGTGGAAGAGAAGATTGAGTTCTTCAATATGCTGGTGAAGCTGGGCTTCAAGGAGATCGAAGTAGGTTTCCCGGCAGCTTCTCAGATTGAATATGATTTTCTGCGTCAGTTGGTGGAACGGAAGCTGATTCCCGACGATGTGCGGATTCAGGTGCTGGTTCAATGCCGTGAGCATCTGCTGAAGAGAACCTTCGAAGCCATTGAGGGTATTAAGAAGGTGATCTTCCATATTTACAATTCCACCTCCACACTCCAGAGAGACGTGGTGTTCCATAAGGACAAGGAAGAGATTAAGAAGATTGCCACCGACGCCACGGAGATGGTGCGGAAATACGCGGAGAAGTACGATGGGGATCTGCTTCTGGAGTATTCGCCGGAGAGCTTCACCGGTACGGAGTTGGATTATGCTCTGGAAGTTTGCGAGGCGGTTATGGATACCTGGGGCATGGCGACGCCGGAACGGCCCATTATCTTCAATCTGCCGTCTACGGTTGAGATGACGACTCCCAACGTATACGCGGATCAGATCGAGTGGATGAACAAGCATTTCAAGAACAGGGAAAGCATTGTCCTGAGTCTTCATCCCCACAATGACCGGGGAACCGGCGTGGCGGCTACGGAGCTGGCGCTGATGGCGGGAGCTGACCGGGTGGAGGGAACTCTGTTCGGCAACGGAGAGAGAACCGGTAATGTAGATATTCTGACGCTGGCTTACAATATGTTCTCCCAGGGAATTGATCCTCACCTGAATATCGAGAATGTGCGCGCCATCGCCGAGGTATATGAGCGCTGCACCAAGATGGAGATCGACCCGAGACATCCCTATGCCGGCAAGCTGGTATTTACGGCGTTTTCCGGTTCTCACCAGGACGCCATCAACAAGGGCATGCAGGCGCTGAAAGAACGCCATGGGGAGTACTGGGAGGTTCCGTATCTGCCCATCGACCCGTCCGATATCGGAAGAGTTTACGAGCCTATCGTTCGGATTAACAGTCAGTCCGGCAAAGGCGGCGTAGCCTTTGTCATGGATACTTTCTACGGCTTCAAGCTGCCCAAGGGCATGCATAAGGAGTTCGCGGATGTGATTCAGAAGATTTCTGAGAAGCAGGGAGAGGTGGCTCCGGAGCGGATCATGGAAGAGTTCCGCAACAATTATACGGAGCGGAAAGAGCCTATACATTTCCGCAAGTGTCAGATTCATGATACGGAGCTGGAAGACGGAAGCTTCGCCACCCTGGTGACGGTGTCCTATACCAACAATGGTATTGAGAAAACATTTGAAGGCGTGGGCAACGGTCCTATCGACGCCATGCAGAAGGGACTTGAGAAGGAACTTGGAATCGAGATTCGCGTGCTGGATTATAATGAGCATGCCCTGACATCCGGTTCCGGAGCTCAGGCGGCTTCCTACATCCATCTGATGGATGTGCAGTCCGGCAGGGCGACTTACGGTGTGGGAATCAGTTCCAACATCACCAGAGCGTCCTTCCGCGGAATCTTCAGCGCGGTGAACCGGCTGTTCTACTAATCGGCCTGCAAAGAAAGAAAAGAAAGCGGCAGCTTCCTTTCGGAAGCTGCCGTATTAATGATTGGAACCGGGACCGCCGGTTAATCCGGGCGTCAAACTGTTGGAGCCAGAAGAAGGATATGAGGAGGAATAATATGAGTTGGGACCACTGGAACTGCCTGTGCTTCCCGGACCTCCTGTAACCACGCCGCTGCTGCCGTAATAGTCTGAACCGGGGCCACCGCTGACTACGCCGCTGGGAGAATTGGAATAGCCGGAACCGGGACCGCCGCTGACTACGCCGCTGGAGGAACCGGAATAACCCGAACTCGGACCTCCGCTGACGATATTGCCAGACGAACCGGAAGGACTCGATACGGTAGGACTATTATTGTTGTTAGATGTGTAGTAAACACCGTTGGCATCGAAGGAATACGAGATTCCGTTGATGTTCATGGTGGTGTTGGCAGCCATCCTGCCGCCGTTGTTGGGATCCAGATAATAATATCTGTTGTCCAACAGAAGCCATCCGGTCTGCAGATGACCTGAATTATTGAAATAATACCAGTTGTTGTCAATCTGCTGCCAGCCTGTGGAGAGGGCGCCTGTGCTGGTAGACATATAGTAGCGGTTGCCGTTGGCGTCATTCAGCCATCCTGTCAGCATCCGGCCGTCGCTGTTCAGGTAGAAGTAGCGGCCATTGACCTGCTGCCATCCGGTCAGCATCTTGGCATCGTTTCCGAACAGATACCAGTCGTTCTTGACCTGCTTCCATCCGATAGCCACCTGACCGTTATTCTCATCGGCATAATACCAGGTGTTGTCCATCTGCCACCAGCCCTTGGTCATAGCGCCGCTGGATTTCATATAATAATACACATCTCCGATACGCAGCCATCCGGTGATCATGGAGCCGTCCTGATACAGATAATAATACTTGCCGTCGTCGATGATCCAGTTGCTCGCCACCATTACGCCGTTATTCTGGAAATAATACCAGATATTGTTGATCTGCTTCCAGCCGGTGGTCATCTGCCCCGTGGACAGATCCATAAAATAGTATTCTCCGGTGGTGGTCTTCAGCCAACCCTTGCGAACAGAACCGTCATTATCGTAATACACCCATTTGCCATTGGAAGTGCTCCAGCCTGCCCAGGCTGTGGAAGCCGGCGCAAGCGTCATGACACCGAGCAATCCGGCCAGGGCCAGGGCGCGTAACTGTTTCCGACGTATCATACCCTTCTCCTCCTCGTTTGTTAAAAACGTATACGAAAACTCATTATGTACCAGTATAGCACAAATATTCCACAATATATAGAGGTAAAATGAAAATTTTCTTATTTTTTTTGGAATATCTTGCGATAATACCGTTTGGCGTACCGATATTGGATCATCGTGTACTCTCCGAACTCCTGGCCCAGAAAACTTTTGTAAATAGCCCACAGACTCCAAAGGAAGCCTCCCAGGGCGATATAAGAGTAGATAACGGTCTGTTCTTCCTCCGTAGGTTCCCGCTGCAGATACAGTCTGATGAGCCAGTCCACCTGTTCATCGTCATAATAAGAGTAGATAGCGCACATGGCGATATCGATCAGCTGATCGCACATTCCGGCGTATTCCAGATCGATCAGCTTCAGCTCTCCGTCCGGCAGGAAAATGAAATTATCCGCCACGCTGTCCACATGGGAGAACTTCCGGGGGCGGTTCAGGCGGTCAAGATTATCCATCAGTTCCGTCATCTGCCTTCTTACCTGCCTGTAATCCTCAAAGGGAATTTCCCCGTGGCTCTTACACAGATTCTCGTAAAAGGCGATCCGTTCCCGGATATCAAAGGAATGTTCTACCTGAATGCCGGAATTGTGAAGCCGACGCAGCAGTTCCATACACCTTCTTACGTCTTCCTCGCTGTGAGGGTCTGAGTTTCTGGCCCCGTCATAATACTCCGCAATCTTATAACCGGTCTCGCTGTCGAAATAAACGACCCGTTCTGAAATGTTCAGGGGAGCGACGGCTTCAAGGGACTTAGCCTCCTGTTTTCTGTTGATCAGAAGTCCGGTGCCCGGCCCGGGGATGCGGCAGATATAAGATTTGCCGTGAACCTGAAAAAGGAAAGACCGGTTGGTCATGCCTGCTTTCACGCAGCGTATGCTGCGGATTTCCGATTCGCTTACCTGAAAAGTCCTGGCGATCAGCTCCATGGCCTCATTGTCAGACTGATCCTGATATTTCTTGTCAAATACTCTCAGTTCTTCCAGATTCTCAAATTCGTAGACAGAATCAGCCGATTGAAAGTTAATATAAAGTTCAGGTACATTGTGGGCTGTTCCGGAGTCCTGGCCCAGTCGTTCCCAGGCGCTGCCGTCCAGCATTTCCATATACACATGTTCCCAGTACATCTGCTCAGTTCCGGGAGCGTGGTAATATTTTTTTATCATAGGAAGAAAATCTGCCATAAAATCAGAAGAAAGGTATACGGGGCCATACATGACCCATGCGTCGCGGCCGCCGGCTCTGACACTCAGGACCTTTCCTTTCTTGTTAAATGAAAAACACCATTCGGAGGTTTCTCCTTTCTTATATACGGCAGAATACCAGGAACCGCATTCATAAGAATGGAACAGATTCTCCTTCATCCAGTGATCGGAAGAAAGAATATACATATTCTTTCCTTCAAGGACCTTTCTGGCATGGTAAATGGTTGACAAATTGTTCTTGGACGAATATTCTGGATTGTAGAGGAGTTTCACTCCGTACTTATCAATGAGATATTCGAATTTCTCCTTCAGATAACCGACTACTATGGTAATATCATGAACACCGGCCTGATGGAGCTGCCTGATCTGGCGCTCGATCATCCGCTCGCCAAATACCTCAAGAAGGCCCTTGGGAGTCTCGAAGGTCAGCGGAACAAAGCGGGAACCGAACCCGGCAGCCATGATCAGAGCGCCGTTCACACGGTGCCGCTCCAGAAGAGTAATGCCTTGCTGAGTCAGGCTGTGGCATCCTCCATCCGCTGAGATAAGTCCCTCCTCCATGCATTCCTTCATCAGACCGTTGACTGTACCGAGAGAGACATCCAGAAGCTTTGCCAGTTCACGTTGGGTAATCCGGGGCTGTTCCAAAATGCTTCTGCACAGCAATGCTTTTCTGTCCATAAGAAGCCTCCGTTCAAAAATAAGCATTTTAACTTAAGATATGAACATTATATCATGAACAGGGTGAAAAGCAATCTTTGTATTAACTTAAATACAATCTAAGAAAAAAACTTGTTTTTCGTAAGATTTACGTAAGAAAATGCTTAGAGAAAGTTTATAGCCTTTTCCAGCGAAATGTATTATAATGACCTTGTGATTGAGGAACATTGTATTTCCTGGAAAGGAAGCACCAGTACTTGCACATTTTGAAGAAATTTTGAAAAAATGTTAAAAAAGTATTGATAATTCCCGTTATAGGAAGTATAATGGACCCGTAATGCAGACCGGGCCGGCATAAGGACGGCCCGAAATAAAGGAAA
>CANQBN010000041.1 GCA_947588855.1 uncultured Lachnospiraceae bacterium
AAGCGATGGTTTCACCATGAGCCTTTACAGCTCCATTATGGTTGGCCTGGGCGGCCTGGGAATGGGCCTGATCAACGCCATGCTGACCTTTGCCGGCTACAGCAACGTAGGCTATGCGGTGGATCCGGTTATTTATGAAGCAACCCGGGGCGGAGAGGCCCTGATTGCGGATATTGCCAGCCACACCGGCCCGGTGATTTACCGCCAGCTGGGCGGAACAGAAGCAGTTCTGGCTTTCGCTTATCTGGGCGTAGATGTAATCGCCTGCATTATTTCCGTGCTTCTTCTGTGGAAGATGGATGTGGAAAAATACGTGGCGGAAGATCAGAAGACCATCATCGAACATCAGAAGGCTGCAGTTCTTGCAGAGGGCGGCATCTGGGTAGAGCCGGAGGAGCGTGCCCGCAGAGAGCAGGAGGAAGCCGACCGGAAGGCGGAAGCCGAGCGCATTGAAGAACTGAAAGCCCTGTGCGCCAAGAAAGGCCTTAGTTTCGAGGAAGAGGAACGAAAGTACCAGGAGAAGCAGGAAAAGAAGAAAAACAGTTTCATCGGAAAACTCCTGGGGTAACGGAATTCTGAACGAAAGAATTATTGGAGCAAAATTCTATGAAACCTACAAAAAGCCGGAAAAAATTTTTTCTGCGTGCAGCCGCTGTCTTTCTGACGCTGGCGGCGGCTGTTTCGGCGATACTGGCGGCCATATGGAACAGGGCTGCTTACGCCGTGTTTCGCAATTTGACCATGCCGAGTCTGCGGCTGGATGATACGGCTTCCTGGACAGGCGGAGAGTCCCATCTCCGTCTGTCCTACGGGACAGATTCGGAAAACCAGTATCTGGATCTGTATGTTCCGAAGGCTGCCGGTCAGACGCTTCCGAAGCTTTTCGTCCTGATTCACGGCGGCGGTTTCATCGCGGGTGATTCCCAGTCGCGGCAGGCTCAGTTTATGTACCGGTACTTCCGGGATCAGGGCTATGCCTGTGCGTCTGTCAATTACCGGCTGGCCCAGGAAGCGGCTTTTCCTGCTGCGATTTCCGACTGCAAGGCGGCCATCCGATTCCTTCGGGCCCACGCGGAAGAGTACGGTTATGACGCTGACAGCATTGCCGTCTGGGGAGAATCTGCCGGCGGTTATCTGGCTGTCATGTGCGCAGTCACCAACGACAGTGAATTTATGGATGTGAAGTATAACGGGCAGGATGCTTATGACGCAAAGTACGGCATATCTGCCAAAGTGGATGCCCTGGTCGATTATTACGGGCATATCGACCAGGGCGATACTTCAGAGGACTGGAAAGCTCTGGGGATTCCGTCCTTTGTCGTCAAAATCGCTAATTCCTGGCTTGAGGGCGATGTATTGCAGGGATATGAGAATGTGGCGTCCTTCTGGCTTCGGAAAAACATTTCCCAGATGACTGCGGAAGAGTTTGCGGCTGTCAATCCTTATACTTACATAGAGAAAAATGATCTGTCGGGTTTGTCTGCGTATATTATTCACGGCGACTGTGATATTACGGTTCCCTACCTTCATTCCCAGCGGCTGGCAGACAGGCTGACAGAAAAGCTGGGAAAGGAGAATGTGCATTATCGGCTGATTCACGACATGGGACACGCCAGCGATCCCCTTTATTCGGAGAAGCAGCTGTCTGAAGTTAAAGATTATCTGGGCAAAACGCTGAAATGACAGCCGGGGATTGCAATTGAAGCAAAGTGTGATATACTGTTTAGGAAAGAGGACATGGCAATGATTTATATTGCGATTGTGGAAGATGATGAGATTTACAGAAGGGAGATTCAGGAGCATCTGCGCCGTTATGAGGAAGAAAAACATGTTCCGATGCAGATTGATATCTTTGTAGATGGCCGCCAGATTGTAGAGCGGTATCCCGCAGATTATGATATCCTGCTGATGGACATAGATCTGCCTCAGATGGACGGTATGTCGGCGGCTGAACGGATTCGAGCCATGGATTCTGAAGTGGCTATCATTTTCATCACCAACTTTCCGCAGTATGCGATTCACGGCTATCATGTGGAGGCGAGGGATTATCTTTTAAAACCTATCAACTACACGGCTTTTTCCCGGGCCCTGGATAAGATCGTCGGGCGAAGGCAAAAGAGAAAACAGTACCTGATGGTTAATACAAAGTCCGGAAAACAGAAGTTGGAGATTAAAAAGATCCGTTTTGTGGAGGTGCGGGATCACGACCTGACTTTTCACATGACGGATGGAGATTTCACGGCCAAGGGAGCGATCCGCGACGTGGAAGAGGAGCTGCGGGGAGAATCTTTTTTCCGATGCAACAAGGGTTATCTGGTGAATCTGGCTTATGTGGACCGTGTATCCGGATATGACGTCTGGGTGGGAAAAGATATGATCACGGTAGGACATACCCACAAGAAAGAATTTCTTGACGCCCTGAATCAGTTTATCAACTGAAGCCTTTGTGTGATCTGTCGGAGCCGATGCATGGAAGTGTAAGGAGGGAGTAGGGCACATGCATGCTTCAAATGTCGATCTGGCAAGCACACCCGGAATTTATTATGCGCTGGCCTATGGTCTGAGCGCTCTTCTTTATATTCATATGAACAGGCAGAGAAGCTTTCGATTCCGACTGCCGGCTGCGGCTGCAGCCTGGCTGTTTTTATGCGTTTTCATGATGCTTACGGATCGGGTGCAGATGGTTTGGTTTGTTCCCTGCATGATGGTAGATGTATGTCTTATCTTTCTAATGATTTTCATTTCCTGTTCCATGCCTCTTATCAATCGAATCTATTTTACAGCTCAGGCTTTTTTGGTGGGAGAATTTGCCGCGTCCCTGGAGTGGCAGCTTTTTTATTTTGGACTGACCAGGATGGGTGTTCCTCTGAATATCTGGACGAACCTTTTGTTTCTCGTACCGTGCCATGGGATAGTTTTCGGTATTATGTACATTCTGGAGCGGCGTTTTCAGGAGTCCAATGAGTCTCTTGTGATCACGAAGCGCCATCTTCTCCCAGCCTTCTCTATTACGATAATCATTTTTGCTCTCAGCAATATCAGTTATGTGCTGAATAATACTCCTTTCAGCAGCCAGCTGACGGCGGAGATCTTTACCATTCACACATTGACAGACCTGGGGGGACTGGCGATCCTTTTCAGTTATCGTATGGTGATCCAGGAAGCTCAGCGTCAGAAGGAGATTGACAGTCTTCAGCATGTAGTGACTCAGCAGTACGAGAATTATCGGATCTCGGAGGAGAGCATCGACCTGATCAACCGGAAATATCATGATCTGAAACACCAGATTGCCTATCTGAAAAGCGATATTTCCGATGTGGAAAAGAGAAGCATGCTGGAAGGCATGGAAGAGGATATTCGACAGTATGAGGTGCAGAATCAGACCGGAAACCATGTGGTGGATACGATTCTTATGGAGAAAAGAAATCGCGGGGACAAGCTGGGGATTCAGATGACTATGGCGGCTGACGGTACGGCTATGTCGTTCCTTCCCGTGATGGATATTTGCTCTCTTCTGGGCAATGGCCTGGATAACGCCATTGAGGCGGCTGCTAAAATAGAAAATCCTGAGGAGCGGCTTGTTTCCCTGTCCATAGGGCGGCACAAAGGTTTTTTGAGGATCTGTCTGGAAAATCGTTTCCGGGGACAGGTTCTGCTTCGCGATGGCATTCCCGCGGAAACGTCAAAAGAGGATAAAAATTTTCACGGATACGGCGTGAAAAGCATGAAAAACATTGTGGAGAAGCACGGCGGTTCCATGAAGATCGAGACGGACGGCGGATGGTTCCGGCTGCTGATCTTGCTCCCGATTCCGTAGAGGACTGCCCGGAAAGTCAGGAAAGTATAAAAAATAGAAGGGAATAAGATAACGTCATGGATATCACAAACAGTATTCCTGATTTTAAGATGATCGTTCGACCTGAATTTGTAAAAAAGGCTGAAGAATTAAAACCGGAGCTTTCGACGGTCCGGGTAAACCCGGTGAGACTGGTCCAGATTGTGCCCCACGGAGAAGATTTCACCGCAGAGCCGGCAGAAGACGCGGCCGCTCTTTCCCGGAAATCTTTTGGCCGGGGAGATTCTGTATGCTTGGATTTCGGCGGCCATCAGGTGGGCTATGTTAGTTTTCGCCTTTCATCGACGGGAAGTCCTCAGGACGCGCCTGCTTATATCCGAATCAAACTGGGAGAAATCCCCTATGAAATGGGCAGGAATTTTGCCGGATACCGCGGCAATATCAGCCGCAGCTGGCTTCAGGAAGAATATCTCCATATTGATGTGCTGCCGGCTGTCGTGCGGCTGCCCCGCCGGTATGCTTTCAGGTATCTGGAACTGTATGTGATCGATACGTCGCCCAAATATAAGCTGACGATCAGCGATGTGGTGTGCGAGAGCGTCACATCGGCGGATCCCGGCCGGGTTTTGCCGCTTAAGACGGCAGATCCGGAACTGGCCCTCATCGACCGCATTTCCTGTAAAACCATGGAAAGCTGCATGCAGCTGGTCTTTGAGGACGGTCCGAAGAGGGACCGGAGATTGTGGATGGGCGATCTGCGTCTCCAGGCTCTGACCAATTATCATACCTTCCGCAATTACGATCTGGTCAAGCGTTGTCTCTATCTCTTTGCCGGCCTGACTCAAAACGAGGGCAGGGTGGGGGCTTGTCTGTTTCTTGAGCCCAAGCTTCAGGTGGACGATACGGCCCTGTTTGATTTCTCCCTGATGTTTGTCTCCTGCCTGTATGATTATTACGAAGCGACCGGGGATAAGGAAACTTTGCGGGAACTGTTTCCCACCGCGGAACGCCAGATCGAACTTTCCATGGCGGAATTAGATGAAGGCGGTGTCGTCCGGGATAAAGATACCTGGTGGTGTTTTCTGGACTGGGGCAAGGGCCTGAACAAGCAGGCCGGTGCTCAGGCAATCCTGATCTATGCGCTGAAACAGGCGCGCCAGATGGCTGAGTGGCTGGAAGATGAGGAGAAAGCGGCACGGTACAGCCGCCAGGCGGAACTGGCCACAGAAGGAGCCATGTCCCGATTGTGGGATGCGGAGACCGGTTTCTTTGTCAGCGGAAAAAAAGGGCAGTTTTCCTGGGCGTCCCAGGTATGGTTTGTTCTGGCCAACGTATTTGACCGGGAGAAGAATCAGCAGCTCCTCAAGCGCCTTATCAGAGAGGATCCGCCGGTTAAGATGGCGACGCCCTATATGTATCACTATTTTGCGGAAGCCCTTATGGAAAACGGACTGATTGATATTGCCCTGGAAACGATCCGCTCTTACTGGGGAGGTATGGCGAGGGAGGGAGCTGATACCTTTTACGAGGTCTATGATCCTGCAGATCGATTTGCTTCTCCTTACGGCGACCGGCTGATCAACAGCTTCTGCCATGCCTGGAGCGGAACGCCGGCGTATTTTATCCGGAAATATCTGGTTTGAATACGAATTCGATTTTACAGTGTGCAAACTGAGACAAGAGGATTGAAGCTAAAATAAAAAATGCGGTTAAACTGGTTGCATTTTTCAAAACCTGTGATATACTGAAACAGTCACCTGATAACTGAATAAAAAAGCAGAGTAGATTTGCGCGCGTCAAGTGCCTGCAGGACGGGGAGTTGCCTGTGGGACGAAGGAAGATGCCGCTTGTGCCGCTGAGGAGACGGAGGAGAACCGTCCGGGGAGTATCTTATGCGGTCCAGGCGTGGAGATTCCGCGGTGCGCAGGTCGCATCCCGCTGCAATGGAAGATAGGACGATTATCTCCTGTTGTAGTAAGATGGCTGCAAAGGAGGTAATTTTTTATGAAGAAATTAGCGACTTTGTTCCAGGAATCTTACAGAGAATTCTATGTGTACGGAACAGACGACAAGACGGTGAAGGGCGTCCAGGTAAGGACCATCACCACCCTGGGCATGTTTGGAGCTGTCTCCATCATATTGGGGGCGCTGACCATTGCCATCGGAGATTACATCAAGATTGGTTTTTCCAGTATCGCCAATCAGTTCGTGTATTATCTGTTCGGCCCGGTGGTGGGGGCGCTGTTCGGGGGAACGCTGGACATCCTGAAATTCATTGTCAAACCCACAGGAGCGTTTTTCCCGGGATGGACTTTGAGCGCCGCCGTGGCTGGGGTGCTGTATGGCGTGTTCCTGTACCGGAAACCTCTCCGCCTGTGGAGAGTGATGGCGGCGGAGCTGACCGTCTCCGTAGTCTGTAACATGCTTTTGGGAACCCTGTGGCTGAACATCATGTACGGGCAGGCGTTTTTCGCCATACTTCCCATGCGTGTCTTCAAGAATCTGATCATGTGGCCCGTTAACTCGGTCATTTTCTACACCCTGGCGTGGACCCTGGAGCAGGGCGGCGTGTTCAAGACGCTTCGCGGGACGGAAAGGGGAAGGGCCTGAAAGGGCAGGATAAACGGCCTTATGATGGAGATAATAGGAGATCGGACGGCTTATTTCCTGTCTGGACTTTTTCGCGTATATGGGCTATACTATCACTAATTGAGCGTTAAATCTGAATTTGGAGGAGAATCATCATGGCAGAAGTAACAAGTGAAAATTGTACTCATAACTGCAATACCTGCGGCGCCAGCTGCAGCAGCAGAACCCAGGAGCAGAACAGCTTTCTGGAGGCGCTGAATCCCGCCAGCTCCGTGAAGAAGGTGATTGGAGTGGTCAGCGGAAAGGGCGGAGTCGGCAAGTCTCTGGTCACTTCCCTGCTGGCAGTGAAGATGAACGCCAGGGGATACCGGACGGCGATTCTGGACGCGGATATTACCGGCCCGTCCATTCCCAAGACCTTTGGAATTGACGGCGGTATCGGCATGGCGGAGATCGAGGGAACGGATCTTATGATTCCGGCGGTTACCAGCACGGGAATTCAGATTATGTCCGCCAATCTGCTTCTGGAGAATGACACGGATCCGGTGATCTGGAGGGGACCGGTCATCGCTGGGGCGGTGAAGCAGTTCTGGAGCGAGGCTTACTGGAAGGATATCGATTACATGTTTGTGGACATGCCTCCGGGGACCGGAGATGTGCCTTTGACTGTATTCCAGTCTCTGCCGGTCAGCGGTATCATTATCGTTACGTCTCCTCAGGAGCTGGTGTCCATGATCGTGACAAAAGCGGTCCACATGGCCCAGAAGATGGATATTCCCATTATCGGAATCGTGGAGAACATGAGTTATCTGGAGTGCCCGGACTGCGGGAAGAAGATCAGTGTGTTTGGAGAGAGTCATATTGACGATGTGGCTCAGGAAGCCGGAATACCGGTGCTGGCCAAGATTCCCATTGAGCCCGCCACAGCAAGGGCTGTGGACGAAGGCTCTGTGGAATATCTGAAGGCTCCGTGGCTGGATGAAGCGGCGGAAGCGATTGTGAAAGAAGCTTAAGCATGCCAGTATTTAATAGATGTAGTAGGACAGGGTATCCGCGGTGTGGAACCCTGTTTTTTTGTACAGGTTTCGCGCGATATAGTTGAGACCGGATACCTGGACGGAGACGGAATCCGCAGGCTGGTTCCCGGTTTCCGAGGCGAGAAGCGCCAGCATTCCCAGAAGGAAATCCTTTCCGTGACCCTGGCTCTGGTAGGCTTTTTTAATCTGGAAGGAGTACAGATAGGCGCTTGGACCGCTGCGGATGACAGCGCAGGTGCCGATGATCTGGTTCCCCAGAGAGGCGGTGTAAAGATCGGATCCATCGGGGCTCTGTTCGTCCCGCTGAATCTGCACGTTCGGCTGATAGGCGCGGTCCTTTTCCGTTAAACTGCGTGTCATAGTGTATTCGGAGTACCAGTACTCGGCTCCGATGAGAGCCAAAACCGCGTCGGCGTCCTCTGATTTCTGGTCGCTGAGCAGATAAAAATCCATTTCGCACTGATGCTCTTTCTCGTAAGTCTCGGTGCAGGTGAGGGCTGCATTCAGCATTTCGGTGAAAATACCTTTTCTACGATGGGCCGGATGAACGAAGGCCATGAATTCGGCGGATCCCACATTGTCGGACTGATCTGTTGGCGGTCCAACGAAAAACAGAAAGCTGTATCCCAGAAGGATCTGGTCGTTTTCTCCTCCATAGGATAGAAAATAATCGATATCGTCTTCCAGAGCGGCAGACAGAGAGAGGGGCTCGGCCTTTTTGCAGGCCTCAACCAGGGCCAGAATAGAAGTTTTCTGTTCTTTATTCAATGCGGTGGCATGCAGCAGCTTCATGATGGATTCCTTTCAGGTAGATTTGATAAATTTCTATCATATTATATCGAAAAGATGTTCTCTGTGCAACGGGAAAATGAGTTTTCTTGTCAGAATAGCGTATTTGAATTATAATATGATACAGTAGATTTGATAAAGGAGATTCTGAGATGACTCTGACTCAGCTTCAGTATTTTTGTAAAGCATGTGAACTTCATAATATTACCAAGGCGGCGGAGCAGCTGTTTGTGTCCCAGCCTACGGTCACCGCCGCGATTCGAAGTCTGGAGAAAGAATTCGATGTGATGCTTCTGGAACGGAAATATAAGGGATTCCAGCTGACGGAGGAAGGTCATATTTTCTATGAGGAAGCCCGGCAGTTTCTGGCGGAAGCGGGACATTTTGAGCAGCGCATGCATTGGATGGCAGAGAAGAAAAGTTCCCTGGCCCTGGGACTTACCCGTTCTTCCGGCGTCATGATTTACGCGGAATTTTTCCCGTTTTATGCCCAGAAGCATACCAATGTTCAGGTTCATGTGACCACGGGAAGCGCCCTGGAACTGGTAAGGGAGTTGGAGGTCAGACATATCGACGCGGCCATTCTTCCCATGCCTCCTCAAGGCCTTCCGGATACTATGCGGGTCTTTCCCTTAAGACCGGTGGAGTTTGCTCTGACGATATCGGAGAATCATCCCCTGGCATGCAGGAAAGAAGTAACGGTGGGAGATATTCTTCATGAGAAGCTGGTCTCTACGGTAAATGACAGCCTTAAGACCCAAAAACTGGAAGAGCTGTTTGCCGCCTGGGGAGCAACGCCAAATGTGGTTTACCGATATGATCAGCTAAGCACGGCCTTTCATATGATACGCAGTGAGAATCTGTGCGGCGTATTCCCCAGGGAAATGGCGGAACGGCAGAAGGATATTGTGACGGTGCCTTTGGCCGGAATGAAAGATATCGACGCCACCCTGCTTGTTCTGGATGAGGTTATGGAACAGAAAAAAGTAGTGGGGGATTTCGCACGGGATATGGTGCGGTTTTATCATAAAAAAAACTGATATCATAGAAAAACGTTTGATTTTACAGATAAAAAGCCTTCTCTTATAATGAGGTCAGAAACAGGAAACGTGGTTCTTTATCATTTATGAGGAGGAAAAGCTATGAACGAAAAGACACAAAAGAAAACCCTGTGGGAAGAGTTTAACGACCTGGGCGGCATGCCTTTGTGGCTGTACGCGGCCTGTGCTGTGATCCTTCTGGTGGTTATCATGACAGGGGCTCTGGGGACGGACATTACCGCATTCATCGCCGTCACGATGTTGATCGCCATTATCTTCAACAAGATTGGAAAAGTACTTCCCATCTGGAATACCTATATCGGCGGAGGACTGCTGATGGTATTCTTCGGCACCGCAGTGCTGAAACAGCTGAACCTGATCCCTCAGGAGTATGTGGATTTGATCGGAAATATGGTTCAGGGCGACGTAAACATTCTGAACGTATTCATCATCGCCTTGATTGCAGGTTCCATCCTTTCCTTGGACCGGAATGTGCTGATCCGAAGCTTCGGCGGCTATATTCCCACCATTCTTGGAGGCCTGGCAGGCGCAGCGGTGTTCGGCTGCGCGGTAGGTCTGATCTTCGGCGTAAGCCCTGTTGACGCCATTGTCCGTTACGTACTGCCTGTTATGGGCGGCGGCAACGGAGCGGGAGCGGTTCCCCTGTCTCAGATCTATGAGCAGGTCAGCGGAGAGCCGGCAGCCAATTATTATTCCTTCGCTATTATCATTCTGACCATTGCCAATCTGTTCTGTATCGTGGCCGGCGCCCTTCTGAACCGCCTGGGACAGATTAAGCCGGAGCTGACCGGCGACGGCACCAACATCATGCCGGTGGACAGCAAGCTGATCAAAGAGGATGTAAAAGTAAAGGTAACTCTTAATGACTACTGCGGCGCGCTGCTTCTGGTCGGAACTATCTTCGCCGTAGGGCGTCTGTTCAGCAAGGTGATTCTTCCCACAATCCTGGGAGCCCAGATTCATAACTTTGCGTACAGCATTATCTTTGTGGTAATTATCTCTGCACTGGGCATTATCCCGGCCAATATCCGTGCGGCGGCCAAGAACCTTCAGGGCGTCATGACATCGGTGGTCGGCATTACCCTGATGGTCGGCATGGGCGTAGATTTCGACCTGGCGGAACTGGTATCTGCTGCAAGCCCGTCCAATCTGCTGATTGCTCTGGTAATCGTGATCGGCGCTGTCGTAGGAAGCGCCCTGGTAGGCAAACTGGTTGGTTTTTATCCCATCGATGCGGCTGTCACCGCAGGCCTCTGTATGGCTAACCGCGGCGGTTCCGGAGATATGGCCGTTCTCGGCGCTGCCAATCGTCTGGAACTGATCAGCTACGCGCAGCTGTCCAGCCGTGTCGGCGGAGGCATCGTGCTGATTATAGCGTCCTTTGTCTTCTCGTTCTTCCTGTAAGAGCATAGGCAGGGTCGTCTATCAAGAGATAAGATTTTGACTGACTCCATAGTATTTCATGCAGATGCCTGCGTTTCATAGAGAACCGCGGGCATTTGCCGAAGATTCTGAGATATACAGTAAGATTATAGGCGGAAAAACCTGGATAATCGGAAAGGAAGATTATGACGATACAGATTTGGAAAGATTTGAA
This sequence comes from uncultured Lachnospiraceae bacterium, assembly GCA_947588855.1. GTDB lineage: Bacteria > Bacillota > Clostridia > Lachnospirales > Lachnospiraceae > UBA3402. The sequence continues at coordinate 10,870 of CANQBN010000041.1, forward strand.
GGTATCTCCGGAAGAGGAGAAAATGGTCGAAGAAATCAGGAACAGCGGTATCGGGAAAAGCTTAAGCCCGGAACAGCTGAACCGATATCATGTAGGGAAAGAATGGGATATGGAGATTGACACCCGGGCCGGAAAGACTTTAGTACATATGTACTGGCCGGAGAACGCGGCTGGCAGACAGCCGCTGTACATCAACATCCACGGAGGCGGTTTTGTCAAAGGACGCCGGGATCAGGACATTGTATTCTGCAGAAACATCTGCAGCCGTTCCGGTGTGGCCATCGCGGACATTGATTATGTTCCGTCGCCTGTCATGCGGTATCCGGGACAGGTGTACGCCTGCTATGATGTGGTACAGTATTTCGCGGAACACGCAGAAGAGATGAATGTAGAGCGGAGCCGGATCGCTGTAGGCGGTCACAGCGCCGGAGGGAACCTGACAGCGGCTCTTATATTGATGGCGATTGACAACGGCGCTTTTGTACCTGCTCTGCAGATCCTTGATTACGCCGGACTTGACATGTCCGTTCCGGCCGTCACCAAGCGGAACGGGGACAGCAATCCACGGATCCCCGCCTGGAAAGCGGACTTTTACGATAAGATGTACGTGGATCCGGAGGACGCGAAAGAGGTTTACTGCAGTCCCGGTCTTGCAGCTGATGAGCAGCTGGCCAAAGAGCCGGCCACGCTGATGATCTACTGCGAGAACGATACTTTCTGCGATGAGAACGCGGAATTTCAGAGAAGGCTTCTGGCTCAGGGCGTTCCGGTTTACGGAAAACGTTTCCTGCACAGCAGCCACGGCTTTACGGTTCAGCGGCGTGACGAGTATGAGGAAGCGGAGCGGATGATTCTGACGGCGCTGAAAGAGATGATGTAAGAGCGCTGTTGCAGAAATATTACAGAAATATTCACTGCAGCAATTATGTGACAACCCCTGACGTAACAAAAAGGCATCACGGATTCCCTGTAAAACTGTGGTGCCTTTTCATATAAGGAGTCAAATGTATAGGCGGAAGCCTGTTCAGCCGGAGAAACAGCTCGGGAGATTATCCGGTATATCGTTTCAAGACGCCAGCTGTTTCTGAATCCGCTTCTGTACAATATCGATGAATTTCAGTCCGGTTACTACCTGGGGATTGGGAAGGGTGGTGACCTTCTGAAGATCCGCCGTCATGATGCCGGATTCCACCGTCTCTATGGTGGCTCGCTGCAGCAGGCGGCCGAAGTCGGCCAGGGCATTGTTATGGTCCAGTTCGCCCCGTTTGGTGAGGGCGTTGCTCCAGGCCATAATGATAGCCAGGGGATTGGTGGATGCTACGCCGCCTTCCAGGTAGCGGTAGTAGTGGCGTCGAACTGTACCGTGGGCGGCTTCATATTCGTATTTGCCGTCCGGGGACACCAATACGGATGTCATCATGGCGGCGGAGCCGTAGGCGGTGGCCAGCATATCGCTCATCACATCGCCATCGTAGTTCTGACAGGCCCACACGTAGCCGCCGGGACTTTTCACGGCCCGGGATACAGCGTCATCAATCAGGCAGTACTGGTAGGTGATGCCGGCCTGGCTGTAAGCCTCCATAAATTCTTCCATAAAGATATCCTTGAAGATCTCCCGGAATTGCCGGTCGTAGATCTTGGAGATGGTGTCCTTGGCGGAAAAAATCAGATCCTGCTTCATGTCCAGAGCGTAGGACAGGCAGCAGCGGGCAAAGTTGCGGATAGAAGAGTCCAGGTTGTGGACGCCCTGGGCTACGCCGGGGCCGCTAAACTGGTGAATCAGCTCCCGGCTTTCGACACCGTCTGCGCCGGTGAAAACCAGCTCGCATTTGCCGGGACCGTCCACGCGTATTTCCGTGGCACGGTACAGATCGCCGTATGCGTGGCGTGCCAGAGTGATCGGTTTTTTCCATGATTTGATATAGGGCTCGATGCCTCGGATCAGGATTGGCGCCCGGAAGACCGTTCCATCCAGAAGGGCCCGGATGGTGCCGTTGGGGCTTTTCCACATTTTTTTCAGGTTGTATTCCTGAACACGCTCCAGATTGGGCGTGATGGTGGCGCACTTTACGGCCACGCCGTATTTTTTCGTGGCCATGGCAGAATCAATCGTCACTTGGTCGTCGGTGGCGTCGCGGTTGCGGATGCTCAGATCGTAATACTCCGTTTTCAGCTCTACAAATGGAAGGACCAGTTTTTCTTTTGTCTCTTTCCACAGGATGGCGGCCATCTCATCACCGTCCATCTCCACCAGCGGGGTATTCATCGGGATTTTGTCCATGGTGTTTCTCCTCATTGTCAGAGTGGTGTGCCTGTCCGGGCAAGTGCCTTTGCGGACAGGCGATATTTTGTTTTATTATAAGGGTCAGCCCCGGATTTGTCACGTGCTTTTTGAAATGTTGGAGTAAAGAATTAGTCAGTTGATTAAAAATAAATGAAATAGAATAAATGAAATAGGCGAGCTGAAAGGCTAGATAACCGAACGAAAACACGCCAAATAACCGAATAAAAATGCGCCAAATAACCGAAAAGTCTTGATAGAAAAGAAGATATCCTGGTGGTCAATGCTAACGAGACCTATCAGTATCAGGCATCCGACGGCATATTATTTGCAAAACTGACGATTCCCATTCAGCTCATCAGTTCTATGATGCAGAGCGCGGACATCGTATTCTGGTGCGATTCGGCCAGAAAAGAGAACGAACGCTACGCGGAGCTGCGGAGGGTTCTGCGCCAGCTTCTGAACCGATACCTGAGCGTGCATGACCACGGCGAGGATTTTGGCTATTACGCGCTATGCTGCCAGATTCTGGATCTGCTGACGACCCACTTTCTGCTGCGCGTCACGGACCGGGAGGGCGCGAATGAGAAGGACCGTTTCGAAGAGCGGATCGTCCAGATAAATAACTATATCCATGCCAATTACAGTAAGCCGATCAGTTCCAAGGATCTGGCAAAAAAGCTGTATCTCTCGCAAGGTTACTTATCCCGGTTCTTCAGGAAGAACTACGGGGTGAGCTTCGCTGAATACCTGACCCGGATTCGTCTGTATCACGCCATGGAGGAACTGCTCTATTCGGATGAGCCGATCACCCGCATCGCTTATAACACGGGATTTCCGAATACAGCGACGTTCAATAAGATATTTAAGGAAACATACGAAGAGACGCCTTCCGTTATACGGAAAAAACTAAAACAGCAGGAAAAGGCGTCCGAAAAAAGCGAAAAGCAGGCGATTGTGCAGGAAAGGCTGGCGGAGTATCTGCGCACCGGGGGCGCAGGCCAGGAAACAGCCGGGGACGCCGAACAGCAGGAAGAAGTGTGCGATATCCGTGAAAGCGGGGACTACAATTTTTCTAAGCTGGATCAGATTCTCGATTTTCTGGTGGCCCATGACTTAAAGCCGCACATCGAACTGGGAATTAAACCGCGGCGGCTGTACCGCAACGTACAGAATGCCATCGTAGAAGAGACGGCGAACGAAGATTTTATGGATGCGGAACAGTGGAAGGATTTTCTGCCCGCCATGATGAGCCATCTTTTGCGAAGGTACCACCGCAGCGAACTCAATACGTGGCGGATGGAACTGTGGTTTAAGGAGTCCAGATGGGGAGACGCAAGGGCGGAGGAGAATTATTTCCGGACTTTCAGCCATGTCTATGCTGTTATAAAGCGATATGCGGAAAATCTGGAGGTCGGCGGCTGCGGCATACGCGGAGATTATATCGATTATGAAGACTCCAACATGAAATTTCTCCGGGCCTGGAAAAAGCAGGACTGCCAGCCCGAATGGAGCACATAGCTGAGCAGCAAGGGTGTCCGGTGGGCGAGGCGCTAGGCGGCATATGGAAACTTTGTGCACTTTAGTGCAAAAACTTGATTATTTCTCCTGTTTATGCTATTATGATGACGAAGGGAGAGATGCGCAGTGATAGGATTGCATAAATTGAAAAAACGTGATCGTTACCTCAATAAGCTGATCGGCTTTCAAGACACGGAACCTGTAAAAGTCATCACCGGCATAAGGCGCTGCGGAAAATCAAGCCTTTTGAAGCTGATGGTCGCTCATTTGATTGAAACAGGTATTCAGTCGGAGCAGATTGTTGAGATGAACTTTGAATTCAATGATTTTCGGAAAATGACTTCCGATGATGTCTACGATTATGTAAAAAAACAAGTCGTGTCCGGAAAGCGCATGTATCTGTTTTTCGACGAGATCCAGAGAATCGACGCATGGGAAGACGCGATTAATGCTTTGCGCGTGGATTTGGACTGTGATATCTATGTGACCGGTTCCAACGCATACCTGCTTTCCTCAGAATATTCCACCTATCTTTCCGGCAGATGCGTGGAGATCAAAATGCTGCCGCTTTCTTTCCGTGAGTTTCTTGATTTTCATGATTTTGAGGTGAGGGAAATCAGGAGCGCTCTTGGCGGCGTTCATAAGCGGGTATTTGGCAAAAATGGCGAATACTATGAACTGCGGGAGGCGTTTGAAGCATTCATGCGATTTGGCGGAATGCCGGGTATTGCTGATATTGGACTCGATCAGGAAAAGGCGCTTTCCCTCCTTGACGGTATCTATTCTACCGTTGTCGTCCGGGATATTCTGGAACGGGAAAGGCGGCGGGGACAGAAGCGAATTACCGATCCGATCCTGCTTCGTAAAATCATCATGTTCCTGGCGGACAATATCGGTTCGAATGTTTCGATTGCATCCATAGGCAATACCTTGGTGAATGAAGGCCTTCTTGAGGATGGGAAACGGAAAAGCGCGCCGAGCACGCATACGGTCCAGGCCTATGTCAGCGCACTGCTTGAAAGCTACTTCTTCTATGAGATCAAGCGGTTCGATATCAAAGGAAAAGAATATCTCCGCACACTTGGAAAGTACTATATCGTCGATATCGCCCTGAGAAATTATCTGCTGGGGTTCCGAAATCGCGACAGCGGTCACGCGATCGAAAATGTCGTCTATTTTGAACTGCTCCGCAGAGGATACGACGTAGCAATCGGTAAGATCGATAACATGGAGGTGGACTTCATTGCGACTACCGCCGATGAAAGGAAATATATTCAGGTGACGGAATCTATGAACAGCGAGGATGTAAGGAAACGTGAACTGGCCCCGCTGCAGAAAATACGCGACAACTATGAAAAGATTGTGTTGTCGCTTGAACCGGGACTGGACAGCTCATACGAAGGGATCAAGTCAGAGAACCTGATCGAATGGCTGCTTGCATGAAAGTTATCATACTTTTGCCGAGAAACAGGTATCGTTTCTAAAAGGATTGTGATAAACTGTAGGAGAAAGACTAACTATAAACATCACTATGTCTTATAGATAGGAGACAGGGAAATGAATACCTTGATTGGCTCGGAAAACAGTTGGGCTTTATTTGCGATTTTAGCCGCAATTGCCGCGATTGCGATTTTCATGGAGCAAAGATGGAAATGGGCGTCGAAATTGTCCGGATGTATGATAGCCCTGATCAGCGCGATGATTTTATCGAATCTTAAAGTAATTCCGATAGATGCGCCTGCTTATGATTTTGTTTGGGATTATGTCGTGCCGGTGGCGATTCCGTTGCTGCTGTTCAACGCGAATTTAAAGACAATAGGGAAGAGCAGCGGCCGTACCCTGATCATTTATCTTTTAAGCGGTCTTGGTACGATCTGCGGCGGATTTCTCGCGTTTTATTGCTTGCACAATGATATTCCGGAACTGGGGAAAATCACGCCTATGATGGTGGGCTCTTACACCGGCGGCAGCGCGAATCTGGTTGCAATGGCGAATGCTTTTCACGCTTCCGGTGAGACGGTTTCGGCTGCTATTGTGGCAGATAATATGTTAATGGTGATATACTTTTTTGTTTTGGCTGCGATGCCGTCTGTCAGTTTTTTCTATAAGAAGTTTAAGCATCCGATCATGGATCGTATGGAAAAAGAAGACGCGGCAGCCCATGCGGTAAATCACGCAGTCTCCTACTGGAAGCCGAAAGACATCTCATTAAAGGATATCGCGGCCTGTCTGAGCGTTTCCTTGGTGATCGTCGCCGTCTCCAACAATGCCGCGGGTTATTTTAATCATATCATTCCGACAGGGAATTTTTTGTTGACTTTACTGAACGGATTATTAGGAAATCAATACCTGATCATGACGACAATTACCATGCTTCTTGCTACTTTATTTCCCGGCTTTGTGGGCAAACTGGGCGGAGCCCAGGAAATGGGAACCTATTTCATACATATTTTCTTTACGGTAATCGGTGTGCCGGCGTCTGTTTCTATGATTGTGACCCGGGCGCCGCTGCTTTTGGTGTTCTGCCTGATTATTGTGGGCGTTAATATGCTTTTTTCCCTTCTCCTCGGTAAACTTTTTAAATTCAGTCTGGAAGAGATTATTGTCGCCTCCAACGCGAATATCGGCGGACCGACCACAGCGGCGGCGCTGGCAATTTCAAAGGGATGGGGGGAACTGGTAACGCCTGCAATACTTGTCGGCACGTTGGGATACGTTATCGGGAACTATTATGGCATCTTTATCGGGACATTTTTAGGGCTCTGATGTGGACTGCTTCCCAAAAGGGCGCTGGAAGAGTCACAAGGATTTGCAAAGGGGATGAATGGATGGGATTTTGGATATTTATGCTGCTTATGGATTTACTTATTCCACTTACGATGATTGTTTTTGGTAAAATGTTCATGACAAAATTTCCCAAGAATATTAACGCTGTGTTTGGGTATCGGACAACGATGTCAATGAAAAACAAAGATACATGGGAATTTGCGCATAAGTATTGCGGAAAACTATGGTTCAAATGTGGATTGGTATTATTGCCATTATCTGTTGTTCCTCTGATATTTGTGCTCAATAAAGGAACTGATATAATTGGAACTGTAGGAGGAATCGTTTGCGCAGTGCAGCTTGTTTTGCTCATTGGATCAATTTTTCCCATAGAAGCCGCGCTGAGAAAGACATTTGACAGCAATGGAATCCCTCGCTGAATTAAATTCCCGTTTGGCGGAAAGTGGATCAAAGCGCAAAATCGGGATTGTTGGGGGATGCACTCATAAGCTAACGGAGAAAAAAGATACCGCTCGATTTTATGGAGGAAAAAAGATCATGAAAAAACGATTCAAAAATATACAAACCAAACTGCTAAAGAGGAAAGGGGTATTGCTCTGTATAATTGTCTTGCTTTCGGGAATACTGCTCGGATGTTCCGCGGTACAAAGTAACACTTTAGAAGAATCAGTACAGACCGATGTCGATACTGCAAATCCGAATGAAAAGGATATTTCGGGAGAGGAGGCGGTTAAGCCTTCTGCAGATGAGCTTACAATGAAAATCGTTTTGCAACGGTTTGAAGACGGGACTCTCGGAGAAATGGATTATACCATTTATGGCAATGGAGAACGCGAAGAATTTACAGATGCCGACAATGCCTATATTCATTTTCCCCAGATACTGTACGAAGGTGAGGAATATGACATAGGCGTGTCGTGTGTGACGGATGAAAACAATGTGGAATACATTGACGGCATATATTTGACCAGACTGTCAGATAAAGAGATGTGTCTGATCTATACAAGCGACGAACGCTACCAGACGGTTGACGATTTGGAAGGATGGCTTAGTACCAAAACACACATAAGCGACTGGCTTACGTTAGATATTCCCGAAGGTTATTCACTCTCGGATTACGATGCTAGTGTTGGGAATGCGGGCGGCGCGTTGATAGAGCCGCAGGCATATGAAGTGCTGAGTGAGGACGCATTTGGGGCTTTTTTGCCAGAATGGACTATGTCGGGAGCTGTCGGCATCATTCCCGATGCGCAGGAGGCGTTCATCTTCGAGGACGGTCAGATAGCCGGAAAATATATGAGCAGCAACCACTCACTGGAGGAAATGATAGAGACGTTGGATGGTCTTGCGATGCCGGCAGCGCTGTA
>CANQBN010000042.1 GCA_947588855.1 uncultured Lachnospiraceae bacterium
CATTACAGAGAAGAGCCTGGCTATCGAGAATGCCTGTGAGTGCGCTCATGCGTACCATGACAAGGTGGTTCCCGCCATGGCGGCGCTCCGTGCTCCCGCAGATAAGCTGGAAATGATCGTAGACAAGGAGCTGTGGCCATTCCCCAGCTACGGCGATCTGATTTTTGAAGTATAAGCAGCAGAGTACAGGCAAGATGTGAAGTGTAAGGGACCGTTGACAGGAATTGTTTTCCTGCAGCGGTCCTTTTTGTATGTTCGGAGGACTGGACGGATATTCTATAGTTATGAGGTTTTCGGAAAAATTCTGTCTGAAAACCAAGATATAAAAAGAAAACGGCGTGGGTTTTTGGTATGAGACACAACAAAAAAACGTTTAAAAACCGCTAAAAAAGCAGTATAATAAAAATGAAATTATAAAATTTTTGTAAAATTTTAGAGAGGAGAGAAAATGATTGAGATTACGACACTTATGGATAATGTTATATCAGAAAATAAGGCGCTGACCGCTGAACATGGACTCTCCTTTCTGGTGGAAAAGGATGGCTGCAGAATGCTGTTTGACTGCGGCGCGAGCGAAATGCCGTGGAAGAATGCCCGGCGGATGGGGAAATCGGTGGTCGGATTGGATGCGGTCATACTGAGTCACAGTCATTATGATCATGCTGCAGGATATCGGGATTTGATCAGTATAGGAGGAGGGAGCCGAATCCTTTACACCGGTCCTCATTTTTTTGAAAAGAAATATGCTTTTGACGGAATGTGTTATACGGATCTGTCTGCCGGTTTTACGGAGGCGTTTCTTAATCGGAACGGAATCTGCAGGAAGATTTGTTATGATGTACTGGAAGCGGCAGAGGGGATATGGCTGATAGGCGGGTTCCCGAGAATTCATGATTTTGAGCAGATACCGGAAAGGTTTGTCCGCCGACGTGAGAGTAACGGGAAAACAGAGATGATACCGGATGATTTTTCTGATGAAATCTGCATGGCGTTGGATACGCCGAAGGGACTGGTGGTGCTGACGGGGTGTTCTCATCCGGGAATCCTGAATATGATTCAGCATGTATATAAGGTGCTGAAGCGGCCGGTATTCGGCGTGTTCGGAGGGACTCACTTGGCAGAGGCTGATGAAGCGAGGATTCAGGAGACTATCAGAAATCTGAAAGAGATGGGGCTTTCTGTTCTGGGTCTAAGCCACTGCTCCGGTGAACTGGCGGAGCGCGCGGTGAAGGCGGACGCAGGAGTGAAAGGCTGCCATATGGCAGTGGGAGATACGATATTGCTCTGATAAAAGGTTGCCGAAGCAGGTATTGTGAGGGATCCGGAGTAATTTTTGAGATGAAAGGAGAATCCCATGATTCTGGAACAGATAGCGGAAGAACTGGTATCCATGACTTCCCCTCTGGTCGGCGGCAGAACCATTAACATCATGAACAGGGACGGAGTTATCATTGCCTCCACTGAGACGGAACGGATTGGGACCGTGCATCAGGGGGCCAGGCAGGTTATTCATACCGGGAAGACCGTTAATATCTCAAAGAATCAGGTATCCCGGTATCCCGGCGCCAAAGAAGGCTGCAATATGCCTCTCCGTATGGGGGACACGGTGGTCGGCGTTGTGGGAATCTACGGAAACCCTGAGGAAATTCAGGATCTGGCACATTTGCTGGAAGTTTACGCGGCCAAATACCTGGAGCTGGAGACGCTGGTCTGGCAGAGAACGGTGGAAAATGAGCTTAGGAGCAAGCTGTTTCATCTGCTGACGGCCTGGAATGAGGCTGAAAAGGAGTATGCTGGGTCTCTGATGGACGCCCTTCATCTTTACCCGGAACCGCCTTTTCAGGTGGCAGTGCTGTCTGTGTCGGCGGCGCTGGGAGAGACTTTCCTGAATCTGGACTGCCTGCAGATGCTGGCGGAGCTTCTGGTCAGCAGGAATTTGGTCAGAAGAGGTCAGGACCTGTACTGTATGGAGGAGAACAGGCTGATGATTCTGAGAAGTCAGGCCGGGAATGAAAAGGCTGTCTGGGAGAAAATATATCTGGCGGCCTCCCAGGTGGGGAAATTTCGTCTGTCTCTGGGAAGCCCCTGCGACAGAATGGAACAGATCAGAATTTCCTGGGAGGAGGCATGCGGCCTGGATGTGTGCGGCAGGAAACAGATCAATGATATTCAGGAGCCTCAGGCCAGATGCGCCTGGATGATGGACAGGACGGTCCGGACCCAGAAGGAGTATCTGAAACTGCAGTACCGCAGGCTGAGCGGCTGTTACAGGCCGGATGAGCTGCATATGCTTCTGGATTCCGCCGATTGTTACTATCAGGAGGGACGCAGTGTATCGAGAGCCGCTGACCGTCTGTTTATTCATAAAAATACGCTGCAGTACCGGCTTCGGCGGCTGCTGGAAACGCTGGGGCTTGAGAAGGAGCCTGATTTTTATCAGGAATATCTGATGCGGCTTATTTTACAATATGCACAGACTCTTCCGCCGGAAGAGCAAGTTAAGCACCAGGGGTAGGCCCCCGAAAAGAAGGAGGTAGGTTTATGCAAACGTTTCTGCTTTTTGCACTGATCATTCTCTCGGTAGCAGCGATGGTCATTGCAATTTCCAGGTTTCACATGCATCCATTTCTGGTCCTGACGCTGATCGCAATCATCGTTGGACTGGTCTGGGGCATCGAGCCGGCTACCGTTGTTAACACGGTGAAGAGCGGATTCGGCAACATTATGACCAGTATCGGTATTGTGATTCTGTGCGGAACCATTATCGGAACCATTCTGGAGAAGACCGGAGCGGCCCTGACTATGGCCAACAGTATTCTGAAGGTGGTAGGAAAGAAGAACAGCGTTGTGGCAATGGGCGCTATGGGTTACGTGACCGGCATCCCTGTATTCTGTGATTCCGGGTTCGTCGTGCTTTCTCCAATCAGCCGCGCATTGGCGGCACAGAGCAATACGTCTCTGGCAGTAGTTGCGACGGCGCTTTCCGGAGGATTGTACGCAACTCATTGTCTTGTTCCGCCAACGCCTGGTCCCATCGCCATGGCGGGCACTCTGGGAGCCGATCTGGGTCTGACGATCCTCATGGGTCTGGTAATCTCCGTGCCGGCTGTGATTGTGGTCATTCTGTATGCGAAGCATATTTCCAGCAAGATTGACATTCCGGCTAACCCGGAGTTTACTCTGGAAGAGCTGCAGGAGAAATACGGAAAGCTTCCGGGAACTTTTCACAGCTTCTCCCCGATTCTGCTTCCTATTATCCTGATTGCCATTTCTTCCATTGCATCCTTCCCCAGTTATCCCTTCGGAGAAGGAACTGTGTTTCAGATTCTGACCTTCATCGGTAATCCGGTGGTAGCGCTGCTATTGGGCGTATTCCTGGCCATGACGCTGATACCGGCATCGGAGAAGGCACATACCCTGGACTGGGTGACCAAAGGTGTGACCGATTCCGCGGCAATCCTGGCGATCACAGGCGCAGGCGGTTCCTTCGGAGCCATTCTTCAGCTGCTTCCCATTGCGGACGCGGCCCAGGGACTTTTGAATTCCGGTCTTGGCGTTCTGATTCCTTTCGCTATCGCCATGGTTCTGAAACTGGCCATGGGCGCGTCTACGGTTGCTATGATCACCACGGCGGGCATGATGGCTCCTCTGATGGAGGCTATGGGATATACTTCTCCTATTGGAAGAGTGCTTGTGGTTCTCGCCATCGGCGCCGGTTCCATGGTGGCTTCCCATGCCAACGATTCTTACTTCTGGGTCGTATCTCAGTTCTCTGACATGAAGACGGAAGAGGCTTATAAATGTCAGACCGGTATGACGGCAGTGATGGGTATTACGGTTATCATTATCCTGTTTATCATCTCGTTGTTCATCTGATTTTGATACCGTAATGCGAATGCGGCGGCGCGCGGTGTGTGCGTCTGCCGCATTTTGTTTATGTCAGTATGGAGGAAAGGACGGCGGCGGCTGTACTTCGGCATATGTCGGCCAATCGTTAAAATCAGTAAAAATAATTATTTTTATTTTACAAAATATATGTTATAATTTAACTGACAAATTGTATCGCTTCATGAACGATATTGTATTGTGTTGATGTGTTGAGAAATGGGGAAGAAAGGAGTAAGGTTATGGCAGTGTGGAAGTGCAGTGTATGCGGTTATGAGTATGACGAGGCGAAGGAAGGGAAGCCTTTTGCCGAGTTGGATGCGTGCCCCATGTGCAGACAGCCGGCATCGGTATTTGAGAAGGTGTCCGGGGATGTGACCGATGGAAAATCAGAAGCAGGCAATTCTCTGGAATATCTGGCAGAATATGCCCGGCGGGACGAATCTGTCCGCTTCATGAAAGAGATTCATCAAATGGCGGTCAGCGGAAAATCCATTATTGAGGCTATGGGAACCAGAATGCCTATGCCTTCCTGGGATGAGATTCTGATTCTGGGGGCTCAGCTGAATCCGTCGCCTCTCATGGAACATGATGCGGTAGATACGACGACGGTTATTGGAAAACATGCGAAGAAACCTATGATTCTGCAGAATCCGGTGTATGTCTCCCATATGTCCTTTGGCGCGCTGTCCAGAGAGACGAAGATAGCGCTGGCGAAAGGGACCGCTATGGCGGGTTCCGCCATGTGCAGCGGAGAAGGCGGTATTCTGCCGGAAGAGATGGCGGCAGCGGACAAATATATCTTTGAGTATGTTCCCAACAAATACAGTGTCACGCCTGAAAATCTGCGCAGCGCGGATGCCATTGAGATTAAGATCGGTCAGGGGACCAAGCCGGGTATGGGCGGCCATCTCCCGGGAGAGAAGGTGACGCCAGAGATTAGCAAAATCCGCAATAAGCCTATGGGAAAAGACGTGATCAGCCCGTCGAAGTTTGAGGAGATCAACAGTAAAGAAGATCTGAAGGACATGGTCAACTGGCTGAGAATCGCATCGGAAGGGCGGCCCATTGGAATCAAGATTGCCGCCGGGAGAATCGAGAAGGATCTGGAATACTGCGTGTACGCAGAGCCGGATTTTATTACCATTGACGGCCGGGGAGGGGCCACGGGGGCCAGCCCCAGGCTCGTCCGGGATGCCACCAGCGTTCCCACCATCTACGCCCTTTACCGGGCCAGAAAATATCTGGACCAGGCGGGAGCGGACATTCAGCTGGTGATCACCGGAGGCCTGCGGGTGTCTTCGGATTTTGCCAAGGCGATCGCCATGGGAGCGGATGCAGTTGCCATTGCGTCCGCAGCCATGATTGCGGCGGCCTGTCAGCAGTACCGAATCTGTGGAAGCGGCCTGTGTCCTGTGGGGATGGCGACTCAGGACCCGGAGCTGAGAAAGCGCCTGGATGTGGACGCAGCGGCAAAACGGGTAGCCAATTTCCTCAATGTCAGCATGGAGGAGCTGAAAACCTTTGCCAGAATTACCGGCCATTCAAATCTTCATGATATGAGTGTGGAGGATCTGTGTACCATCAGCCGTGAGATATCGGAGCACACGGATATTCCGCATGCATAAGCGCGGTAGTGCGGAAGTTCAGTCCTCTGGATACTGCAGCCTCTCCTCCGTCAGGTGGTCCATGACCTCACTGAGAAATTTTTCGGCGTAATATTTTGCCATATTCAGGTTCATATCGAGATAGTTGCCGCAGTCCCTGGCCGCAGCGCCGGGGACTGCTTCGTTCCAGCCGGCGATGAAGAGAAACATTTCCTGGATCAGCGTTATGATGTCCCTGGATTCGTAATCGCCGGCCAGCAGAAGATAGAATCCGGTACGGCAGCCCATAGGACCGAAATAGAGGACCTTGTCCTGCCAGTCTGGTTCATTGCGCAGGAAGGTAGCTCCCAGATGTTCGATGGTGTGTACCTCGGCAGTATTCATGACCGGTTCATAGTTTGGGCGGGTCATGCGGATGTCAAAGGTGGTGATAGTGGAATCTCCGGCTTTGTCCTTGCGGGATACATAGATACCGGGAAGAAGTTTCAGGTGGTTGATGGTGAAGCTGGTGATTTTTTCCATGAAGAGCCTCCGTTCTTACTGCTTATCAGGCCGACCGGCAATATTTGGCCGGTAAGGCCTGGTAAAGAATCTTTGTTTTCACAGCCAGTATAGCGGAAATCAGGCTGAAAGACAATCTTCTTTTCATTCTTTTTTATCTGGCGCATAGATATGGAAAGAGTGAGAGAAGAGGAAGCATGCATGAAAGAGTGGTATCGGTGCCAGAGTCGGGAAGTGCTTCGCGGCCTTCAGACGACAGAGAGAGGGCTTTCTGAGAAGCAGGCCGCGGAACGCCTGGCGGCCTGTGGAGAAAACCGGCTCAGACAGCCGGAAAAAGAATCGGCCTGGGCAGTGTTTCTGGGGCAGTTTAAAGATTTGCTGGTAATGATTCTGATCGGAGCCGCCGTCATCTCCATGCTGACGGATAATGTGGAGAGCACGGTAGTTATTTTTGCCGTTATCACGCTCAATGCAGTGCTGGGAACGGTACAGCATGTAAAAGCGGAGAAATCCCTGGAAAGCCTGAGAGCTATGGCAGCTCCTTCGGCCAGGGTGATTCGGGACGGAGTCCGCAAAGAGATTCCCTCCGCCCTGGTTGTACCGGGAGATATCCTGTGCCTGGAGGCAGGGAATTTGGTGGTCGCGGACGGAAGAGTTCTGGACAGCGCGTTTTTGCAGGTGAATGAAAGTTCTCTCACTGGAGAATCCTCTGCGGTGGAGAAGTCTGCGGAGACCATAGGAAGGGAGGTTCCGCTGGCGGAGCGGACCAATATGATCTATTCCGGCGCTTTGGTGACTGCCGGTGTGGGAACGGCGGTGGTGACGGCTGCTGGTATGGATACGGAAATCGGAAAGATTGCCCGGCTTATGGATGACGCCGGAGAGCGGAAGACTCCGCTGCAGGTAAGCCTGGATCAGTTCAGCAGCAGACTGGCAGCAATCATCATGATGATCTGTCTGGCAATATTCGGTCTGCAGGTCTGTCGCGGAGAGGCGGTACTGGACTCCCTTATGTTTGCCGTAGCCTTAGCAGTCGCGGCAATTCCTGAGGCGTTAGGCTCCATTGTAACCATCGTACAGGCCATGGGAACTCAGAAGATGGCCAGGGAGAACGCGATCATCAAGGATTTGAAAGCAGTGGAAAGCCTGGGCTGTGTATCAGTCATCTGCACGGATAAGACAGGAACCCTGACTCAGAACAGGATGAAGATGGAGAAGGTGGTGCTGGGTGGCAGGATTATGGGAATCGGGGAGCTCCATCCGGCTATCCGGCAGCACAGATTTTTTCTGGAGGCTTGTGTCCTGGTCAATGACGCCGCTTCCGGTGTGGGCGACGCCACAGAACTGGCTCTGTTGGAGATGGTTCAGTCATGCGGTCTTTCGCCGGAGCATATCCGCAGGCAGTATCCCAGAATCAGTCAGATTCCCTTTGACTCAGAGCGGAAGATGATGAGCTCCGTCAATCGGATGGGACAGGAAGACTTATTGTTTTGCAAGGGAGCTGTGGATGTCCTTCTGGAAAAATGCAGTCGCGTATGGGAAGGAGACAATATCCGCAAGCTGACATTGTCTGGGAAAAGGAATCTCATGAATTTAAATCTGGAGTGCTCGAAAAAAGGTCTTCGTGTGCTTGGTCTGGCGTATCGGCCGCTGATAATAGGACAGAGCGGACGGATGCAGGATGCGGACCGGGCAGGGACAGGACAGGAAGGAAACAGGTCTAGAGAAGAAGAAAAGGATTTGGTCTTTCTTGGGATGGCGGCCATGATGGATCCTCCCCGGCCGGAGAGCGCCCAGGCAGTGGCGGAGGCGAAAGAAGCCGGAATTCTTCCCATTATGATTACAGGAGACCATAAAGTAACGGCTATGGCTGTCGCTAGGGAAATCGGAATTCTGGGGACCGGAGTATCGGCGGAGAATCCGGCAAGGTCTGCAGAGGTTTTAGTATCCTCTGAGGGAGTGTCAGATCCAATGATGTTCGAGGCTGAAGGAGAACTGGCGGTCTCCGGCGAAGAGCTGGACGCCATGCCGTCTTCCCAACTGGAACAAAAGCTTGAGAGGATCCGGGTCTATGCCCGGGTGACGCCGGAGCATAAGCTGAGGATTGTGAAAGCCTGGCAGAGCAAAGGAAAGATTGTGGCCATGACCGGAGACGGCGTCAATGACGCACCGGCTCTGAAGCAGGCGGATGTCGGCATATCCATGGGGATTGCCGGGACGGAGGTCTCCAAAGACGCGGCGGATATGATCCTGGCCGATGATAATTTCGCTACTATTATGAAAGCAGTAGCCAACGGTCGCAACGTCTACCGAAATATCTGCAATGCCGTTCAGTTTCTTCTGTCCGGCAATATGGCGGGAATCCTGTGCGTCCTTTACACAACGCTTATGGGACTGCCTCTTCCTTTTGCACCGGTACACCTTTTGTTTATCAACCTGCTGACAGACTCCCTGCCGGCGCTGGCTATCGGCATGGAACAGCCGGAACCGGGGCTTCTGCGTATGTCTCCCCGGGAGCCGGAACAGGGGATTCTGAGCGGCGGAGGTATGGTAAATATTTTGATTCAGGGAAGTCTGATTGCTGCCTGCACTATGCTGGCATATTATATGGGACTTTCCGGCGGTCATGCGGGAGTTGCCAGTACCATGGCCTTTGCCACACTGACCCTGGCGCGCCTGTTTCATGGCTTTAACTGCCGGAGCGCCCATTCTCTTGTTCAAATCGGAGTGTTCAGCAACCGGTATGCAGTTCTGGCGTTTCTGGTCGGAGCCGTGCTGTTGGCGCTGACACTGTTCGTGCCGTATTTGCAGGTGATGTTTGCGGCGGCCGATCTGAACCGAACGCAGGCAGGTGTCATAGTGATTCTGGCGTTCCTGCCGACCGTTTTGATTCAGGCAGATCGTATGATGAGAGATCGTTGAAAATTTAACACAAAATTCAAAAGAATTTTAACAAATTTCAACTTGTAAAAATAACCCTTTTGTGGTATGATAAATTTAGTCAATAAACCTGGGGGAGACAAAGAGCAAGGAAATACGGGCTATCCGTAATTTTCCTTGCTCTTTTTTAGGCCAGGGATAATAAAGGAAGGTGTTTGTTTATGGGAAAATACGTTTTAGCGTTGGATCAGGGCACGACCAGCTCCCGGTGTATTCTGTTCGACAGAGCAGGAAATATTATCAGCGTAGCCCAGCAGGAATTTACCCAGATTTACCCGCAGCCGGGATGGGTAGAGCATGATCCTCAGGAGATCTGGTTCTCTCAGAAGAAGGTCATGCAGGATGCTGCCGCCAAGGTAGGAGCTACGGCGGAGGATATCGAGGCAATCGGTATTACGAACCAGCGTGAGACTACCATTGTGTGGGATAAGATCACAGGCAAGCCGGTGTACAATGCCATCGTATGGCAGTGCCGCCGCACGGCAGACCGGATTGAGAAGCTGAAAGAGGACGGCCTGACAGAGACGGTCAGGAAGAAGACCGGATTGATTCCGGACGCGTACTTCTCCGGAAGCAAGATTGCCTGGATTCTGGATCATGTGGAAGGCGCCAGGGAGAAGGCGGAGGCAGGAGAACTGCTTTTTGGTACGGTGGATACATGGCTTATCTGGAATTTGACCGGAGGTCAGGTTCATGTGACGGATTACACCAATGCTTCCAGGACCATGCTGTACGACATCCGCAGACTTCAGTGGGACCAGGAGATTCTGGATTATTTTAAGATTCCGGCGTCCATGCTGCCTGAGGTGAAGCCGTCCAGCTGTGTGTATGGCTACACGGAGGGAAGTATCCTGGGCGGTCAGATTCCCATCGCCGGTGTGGCAGGCGACCAGCAGTCGGCTCTGTTCGGTCAGTGCTGCTTCAATCCGGGGCAGGTGAAGAATACATACGGAACCGGCTGTTTCCTTCTCATGAACACCGGGGACCAGGCGGTTGAGTCCGAGAACGGACTGCTGACTACCATTGCCGCCAGCACAGGCGATAAGGTGGAATATGCCCTGGAGGGAAGCGTGTTTGTGGCCGGAGCCGCCATTCAGTGGCTGCGGGATGAGGTGAAGCTGCTGAATAACGCGGCGGAATCCGAGGAGTGCTGCCTGAGAGTGGATGACACGGCTGGAGTCTATGTGGTGCCTGCTTTTGCAGGACTGGGAGCTCCCTACTGGGATCAGTATGCCAGAGGAACCATTGTGGGGCTGACCCGAGGCGCCGGGAGAGATCATCTGATCCGTGCCACAGTAGAGTCTTTGGCTTACCAGGTCAGCGATCTTCTGGAAGCCATGCAGAAGGATTCCGGAATTACCCTGAAGGAGCTGAAGGTAGATGGCGGGGCCAGCGCCAACAATTTCCTGATGCAGTTCCAGGCGGATATTCTGGGAACCGGAATCGCAAGGCCTCAGTGTATTGAGACGACGGCCCTGGGTGCCGCCTATCTGGCGGGACTGGCAGTGGGATACTGGAAGGACAGGGAGGATATCATCCAGAACTGGCAGATCGGACGCCGGTTCAGCAGTCATATTGACGAGGAGAAGCGGACAGAACTTCTGAAGGGCTGGAAGAGAGCCGTCAGATGTGTACTGGCATGGAGCCAGGATCAGTAAAAGGGGGAGGTTACATGCTGCAAGCGATCGTATCCGCTGCGGAAGGGTGGTCCGTAGAGGCGATGATTCTGCGGCTGCTTCTTGCATTGATCATCGGAATGGTCATAGGAATTGACAGGGGACTGAAGCGCAGAGGAGCGGGGGTAAAGACCCATGCGCTGGTATGTATGGGTTCGGCGCTGGTTATGATGACGGCGCAGTATATGTACGTTCACTTCGATCCGTCCAAGTTGGATTTGTCCCGTATGGGGGCACAAGTGGTCAGCGGTGTCGGTTTCCTGGGAGTAGGCACGATCATCGTCACCGGCAAAAACCAGATCCGGGGACTGACGACAGCGGCCGGGTTGTGGGCCTGCGCCTGTCTGGGACTGGCGGCCGGAATCGGTTTCGTGGAAGGCGCGTTTATCGCGCTGATTCTGGTGGAGATTACACTGAAACTTTTGACCAAGATGGATACATGGCTGCTGGCGTATGCGAGGGTGTTGGATATTTACATTGAATTTCCTACCAACAAGTGCGTGACGGTATTTATGGACACGCTGCGCTCTCAGGGAATCAAGATCAACAGCCTTCAGTTGGGCAAAAGCCATATAAAGGGGGAAGGCCCCAACGCCATTCTGTGTATCGAGGTGCCGGAACGGCAGAAACGCGCTGTCATTGTGGAGAATATCCGCAGCATGGACTGTGTCAGGTTCGTGGAAGAGTTGTAGAAACAGCAAATATATCAATTTAAGGAGAGACACTATGAGTGGATTACAGTATGATGTAGTGATTATTGGCGGCGGCGTAACCGGCTCCGCCATAGCCAGAGAGTTGTCCCGGTATCAGCTTAAGACGTGTCTGATCGAGAAGACAGAGGATGTGTGTTCCGGAACCTCCAAGGCGAACAGTGCCATCGTCCACGCGGGGTTTGACGCGGCGGCAGGTTCCATGATGGCAAAGATGAATGTGGAGGGCAACCGTCTGATGGGCCAGCTGGCCGAGGATCTGGATTTCCCGTTCCGCAGGAACGGTTCCCTGGTGCTGTGCTTTTCCGAGGAGGACATGCCCAACCTTCAGGCGCTCTATGACAGAGGCATTACCAACGGCGTTCCGGAGCTGAAGATCATCTCCGGCGACGAGGCGAGAGCCATGGAGCCCAATCTTACGGATGAAGTGGTGGCGGCTCTGTACGCGCCTACCGGCGGTATCGTATGTCCCTTCAATCTGACCATCGCCATGGCGGAGAACGCCTGTGATAACGGCGTGGAATTCAAGTTCCTTGAGGAAGTTACGAATGTGAAGAAGATTGACGGCGGATATGAGATTTCCATCAAAGACAAGGAGCCTGTCACCGCCAAGTATGTAGTCAATGCCGCCGGTGTTTACGCAGATGAGATCCACAATATGGTAAGCGAGAAGAAGATCACCATCGTTCCCAGAAAGGGCGACTACTGCCTGCTGGATCAGGAGGCCGGTCACCATGTGGACAAGACCATCTTCCAGCTGCCCGGCAAGTACGGCAAGGGAATCCTGGTTACACCTACCATTCACGGAAACCTTCTTCTTGGCCCAACAGCTACGGATATTGAGGATAAGGAAGGCACTTACACTACAGCGGCGGAGCTGGCTGAGGTCATCAGCAAATCAGCCCGGGGTGTGAAGAATATCCCCTACCGTCAGGTGATCACATCCTTCTCCGGACTGCGCGCCCATGAAGGCAACCATGAATTTATTCTGGGCGAGCCGGAAGATGCCAAGGGGTTTTTTGACGCGGCCGGAATCGAGTCTCCGGGTCTTACCAGCGCCCCGGCCATCGGCGTATACATTGCCGAGATGGTAGCCAAAGAGGCGGGAGCAGAGAAGAAAGAGAACTTTATCGCCACAAGGAAGGCCATTCCTCATGTGGCTGCCATGGACAAGGAAGCCCGCGCCGCTCTCATCAAAGAGCGTCCGGATTACGGCACCATCGTATGCCGCTGCGAGAATGTCAGTGAGGGCGAGATCGTGGACAGCATCCGCCGCACCCTGGGGGCCAGATCCCTGGATGGAATCAAGAGAAGAGTGCGTCAGGGCATGGGCCGCTGCCAGGCCGGATTCTGTACGCCCAGAACCATGGAGATCCTGTCCCGGGAGACCGGTATCCCCATGGAAGAGATCTGCAAGAACCAGCCGGGCTCTGAGATGCTCATCGGAAAACTATAGGAGGAGGATAATAGGATGACACATCATGATATCGTAATCATCGGCGGAGGTCCCGCCGGATTGGCTGCAGCAGCGGCTGCAAGAAAAGCCGGAGTTCAGGACATCCTGATCCTGGAGCGCGACAGAGTGCTGGGCGGTATTCTGAACCAGTGCATTCACAATGGCTTCGGTCTCCATACATTCAAAGAAGAGCTGACGGGCCCCGAGTATGCAGGCCGCTACATCGATATGGTGGAAGCGGAGAAGATTCCTTACAAGCTGAATACCATTGTGGCTGATGTAAGCCCTGCAAGAGAGGTAACTTATATCAATAGAGAAGAAGGTCTTGTGACCATTCAGGCAGGGGCTGTGATTCTGGCCATGGGCTGCAGAGAGCGTCCCAGAGGCGCCCTGAACACGCCCGGCTATCGTCCGGCAGGTATTTATTCCGCAGGAACGGCCCAGAGACTGATGAACATCGAGGGATACCAGGTAGGCAAAGAAGTAGTGATCCTGGGTTCCGGCGATATCGGTCTGATCATGGCAAGACGTATGACTCTGGCCGGCGCCAAGGTGAAGGTGGTTGCAGAGCTGATGCCCTATTCCGGAGGCCTGAAGAGAAATATCGTTCAGTGTCTGGACGACTACGGAATTCCGCTGAAGCTGAGCCATACGGTAACCCAGATTCACGGCAAAGAGAGGCTTACCGGCATCACCATCGCCGAGGTTGGACCGGACCGCAATCCGGTTCCCGGAACGGAAGAGTACTATTCCTGTGACACCCTGCTTCTCAGCGTAGGCCTGATTCCGGAGAACGAGCTGTCCAAGGGTGCAGGCGTCTCCATGAACCGCGTTACCTCCGGTCCCAACGTGGACGACCGTCTGGAGACCGAGGTGGAAGGCATCTACGCCTGCGGCAATGTGCTTCATGTTCACGACCTGGTGGATTTTGTGTCCCAGGAGGCTACTCTGGCAGGTCAGAACGCGGCAGCCTATGTGCTGAGAGGCAAAGAGGCGGAGAAAGGCCGCAAGGTACCGCTTCTGGCGGAGAACGGCGTCCGTTATACCGTTCCCCAGACCCTCAATGTGGACACTATGGAAGACGCGGTTACCGTGCGTTTCCGCGTGGCAGACGTCTATAAGGACCGTTATATTGCCATTTATTATAACGATAAGCTGATTTCCAGAAAGAAGAAGAAAGTCTTGGCTCCCGGTGAGATGGAGCAGGTAATCCTGAAGAAGAGCAGCTTTGCCGATTACCCGGATATCAGCCGGATTAAGATCTGTACGGAGGTGGAATAATGGAGACGAGAAATCTGATTTGCATCGGCTGCCCTCTGGGCTGCCCCTTAACCGTGAATATCGAGGGTGAAGATATTAAAGTGACCGGAAATACCTGTCCCAGAGGCGCGGACTATGCCAAAAAAGAGGTATTGAGCCCCACCCGAATCGTGACCTCCAGTATCCGCGTGGACGGCGGCGACATCGCCATGGTTTCCGTAAAGACTAAGAGCGATATTCCCAAGTCTAAAATATTCGACATCATGAAGGAGATTCGGGCGGCCAGAGTGGATGCCCCGGTAGCTATGGGCCAGGTGCTGATTGCGAACTGTGCCGATACCGGCGTGGACATTATCGCGACGAAGAATGTAGCAAGGGCCTGATTCCTGTAACCGGACACAGAATGGTGGGATTTGGAATGATCATACATGGAAAATCTGCGCCCGGTGCGCAGGATAGAGACCGAGCAGCCCTGCTGGCGGAAATCCGGCTGTTTGTTCTGGATATGGACGGGACCTTCTATCTGGGGAACCGCCGTCTGGACGGCGCTTTGGAGTTTGTCCAGTATGTACAGAAAAGGGGACGAAAGATCCTGTTTTTTACCAACAACTCATCGCGATCTCCGGAGGTGTATATGGACCGGCTGGCCGGTATGGACTGCCGGATCAGCCGGGAACAGATCATGACCTCCGGGGATGTGACCATCGCTTACCTGCAGGAGAATTACCCTGGCAGGACGGTTTATCTGGTAGGAACCGCCGCTCTGATTGAATGTTTCCAGAACGCGGGAATTCCTTTATGGAAGCCGGGGGACGTCAGACCGGATATTGTGGTTGTTGGATTTGATACGACGCTGACTTATGAGAAGCTGGAGCATGCGTGTACCTTTATTCGTGAGGGGGCGGTGTTTCTGGCGACTCATCTGGACATCAACTGTCCGACAGAATCCGGATTTATCCCGGACTGCGGTTCCTTTTGCGCCGCAATCTCCCTCTCCACGGGAGTGGAGCCCAAGTATCTGGGCAAACCGTTCCAGGAGACGGTGGACATGGTGCGGCTTCGGACAGGCGTAGAACTTGACAAGGTGGCATTTGTGGGGGACAGATTATATACAGATGTGGCCACCGGTGTCAATCATGGCGCCAGAGGATTTCTGGTGCTGTCCGGCGAGACCAGGCTTGAGGATGTGGCTGCGTCCCAGGTAAAGCCGGACGGAATCTATCTCTCTCTGGGAGAGATGAAGGAACTGCTGGAGACGGTCCTTTAGAACCGGGCAGCGAATATGTTTGGGGAGATACGTTATTGTTTATCTCATATGCAACCTTATGTCAACGAAAGAAAGGAGAAAGGTATGAAGAAAATCATGAGTTTGTTATTGGCGGGTGCTATGATAGCATCTCTGACAGCCTGCGGCGGCGGTGGAAGCAGCAGCGGCGGCGGGGGGGGCAACCCAGGCAGCCCAGGAAACTCAGGCTGCGAAGCAGGAGGCGGCTCCTGCGGAAGCGGCAGCTTCTGACGGCGCGTTGGAGCTGACCATGTACTTCCCGGTATCGGTAGGCGGCGGCCCCGATGCTCTGATTGATGCTCTCTGCAAACAGTATCATGAGGAAAACCCGAATGTCATTGTCAACCCGGTATACGCCGGAAGCTACGCGGACACCCGTACCAAGGTGCAGGCGGCTATCAAGGCGGGAAATATCCCGGATATGGCGATTCTGTTCTCTATCGACCTGTATTCCCTGCTGGCCATGGATGCGGTAATTGATATCAACAGCATGTGCGTCACTCCGGAAGATCAGGAATGGCTGAATGGTTTCTATGACGGCTTTATGATGAACAGCCGTGCCGGTGACACGACATATGGTATTCCGTGGCAGCGGAGCACTATCGTGCTTTACTATAACAAAGAGGCTATGGCAGCCGCGGGACTGGATCCGGAATCCCCGCCCACTACCTGGGATGAGATGAAGGAGATGGCCAAGAAGATGACCATCGTGGAGAACGGGCAGACCACTCAGTACGGCATTGAGATTCCGTCTGACGGTTATGCTTACTGGATGCTGCAGACCTTCTGCGTGCAGCAGAACGGCTTCAACCTGATGAATGAGACCGGAACCGAGACCTATTACAACGATCCCAGGACGGCGGAAGGTATGAGATACTGGAAGAGCCTGGCGGAGGACGGCTCCATGCCGGAAGGCATTGTGGCGTGGGCTACTACTCCCTCTGACTTTATCGAAGGCAAGACGGCTATGATGTACCATACCACCGGCAACCTGACCAGCGTGAAGAACAACGCCAAGTTTGATTTCGGTGTTGCCATGCTTCCTGCTAAGGATTCTCCCGGATCCCCCACTGGCGGCGGCAACTTTTATATCTTCAAGGGCGTTTCTGAAGAGCGCCAGAAGGCCGCTTTTGAGTTCATTAAGTGGATGACAGACGATGAGCGCGTGGCTCAGTGGAGTATTGATACCGGATACGTGGCCACCAGGCCCACCGCTTACGATACCGAGCGCATGAAGGCTTATGCGGAAGAATTCCCATACTGCCTTGTAGCGAGAGATCAGCTTGAGTACGGATACGCGGAGCTTTCCACCTATAACCAGGCGGAGGTTCAGAAGGCAATCGACGACGCGATTTCCTATGTGATGACCAACCAGCAGGAGATTGAGCCTGCACTTGAGACAGCTCAGCAGACAGCGGAGGGAATTTTGCAGGCATATCGTTAAGGAAGGGATGGCTATGAAAAATCAAACTGTTGATACATCAATGCAAAATACTGTCGCGCGGGCAGTGCGGATGAAATGGAAACGCAGCGTGAAGGCATGGCTTCTGCTGGCTCCGGCTCTGTTTTTCCTCTTCGTGTTCACCCTGTACCCCGTAGCGCAGAGCTTGTACAGCAGCTTGTTTCGAGATAACCTTTCCACAATAAGGCCTGTATTTATCGGTTTGGATAACTACAAAGCGCTCCTGAAAGACCCGGTCTTTCGGGAGTGCTTCCGAAACAACCTGCTGATTGCGGTGGTGACCATCCCCCTCTGTATGGGAATGGCAGTAATCCTGGCCACCATATCCAACCGGCTCACCCGCGGCGTGAGCCTGGTAAGACTGGGATTTATTTATCCTACCTTTATTCCTCTGGTAGCAGCCGCCAATATCTGGATGTTCATCTACACGCCGATTTACGGACTGCTGGGCTATATCAACCCCAGCTGGAGATTCCTGGCGGACGGCAAGACGGCCATCTGGGCCCTGATCGTCATGCTGATCTGGAAAAATACCGGTTATATCATGCTGTTCTACATCGCCGGCCTCCACGGCATCGACAAGGAGCTGTACGAGGCTGCCAGGATTGACGGAGCCACGGAAGTGCAGATGTTCACCAAGATCACCTGGCCCATGCTTCAGGCCACCAACATCTATGTGCTGATCATTGTGCTGACCAACGCCTACAAGATGGTAGACCACCTTTACATCATGACTAAGGGCGGACCCGGCAACGCCACCAATATGCTCCTGTTCTATATCTATCAGACAGGCTTTGATTATTGGGATACGGGCAAAGCCTCGGCCATTACGGTTATTCTGGTGCTTATGATGCTGATCATTACCTCCGTTAACTTCTTTACAAGCGACCGCAAGGCGTTCTACAATGATTAGGGGGTGGGATGATGAGAAAAAAATCAGTGGCGAACTATATTGTTAATGTGCTGTTGTTTGCGCTTATGTTCATCTGCATGATTCCCGTCATCTGGATGATCCGTACCGCTTTTATCCGCCAGGATCTGGCGCTGAACCTGTTTGCGGTCTCCATGCCGACCCTTGATAACTTCAGGCGGGTGCTGGACGCGGCGCCGTTCTTCAAATATTACGGAAATACCTTGTTCATCACTGTGGGTGTGCTGCTGGTTCAGTTCGTGTTGATCACCATGGCCGGCTATGTGTTTGCCCGCATCGACTTTTACGGTTCGAACTTTCTGTTCGTCCTGTTCCTGTCTCAGATGATGATTGCGCCGGAAGTGCTGATCCTGCCCAATTACACCCTGATGAGCCGTCTGGGTCTGACGGATACCCGGATCGGTATCATGCTTCCCTTCTTCACCTCGGCCATGGGAACTCTGATTGTGCGTCAGACCATTAAGACGATCCCCTATGAACTGGAGGAGGCGGCCAGAGTGGACGGAGCCAATTTGCTGCAGATTCTGGTGATGGTGTATGTGCCGCTTCTGCGGTCCGCATATCTGACCTTCGGCATGATTTCCGTGTCCTACCAGTGGAACAACTTCCTGTGGCCGCTGGTTATGACGGATTCGGTCGCCAACCGGCCTCTGTCATTGGGACTCGCCATGTTTGCCATGTCCTATGAGACCGGCGCCCAGTGGAGCGATGTGAGCGCGGCTACCCTGCTGGTATGCGCGCCGCTGCTGATCGCGTTCGTCCTGTTCCAGAGACAGTTCGTGGAAAGCTTTATGCATTCCGGAATTAAATAAATCGTGCTATTCCAGTTCAAAGGCGTACCGCAGGAATTCCAGAACCATATCCCGGTGCTCCGTGTAGGAATAGACCATAAGGTAGTGGGGGGCTTCCTTTTCCGTTTCCGAATTCTTCGTGAAGCGGGAGCCCTCCATACTGATGCCGCAGGCTTTCATTTTCCCGGTGCTGTCGGCGGCATAGAGAAGCCGGTCCCTGAAAAGCGCTTTCAGGTCGTCGGGAAGGAATTCCTCCAGATCCTGAACCGGAAAGCTGGGGGCGTAGGTTTTCACC
>CANQBN010000043.1 GCA_947588855.1 uncultured Lachnospiraceae bacterium
ATGCGCTTACGACCTCCCCGATATCCGCGTTAATCACGATACTCCGCTCCACGATCTCCTTGGCTGTACTTGCATCGCCATAGTTTACGCAGGCGTATGTCGCCCGCGGGTTTTCCGCCGTCATCTGCCAGAAGGGGTATTTGATGATAACCGGGGTGTTGTATCCCACGCCAAGTTCCAGAAACAGAAGCCGCTTCTCCAGCCTGGTCTGCAGAAACTCCGCATACCGGGCCGCAGCCGCATGCCAGCCTTCGTCCTCCACAAATTTATCATCGGCGCGGAGATTCATGGTCATAGGCCTGCCGCAGTGAGGGCAGCGCGGTATCAGTTCAGAGGGAATCCGCATATCCTTTTGCCGCGCCGTCATCTGTCGGATAACCGTCTCATTGTCAAAGGTTTCCTGGCAGCATGGTTCCGAACACTGAAACAATCCGTAATCGCCCTGGGTGTAAAACAGCCTCTCTTTGTCAAAACCGGCTTTCTGAAAGCAATGGTCCACATTCGTGGTAATCACAAAATAGTCCTTATCCTGAACCAGTTTTAAAAGCTCCTCATAGACCGGCTTCGGCACGTCCATGTAGCGGTTGATGAAGATATACCGGCTCCAATAAGCCCAGAATTCTTCCGGTTCCGGGAAAGGATAAAAACCGCCGGAATACATATCCCGGAATCTGTATTTTGCCGCAAAATCAGAAAAATATTTCTCAAACCGTTCCCCAGTATAGACAAATCCGGCAGCTGTGGACAATCCCGCCCCGGCGCCGATCACGACGGCTTCCGCCTCGTCAAGCGCCCGGCGCAGGCGCCGGATATTATCCTCATAACTTCCGTTACGCGAAATTCCTGATATTCCTGAATTCATAAAAGCCGCCTCCTTATCTTCTGCAAAATATTCCGCATACTTTCTATCACGCTCTCTTTTCCACCGCTCCCGCGGGACATACCGTCAAGCAGTTGCCGCAGTGGAGACAATGATTCTGCTGAATCCGATACGGCTTTCCCGGCTCAATACACCTCTGCGGGCAGTTTTTTAAGCACTTTCCGCAGCCGATACATTTTTCCGTGATAACATATCCCTTTTTCGCGACGTTTCCCGCGCCGATGATATAACTTTCCCGGAAAATCGGATTGACACCGAGATTAAAATACTCTATTTCCCCATCCCTGATTTCAAAAACGATCCCGGCCAGCTTCCTGGTATCGCCCGGATAGACGTTTTTCAGATAAGGCTGCTCGGCAAAAATG
The DNA here is from genome assembly GCA_947588855.1 of uncultured Lachnospiraceae bacterium. Classification (GTDB taxonomy): domain Bacteria; phylum Bacillota; class Clostridia; order Lachnospirales; family Lachnospiraceae; genus UBA3402. The sequence goes on from CANQBN010000043.1 coordinate 1,246, forward strand.
GTATCCATCCATTTCTCCTGTTCATCCTCCGCCACGGAAACCGCTTTTGCGGAAAGACGGATCATCTCTTTATATTTTGTATATCCCAGCACTTGAACCCGGCCGTCAGTCAGAAGCTCTTTGCAGAAGGCTTTTCCCTTCGCCGTAAAGAAAATCATCCGGTCCGGCTCATAATGAATGGCGGAAATATTGCGTATCTGCGGAGCGCCGTCCTCATCCACCGTGGCAAAAGCCAGCACCCCGACATATTCCAGTTTTTTCAGACAAGTCTGTGCATTCATATTTCATCCCTCACTCAATTATTTTACTTCTATTTTCTTTTCTCGGCTTCGCCTTCGGATATTCGCCGTCGCAGTAGCCCAGGGTCACAAAACATCGCGCAATGTAATTTTCCGGAACGCCCCACTCCCGCAGAATCGCCGCGCCTGCCTCGCTGTCAAAGGTTTCTTCCGCCCGGGAAACAATACAGGAAGAAATTCCCAGATCAAAAGCCTCCATCAGCATGGTTTCGGCGCAGCAGAAGGCATCAGGAATACTGAAAAGAAAATCTTTTTGGGCAAATACGATACCAAGAGCCGGCGCGCCGTAAAAACCGTTTTTGATAGACGGATCGTCAATCACGCTGGGCTGCTCTTTTGAAACATAGGAACCGATCAGGCGGCCGCCTGCGTTGGACGCGTAAGTGCCGGCCTCTATGATCTTTTCCAGATCGCGCCGCGGGATCTGTCTGTCCTGATACCGGCGGATAGACCGCCTCGATTTTATCTGTTCCAGCAATTCCATTATACCGCCTCCCTGTCCATACTGACCTCATGCCAGCATTGGGGATCGGCCTCATAAAAATCGCCGCTTGTTCCCCTGGCCACAGCCGGACAGCCCCGGCACCAGGCCTTCAGCTCGCACCTGCCGCATTTTTTGAATTTGTCATACTCCCGGTACTGTTCCATTCCGCACACCCACAGATCTGCCAGCCGGTCCGCAAACACGTTTCCCACCTTTGATTCCGCCACACGGCGGCAGGCGTATACATCTCCCGTAGGCAGGATTGTAATGTGACAATTGCCGCAGTTGCAGCCGCCGTAGATCATGCCCTCTTTGGCGTCCGCCGGAATCCGGAAAGTCCCTGTTTCATACTCATAAAGCGTCCAGAGATGGTCCTTTTTGTTAAAATACGTCCGGCAGCCCTCGGCTTCATACTCTTTAAACTTTTTGTCGCATATCGCCAGCAGCTCACGATATTCCCCGGGCGTCATGGAAGCGTCCAGATCTCCGCCGCTGGGGACGTATCGGGAAAAAGCGAATACGTTCGCTCCTGCCGCAACCACCGCGTCAATGATTCCCGGTACCTCCATGCGGTTTGTCTTGGAAACCGTGGTCATAACTACGCTCCGCATACCAGAACGGTTGATACAGCCAATCTTTTCTATGGTGCAGTCGAAAGAGCCGGGTTTACGGAACCAGTCGTGAGTCTCGTGAAGGCCGTCAAGGGAAAGCTGGTATTTTTCACAGCCGAAGAACTTCATTTCACGGCATACCTGGTCGTTTAGGTGGAAAGGATTTCCCATGATGGTGAAAGGAATCTTGTGCTCCTTGAACAGTGCCAGCAGCCGCCAGAAATCCGGATGCAGGATAGGGTCGCCTCCGGTCAAATAGAAATAAGGCAGGCGGCCGTAGACCTGGCAGAAATCCAGGCAATTGTAAAAGGTATCCTTCATCTGCGCCCAGTTCATGGAATCCGGCTTTTTGCACACATCGCCGGAAAAAATATAACAATGCCTGCACCGCTGGTCGCATTCGTCGGTAATGTGCCATTGAAAAGAAAAATATTGTTTCATACAGAAGCCCTCTCTTTATATGGAAATCGGCTGCGCCGAATCAGAATCGTATGTTTCCGGCAGGTCTGCGCCTGCCGGAAACGCCCCAGGATAAGCACCCGCATCACTTATCTGCCGCTCCGCAGGCTGTACCGCAAGCTACGGGCTTCTCTTCCGGTTTGTCCGCCGCTCCGCAGGCTGTACCGCAGGCCGCAGGCTTCTCTTCCGGTTTGTCTGCCGCTCCGCAGGCCGTACCGCAGGCCGCGGGCTTCTCTTCCGGTTTGTCCGCCGCTCCGCAGGCCGCACCGCATGCCGCGGGCTTCTCTTCCGGTTTGTCTGCCGCTCCACAGGCCGTACCGCAGGCCGCAGGCGCCTTACCCTCTGCCCATCCGGCAAGATTAGAAAGTGCCATAGTCGTATCCTCCTTTATGGATTCAGGAAGTTTTCCGCTCCCTGTATCTACCATTGTACGGATATTTACGTCCTGTACAAGTACGCACTTTTTTATGGGGATAGGCACTTTTTTGTAACTGCTCCGCGCTGCTTACCACTCCGCAGTTGTCCTGTTATATTCTAAGATAAATAGCGTCGTCAGGCATATACCAAAAAAGAACTCCTCGCCGTCGTTTTGATTTCGGCATGAGGAGTTCCTTCTGTCCGTTGGGAAAGTATGAACGCTAGATAAACAATTCGTTTTCTTTATGTACAGAGCAGGCTTTTTTTATCGCTAGGGCCGCAACAGACACCATGGCCTCGTTGAGCTTTCGCGCCTTTTGAGGACAGATGGAAACACATCGCATACAGGCAATGCATTTTTCCTTATTCGTCGTCCCGGGAGAATTCGGATCGATTGCCTGGACGGGACATCGCTTCGCGCAAAGGCCGCATTCGACACAGACGGAACCAGCCTTCGGCACAAGACCGGCGCCGCCGGCCTTTTTATAGGGCCGATTTCCGGGAATAACCGGCTTTTTCAAATCGCCGCTTTGAAGCTTCTCATCGATTCTTTCCGCAAAACCGGCAAGCTGACTGCAGTCCGCGCTGTCGGGGCGCCCGGCGGCGTACTGATGCATGATGGAGTGTTCTGCAACGGCGGAAACCGCGGCGATGACCTGAAAACCACATTTCTCAGCGGCGTCTTCCATCTGAACCAGGGTATCCTCATAAGCTCGGTTCCCATAAACAGCGACAAGGATACATTTCGCCCCATTACCCTTGATCTCGCCCAGTCTTTCGAGAGCGATCCGCGGGGCAAGACCTCCAAAGGACGGCATCGCGATCAGCGCCACATCCTCTGATTGAAAAATTGTTTTTGAGTAATCCGTACCTGCGGCCGAAAGGTCGATGGTGTCAACAGAAGGCCACTTCTTCGCGATTGCCTCTGAGACCTTTTCCGTTCCTCCCGTGGGGCTGAAGATGATCTGAACATATTTCATATACAGGTTCCTCCCGTGATGTAAATTTTAAAATTACATCTATTATACAGCCGTTCTGATGTAATGTCAATATTTACACCTGGCCGGAACTCTGATAAAATAGAGACAGGAGGATTGACACCTATGCAAATCAGTAAAAAGTGTTCCATTGCCATCCACTGCCTGATTTTTATCAGCGAATACGGCCGGCAGAAAAAAGTCACCAGCGAACTGCTGTCGCTGTCAACAGGATGTAACCCGGTAACTATCCGCAGCCTGTTAAGCTCTCTGAAAAAGGCCGGCATTATCGCAATCCCGTCCGGAACAGGCGGCGCTACAATAGAACTTCCCTTAAAGGATATTTCACTGTATCAAATCTGTCAGGCCGTTGAGCCGGACGCCATACGCAAGCTGGTAGGAATCCATTCTTCTCCATCCCCCTTCTGCCCGGTTGGAAGAAATATCGGCCATGTGCTGGAAAAAACCTATCAGACCCTTCAAAATGACTTAACAGACAGTTTAAAGGGCATTTCGCTGCAAAATATAGTCGATAACTATCACGAGGCCGCCACGCAAACCGAATGATGGCCGGCAGTTTGTCCTTGCTTTTTGCTGAGTGCTGCAGTACAATATGAATGTAACATTCTATTTGAAAGTAATGGAGACACCTTATGAAAACCAAAGCCGAACTGATTCCTGAATGTCCCGTAGCAATGACCGTTCAGCTGATTGGAAATAAGTGGAAATTATTGATTATACGAAATCTGCTCCAGCGCCCCTGGCGCTTTAACGAGCTGCAGAGAGACCTGGACGGAATCAGCCAGAAGGTGCTGACCGACAGCCTGCGGTCCATGGAGGCGGACGGAATCATTACCCGCACTGTCTATCCGGAAGTTCCGCCGAGGGTGGAATACGCCCTGTCAGAGCTGGGACAAAGCCTCCAGCCGATTTTGGATGCCATGAAGGCGTGGGGAGAGAATTACAAGGCGTCCGTTCACTGAATCCGCCGTATAAGCAAGGGGCATTATCTGCCCCCTGCCAATTACCGATTTTCACCGATTTTCTCTGTCTTTTTGTTTTCCACCAGCTGCATGCCGCCGTTTCCCGGTCACTCCCCGGCTTTGCCGGCGGTCTTTATCACATAGCTGGCCCGCCCGTAAAATTTCCGCTCCGCCAGCTTATCTTTACTCCAGTCCAAAATAATCTCATAAATTCTGTCCGGTCTCAGAAGGATAAAAGGGTCCGCGGCCGTTTCTTTATATGTGCCGGACTCTCCCTCTGCGGATGCGGATGTCAGCCCTTCGGATGCTTCCATTGAAGAAGCATCCCACTCCCGGACCGTAACAGAATCCGGCGTCACCGGACAGAACACGGTGTAAGGCGCCCCGTCCGAACGGTCGGCCTCCGACACAGGAATGACCACGTCCCAGGAACCGGAATCCAGAGGCGCCTCGCCGCAGGCCGTCAGGCCTGTCATCTGATCCGGATGTTCCTCATCCGCGTAATTCCAGGAATAGGTGCTTGACTGAACCGAAACATCATGAAGTGTGGACGAAAGCCGGGCGTCCTGCAGCGTGATCTCCGGAGCGCTCGTAAGCTTTTCATACGCCGGTTCAGTCTCTTCTTCGCCATCATCCGCTTCATCGGTTTCTTTTGTGACCGCGCTGCCCTTTCCGGCCGCGGCAGAAGCTCCGCCTGCGCCATCCTCTGCCGGATTCTCACAGATACCGATAAACACCGGCATGGACCCGCAGAAATCATCCCGAATTACATAAAGGAAGGGCCGGTCCAGGATCATCTCCGCATGGTCCTGGGGCATTCCCGCGCCGCAGTATCCAAGATCCGTGAAAGCCGCCGCCTCGATTCCTTCTTCGTTGATTCCGATATGGGCCGCCTGTTTCACCGTATCGATCCAGACCGGATCATCCGTCATTCCGGAAAAATCCGCATTCTCATCAGAGAAGGCGTCCGTAATCCCCAGATTCATCAAAATCTCTTTCAGAGAAAACTGGGCTCCGTAGGAAATCTTTGGGATTTTCCAGACGATATCCCCATAAAGACCTTCCTGATGTTTTCCCAAAATATCCGCCCTCGCCTGAGGGGAGGTCAGTAAAGACCGGACATCTACCCCTTTATCAGGAAGAATGAAATCCACGGAACCCTGCTTTGTTCCCAGAGTCGCCATCAGATAACCATCTCCCCGATAGAAGGTCCCGCTGGTGGACATATTCATGAAATCACAGGGAATCCTCAATTGGTCCGAAACGTAAAAGGTATCCGGCTTCGTCTCTTCGGAGTTAAACTGATACTGCCACTCCACATAGTAATATATGGTATTCAGGATATGCAGCATCTCCAGACTGTCCCCGGCTTCCGTCTCCTTCCCCTTCTCTGCTTCCGGCTGGATCAGTCCGCCGGTATGCTCCTTCACCCAGGCCGCCATGGCGGATTTCATTGCTGCTGACGAAAAATCGCCCTGGAAAATATCCCCGTAGAAATCGCCCCTGGTCATCGAAAGAAATTCTTCCTTAAGAGGCAGCCCTTCCTGATACCAGAGGGAATCCGCCATCTGGAATTTATAACCACCCTCTATGCCGCGATCCCAGTAAAAGGCTTCAAACAGATTCCGGCAGTCATCCTTCAGAGCCTCGGCGCTGTCCCAGCCCAGAAGGTCGAGAAGCTGCGCCTGAGTCTCCCCTTCTGCCCCGCACGCGGACAGAGCCAGAGCATAATAAAGACTTAAAGGCGAATAGATCACGTTGCCGTCGGACCCGCGAAACAGCTCATCTGCCGTCAGCCCGGCAAACGCTCCATAGGCCTTTTTAAATTCTTCCGTAGCCCTATTCCTGCTCTGCTGTTCCGCCTCCCAAAGCTCATCCTCCGTCTTGTAATCCCTGGTTGGATAAACCGCCTGGGCCAGCTGTCTGACGTCCTTTTCCGTGGACGGTTCATCCGTTCCGAACGGACCGGACGGTTCTTTACTCCCCGGGCTGTTGGACTTTCCGCCGCAGCCGGCAAGTCCCGCAGCCAGAAGCGCTGCCGCCATCAAAAATGCAAGTATTCTGATTCGTTTCATAATCATCCTCCTCTGAGCGAAAGCTCCACAGATAAAAGAATACCATACCCAGAGGCGGCGTGTGTTGCTTTTTTCTTAATGTTTCCCTATCAGTAAGCTGAAGAAATTATTCACTTTCATTAATGTCACAAAAAGCAGGTCACAAAAGGCATTAATTTTTTCTTCAATGTTTACTTTTAATTCATTTTGGAATATAATATTAACGAGTTCAAGTTTTCTTTAGATTTCAAGAATAGAGAGGTGTGTTTTATGAATTTAGCAAAAATCTCTGCCAACGGTCAAATTACTGTGCCAATAGAAATTCGTCGCCTGCTGGGCCTAAAGTCCGGTGATAAACTCCTGTTCTTCCAAAAACAGAATGGAGAAGTGGTTGTGAGTAATGCATCAGCACAAGCAATCCGTAAGGCGCAGGCATCCTTTGCCGGTGCCGCAGAAGTAATGGGAGTCACCAGCGAAGATGATGTGCAGGCTCTGGTAGATGAAATTCGCTGCGAAAGGGGAAAATAAATGCGGATATTAATCGATACAAACATTCTTTTCTCCGCATTGCTTTTTCCAACTCCCTTTTCAAGAAAATGTGTTCTTACTGTCAGCCATCGGCTGGCTATGTATACTCATACATTTCGTACAGATACCTGTCATTTTGAATTTCCTGAAACATCATTTACAGTTTTAAATGGTCTGTGCAAAGATAAAAATGAGCAAGACGCCGCACAGAATAAGGATGGCGCATTTTAGCAGAGCGCCAAGGCCGAGAGAACAGTCTCTGACAGAGTATTTCCATGGACGATTAACATTATAGTGTATAATGACCTCAGAGCCAGTTGCCCAGTTCCTTGGGTAAGGATAATGCGCCTTCCAGCGCTTACCATTTGTTTCCCACTCTAAAACCGGATAGACCTCTTTTCCTTTGTGCATCCAGTAAGAGAGAGATAAAATATAAGGATAATTGGCATTCCTGTCTTGCATTGAGAGAACCGGGGAATAGCCGTTGTGACCTTCCTCCTGTTCCACCAACCTTCTGGAGCGAGAGACGGAAAAAGGTTCGTTCCCAACGATGTGAGCTGTAGAATTGCCCTTATAGAGGAAGAACTGAATCACATCAATCACTTCTGTGGCACATTCGATAATTAAAAGAAGCGCAACTAATGCAATAAGAGATAGCAATAAAACTTCCTTAGTCATAATGGTCTCCTCCTACAATATATTTTCTCTCCATATCTTTTATTACCGTATACTGAGTATATCATATTGATAAATAAGCTACAACGTTGATTATTCTTAATTATTTCCTATGCAGAGATATTGTACAAATATAAAATACTTCTTTCCTTGAAAAGGGACTCGCAGACTCCGCTCCATGTGGCTGACAAACATAAGATAGTTTTATGCGACTGCAATATCAAGTATCTGATCTTTAAATTTGCCGTTACAGCTGCCTCACCGCTAAACGGAAGTCACGAAAGCATGGATCAGCTTCCTGCTGTTTTCATCAACCTCATAAGAAAATTCAGGATGCCATTGAACGCCCACAATAAACTTACGAGACGGCATATAGATTCCCTCAATTAAACCGTCTTCAGAAACAGCCGCCTCCTGAAAATCAGGCGACAGCTTTTTGATCGCCTGGTGGTGATAACTGTTTACTCCCATTTGTTCCCCAGCCAAAATAGAATAGAGCGGTGTGTCCTTTTGTATCTTGACCTGATGCGCGGTTCTGTTATACGGCGGCTCCATATGATGGCTGATACAGCTGCTGTATTCTGTTGCCAGATCCTGGTATAAAGTCCCGCCATAGCAGGCATTCATAAACTGAATGCCCCGGCAGATACCCAGAACCGATTTATCCGCCTCTGCGGCATTCTTTAAGATATACTGCTCCATTTCATCCCGCAATTCACAGCACGGACCGCACCAAGGTTTCCTCTCATCATGATAAACCGACGGGGACACGTCATGTCCGCCGGTCAGCAGAAATCCGCCGCATATCTCAAGAAAATACTCCAGTTCCTCTGTTTTCGACGTAAGAGGAAGCATCAACGGTATCGCGTTTTCCGCCTCCAGCATTTTCATATATCCCGGCAGCATCCAGTAGCTTTCTTTTTCATCGTCATAAAGCGGAATAATACCAATTACTTTTCTCATTGCCCACTCACCTCACAAAGATGATCTGTTCGTCCATTCTGTAGATGTTAGCATATATCGGCAGAAAAATCCAGCTATCAGAACCTTAATTGCTATTTTGATACCCCTTCTCAACAGCAAGGAGGATAGAACAGCGTCCACCCTCCTTTTTCAGATTCGATTTAAAATTCAGTTCTTTTTCTTCTCGCCCCATCCGGGTGAAAAGATGGTCTTATCCACCGCGAAAATGATGACCATTGACACGCCGCCTGTGACAACCGTGGTGACGATGGAACTGACGGTGTTGCGCAGGGCCTCGTTGTGAAAAGGCCAGTTCGCTGCTGACAAGGTAAGCGCCGTCTGCTCCTTCCTGGAGAGCGTTGCCTATGATAGCGAGCTTAAAGTCCACTCCGAACAGGGAGACCGAAATCCCGGGGAACAGCACGTCTACGCCGGCCGTCTCGAAATAGCGGTAGCCTACATAAAGTCCCTCGCGGTACTCCACCGTCCGCTGCTTCGCCGGAAAATACGGCGACGAGGGAATATCCTCATAGGAAAGGGGATAGGTCTCGGACAGCTTGCCCGACGGGTTCACCTGCCCCAGAATGACCTCCAGGACGGCGGAAGCGCCTGCCTGGCCGCAGAGATAACCGTGTACCATCGCCTTGCATTTGCCGATCCAGGGCATCTCCACGGAGGAGCCGGCCCCCTGGTAAGAAATGATCCCTCCTGTCTCAGTCTTTCATTTCATTATAAATCAGATTTTCATTTCTGGTTATTGATCAGCTCCCCCAGGGTCATCTCTCCCCAGCTGTAATTGGTCAGGTAACTGCCTTTGAAAAGCTGCGAATATTCCTCTTTGCCGGAAAGGTAATGATAAAGATCACACTCCACCTTATCCGTTACGATGCGGCGTTTTCCGTCAACAGCTTCAACAATATCGGAAATTCCGTATTCCTCCAGGATGCTCTTTAAGCGGAGAGCGACCTTCCGGTATCTGGAAAGAGTCAAAGCGTTTACCGGCTCATCCTCCCACAAAAAGCTGATGGCTTCTTCGGAAGTGACGTAGCCGCCTTTCCGGTCAACGAGCAGCGCGAAAAGCTCCTTGGATTTTTTGTTGCGGAACGCGATCGGTCTGCCGCCGACAAATACATCGAAGTAGCCAAAGGTACGAATGGATACGGTGCGGTTTTCCGGCAGGTTCTTTCTGTCCGGCTCCGAACTGCCCTCTACGGAGTAAAGCATAATATAGCGGGAATCGTTATCATTCGGTTCTTTTTCGGAACAGATCGCTTTGATTCTGCGCTCTGTCTCAGACTGGTAATCAAAATAGGAAAACTCCGCTTCGCCTTTTCGCAGCAGCTCCGCAAAGTCCTCATAATCCACTTCACTGTACGCGACGAAGCTCTCCACAGGCGTAAAGCGCTCCGTCAGCCGAAGCCATTCTCCCTCGTTATAGCCAAAAAATTCGCGGACATTTTCAGTCGCGTACAGCGGTTTCACCAGAGCGTCCGGCGTAACCTCAAAGGCTGCGATGCCGTCGGAAAACTGCATGACCAGATCATGTATTTTCCCCTTCAAGCGGTCGTTTTCCGCTTTCAGTTCCACAGAATCCGCTGCCTCTTTTGTCTCACGGCAGCAATAAAAGCTTACGGATTCATCAACCTTAATAAAAACCCCCGTATATTGCCTGACGCTGTCATCGGTAGAGCGGGCTTTGTAAGTAATCTGCGGCGGCCTGCCATCAGCCCCGTTCAGCCTCTTTTGGCAGAAATCCCTGAAAAACCGGCGGACATCCTCCTGCTGATCCGAAGCTACAGAAGTGATCAGCCAGTTTTCCAGCGCGTCCTCCATCCGCATCGCCACATTTTCAAAGCGCTTAAAATAGGATGTCTCCCCACAGTGCAGGCAGGTTACGGTGTCGGCATCCAGATTGAACTCGAAAATCTTATCATATACATCGGAGAGGGCGCGGAGGTAGCGCTTGTTTTCACTCTGTTTTCGTGCCAGGTAGCGCTCCGTTATATCCATGCAGACGCTTTGAAATTCCGCTTCGCCCTGTTCGCTGATACCTTTTGTCACCCAGCCAAAAATGTGGGCGCGGGTCCCGTCACAGCGGAGCAGGGTCATCTCCCCGGCGATCGGAACCTCGGAGGAGTACACGCGGTTGAGATATTTTGAAAATCTGCGGCGCTCCTCCATTGGGATCATCAGAAAAATATCACTTTTATACATTTCCAGGTAGTCGATCTCGCCGTCCTTTGCTTCCGGAAAACGCATAAACTCGATCATTTTTTGGTTGATGTAGGTAATTCGCGGCTGTTTTTCACAGGTATACCGCAAAAATCCGCAGGGCATAGTGTCGTTCAGGAACTGAAGCTCGTCGTTTTTCACATCAGTTATGTCCGCCAGAACAGAGGACCCGGCAAGGGTCCCGTCCTTTCGTCTTTCAGGCGTCAGCGTATCCCTCACGCAGATCACGGTCCCGTCCTTTTTTATGAGCCGGTAATCGCAGGTAAGAGGCTGCTCCCCTGCTGAAACGGCACGGATAAAATCGAGATACTTTTTTTGGTCCGCCGGGTGTACCAGCTTCGCGTAAGGGTCCTCTCCGTCATCTGAAAGTTCCTCCCTGCGGACGCCCAGAAGATTACATAAATTGGCGCTTGCGTAACTCAGCCGGACGCGGGGCGTCAATATATATTGATGAAAACCGCAGATCTGACTGTTTAAGATCTCCTCGATATCGTTCAGCGTATTGTTCATGGCAACTCCTTTTGCACAGGAATGTATTTGCTTATGGGATCGCGCTTCCTTCATTATAGCACAATCATCCGCGGAATGTATATGCCGGAGTTATTTCCCGCCGCAATTCCCGCCGCGAAGTACGTTTTTTTGAATCTTGCCGCTGATCGTCTTCGGCATTTCGCTCACGAACTCAATGAAGCGTATCCATTTGTACTCCGCTAATTTTTGATTGCAGAAATTTTTGATCTCCAGCTCAAGCTCCCGTGTCGGAGTATAGCCCGCGCCGGGAACGACCACAGCCTTGATCGCCTGACCTCTCAGGGGATCCGGCACGCCGATCACACTGCATTCAACCACTGCCGGATGCTCCATAAGTACATTTTCTACTTCATAGGGGCCTACGCGAAAGCCGCCTGTCTTGATGATATCGTCAAACCGGCCGTGAAACCAGTAATGGCCGGTTTCGTCCCTGTAGGCCGCGTCGCCCGTGTGATACACACCGTCCCGCCAGACATGGCGATACTGCTCTTCCTGATCCAGATAAGCGGCAAACACCCCCGGCTGCCGGCCCGGTTTGTCTGGTACGATGACCACCTCTCCTACTTCGTAGGCATCAACGGGCCGCCCGTTCTTTCCCCGAAGCTCAATGTTGTAAAAAGGCGAGGGCGTCCCCATAGACCCCGCCACAGCGTCATCGCCCCCGAAATTCGCCGTCAGAAGCGCTGTCTCGGTCTGGCCGTATCCCTCGCACAGCTGGAGTCCGGTACGTTCTGTAAACCTGCGAAATACTTCGGGAGCCAGCATTTCTCCCGCAGTCGCCGCGTGTCTGAGCGTCGGCATATGGGGAATCCCTTTGCGAACGAGATAGCGGTAAACCGTAGGAGGAGCGCAGAAGGAAGTAACTCCATACCGGTTGATAACGGCGGTCAGCTGTTTTGGCTCAAAGCTGTCAAAGTCATATACCATGACGGCGCTGCCGACCAGCCACTGTCCGTATATCTTCCCCCAGGAGGCCTTTGCCCATCCTGTCTCAGCCACAGTAAAATGCAGGCCGTTGTCCTCCGCCTGCTGCCAGTATTTTGCCGTCACGATATGGGCGAGCGGGTAGGAATGGTCATGGATCACTCCCTTGGGATAGCCGGTGGTGCCGGAGGTGAAATACAGGATCATCGGATCCGAGACCGACGTCTCAATCCGGTCGAGTCCCCCGGAAGCGCCTCTCATGGCCTCTGTCAGATTCTCAAAGCCTGCCGCCTCACCCCGGACGCACCAGAGCATTGCCGTGCTCCCTGTTTCCCTGAGCGCGGCGGTGACCTTCTCAGGCACCTCGTTTTGCGTCGTGCATACGACCGCTTTCACCCCGGAGGCATCCAGCCGGTATGCCAGGTCGCTGACGGTCAGCATATGAGTCGCCGGAATAACGACGGCGCCCAGCTTGTGCAGGGCCACTGCCGCGAACCAGTATTCATAATGGCGCTTCAGGATCAGCATCACCCGGTCGCCCCGTCCGATGCCGGAGGCGCGGAACACATTGGCCATCTGATTGCTGTATTTCCTGATCTCAGCGAAGGAAAATGTGCGTTCCTCTCCCCCGGCGCCGCACCACACAAGGGCCCGTTTCTCCGGCGTCCTGTCCGCGATTTTATCGACAACATCGTATCCGAAGTTAAAGTCGCCGGGATAATCAAGTGTAAATTTGACAAGCCTGCCTTTTTCATCAAAATCTTCTCTGCAGTATTCTTTATATACGCTCATGCTTACTCCTTACTGACTGCGCTTACGCCAAGATTACGGAACCTGTCATAGCGGTTTTGAGTCAGCTCCACGTCCTTTGACAGCTCTCTCAGTTCTTCTTCCAGAAGGGTGCGGATCCGATCATAGAACACCTTTTTGCCGATATCATTTTCGGAAAGGATACGCTCGATCACGCCCAGGCTTTTGGCGTCCTCGGCGGTCAGCTTCAGACTTGAGGCGGCTTCCGCAGCCTTGCCGGAGTCTTTCCACAGGATGCTTGCGCAGCCTTCGGGAGAAATAACGGAATACACGGCGTTCTGCATCATCCACACCCGGTCCGCGACGGCCAGCGCCAAAGCGCCGCCGCTTCCTCCCTCGCCGATCAGAATAGAGATGATCGGGACGCAGAGTGTGGACATCTCCAAAAGATTCTCCGCGATGGCTTCCCCCTGCCCCCGCTCCTCGGCGTCGACTCCGCAGTACGCGCCGGCCGTGTCCACGAAACAGACGACAGGCCTTCCGAATTTCTCCGCCTGCTTCATCAGGCGAAGGGCTTTGCGGTAGCCCTCCGGCTGGGGCATGCCGAAGTTGCGCCGGGCGCGCTCCTTGGCGGTATGGCCTTTTTCAATGGCGATCACGGTCACAGGCCGGTCGTTCAGCCTCGCGATACCGCCGACAACGGCAGGATCGTCGGCATAACGGCGGTCACCGTGAAATTCCATAAATCCGCTGAAAATGTTTTTGATATAATCAAGCCCGGTCGGTCTTTTGCTGTCACGGGCAAGCTTAACACGTTCGTAAGGGGCTCCGCTCATATTATCGCTCTCCCATCGTGCATTTTTAACAGCTCGGTCAAATAGTTCTTCTGGCCGGAACGGGGGACAATGCTGTCGATAAATCCGTGTTCCTGTACAAATTCCGACTTCTGGAATCCTTTGGGCAGAGATTTCTTCGTCGTCTGCTCAATCACTCTCGCGCCGGCAAAACCCACGGTCGCGCCGGGTTCCGCAAGAATAATATCTGCTTCCATGGCGAAGCTTGCCGTCACGCCCCCGGTTGTGGGGTCGGTGAGAACCGCGATATACAATAATCCGTCATCGCTGTGCCGTTTTACCGCCGCGCTTGTCTTCGCCATCTGCATCAAGGACAGAAGTCCCTCCTGCATGCGGGCGCCGCCGGACACCGTAAAGCCGATGACCGGCAAATGGCACTCCACGGCATATTCAAATAGCGCGGTTATTTTTTCGCCGACGGCGCTGCCCATACTGCCCATCATAAAATAAGACTCCATGACAAACAGGCAGCATTTTTGTTTTCCGATGGCTGCCGTACCGCATACCACCGCCTCTTTTTCACCGCTTGCCGCGCGGACCGTTTCCATCTTGTCATGATATCCGGGAAAATTCAGCGGATTTTCCGCTTTCATATTGGAATATAATTCGTGAAAGCTCCCTTTGTCGGCGATCATCTGTATGCGCTGGCGGGCTTTCATACGGAAATGGTATCCGCAGGGGCAGACAAGGTCATTGGCCCAAAGGCGGCTCAACTGAATATCCTTATGGCAGTTCGGGCATTTTTTCTCCGGCTCACCGGCATCGCGCTGAACGGGAGCAGAAGAACGGCCGCCTTCCTCCAACTGGTTTTTCGGTTTCAAAAAATTCAATAATGCCATTTCATCACCTGTTTCCCATAAAAGTCAGATCATAATTTCCGGATGTAAAGCGGTCATCCTCCACGATCCGCAGCTGCTCCTCAATGTTTGTCGGTATCCCGTCGATGACCAGCTCGCAGAGGGCCGCCCGCATCTTGCGAAGGGTTTCCTCTCTTGTCTTGGCATATACGACCAGCTTGCCCAGCAGCGAATCATAGTAGGGCGTTACGACTGTACCGGCAACCAGGCAGGTATCGAACCGCACAGACGGACCGCCCGGAACATGGAGCATTTTCAAGGTTCCGCAGCCCCCGGCATTAATGCGGCATTCGATGGCGGAGCCGTTCATCCTGACATCTTTCTGCGCAAAGCCCAGGGGGATGCCGGCCGCGATACGGATCTGCCATTTCACAAGATCAAAGCCGGTCAGCATTTCCGTCACGCAATGCTCTACCTGCAGCCGCACATTCATTTCCATAAACCAGAAATGCCCTTCCTGATCGAGCAGAAATTCAAGAGTGCCCGCGCCGACATAACTGATCTTCCTTACGGCATCCGCCGCAAGCTCTGTCATCTTCCGGCGCTGCTCATCAGAAACGGCAGGTGAGGGCGTTTCCTCCAGCAGCTTTTGATTCCGCCTTTGAAGGGAACAGTCACGTTCTCCGAGACACACCGCGTTTCCGTACTCATCGGCAAGCATCTGCAGTTCAATGTGCCTCGCGGGGAAAATATATTTTTCAAGATATACGCTGCCGTCGCCAAAGGCGCTTATGGCTTCGCCTGTGGCCTGGCGGTAAGCGTCATCCAGTTCCTCTTCGGAACGGATCAGACGAATTCCGCGCCCTCCGCCGCCTGCGCAGGCCTTGAGCATGACAGGATATCCGAGCCGGCCGGCTGCCCGCTTCGCTTCCGCGGCAGAGGTCACGGCTTTCGTTCCCGGAATGACCGACAGACCGGTATCCCGAATCAGTTCTTTCAGGACTGCTTTATCGCTAAGTCGTTCCATGCTCTCTGGATCGGGACCGATAAATACCAGCCCGTTCCTTCTGCAGGCACGGGCAAAATGGGCGTTTTCAGAAAGAAATCCGTAACCGGGATGAATCGCCTGGGCCCCCGACAGAACGGCGGCACTGATAATCTGATCTTCATTCAGATAGCTTTCCGAGGCTTCGGGACCTCCGATACAATAGCTCTGATCGGCAAGGGCCACATGAAGGGCGTTTTTATCCGCCTCAGAGTATACGGCAACCGCGGCTATTCCCATTTCCTTGCAGGCCCGAATGATGCGGACAGCGATCTCGCCGCGGTTGGCGATCAGTATTTTTGAAAACATAACCTACACCCCTGTGACCGCGAAGGAAAAATCGGCGGAGACGCAAAGCCTTCCGTCCACCGTAACCGAACCTTCCGCGAAGTAAAACGGATGCTTGACGCGGGTGATATGACACCGGGTTTCCACGATATCACCCGGTTTTACGGAGGAACGGAATCTTACATTGTTAAGCCCGGTATAAACCGGCAGTTTCCCCTCGCTCACAGCGTCCCCCATCAGTACGCAGGCGGATTGGGCCAGTATCTCACAGAGAATCACGCCCGGAACGATGGGATGACCGGGAAAATGTCCTTTGAGGAAAAACTCGTCGCCGCGAACGGTGTAATGTCCGACAGCGGTTCCGTCCTGATCCTCCACATCGTCAAGCAAAAGCATCCTGTCTCTGTGAGGCAGTATATTCATGATTTCTTCTCGGTTCATATCTTACCTCTTTCTATGTTACCTTTTCATACGGAACAGCTCCGTACCGTATTCCACAACCTGACCGTCGGTAACGCAGATCTCGGAAATAACGCCGTCTTCCTCGGCGGCAATCTCATTCATCAGTTTCATCGCCTCTACAACGCAGAGGGTCTGCCCTCTTGTCACACGGTCCCCGATGGAAACATACGGGCCGGCGTTTTCCGCGGGAGCCGCGTAAAATACGCCGACGACAGGGGATTTCACACTGATGTAGTCCTTCTGCTCCGGCACAGCCGGAGATGTGCCGGCGGACCCGGCCGGAGGATACACGTTTTCCCCCGCAGGCACAGCCGCGGAACGTTCCAGACGGACCTTCCTGTTATCTTCCGTAATCTCCAGGCCGGTAAGCCCCAGCTCTTTCATAAGCCCGGCATACCGGCGTATCGCTTTTTCGTCCATAGGCTCACACCTTTCTGAAAGCAAGGCAGACGTTGTGCCCGCCAAAACCCAGAGAATTAGAAAGGGCCAGCGTGATCTTCGCCGCTGCCGCCGTATTCGGAGTGTAATTCAGATCACAGTTTTCGTCCCGTTCTTTCAAATTGATCGTGGGAGGGATGATCCCGTCATTCAGGGCGAAAAGACATGCCAGCGCCTCCACGGCTCCCGCGGCGCCCAGCATATGTCCGGTCATGGATTTTGTGGAGCTTATGTATGCCTTCTTCGCCTGATCTTCTCCAAGGGCTTTCTTAATGGCAGCCGTTTCGATCATGTCGTTCATGGGAGTACCCGTGCCGTGGGCATTGATATACACAATATCCTGTTCCGTATAGCCGGCTTCTTTCATGGCGTCCGCCATGGCCTGCGCGCCGCCGCGCCCGTCGGGACGGGGAGCGGTAATGTGATAGGCATCGCAGGTAACGCCATATCCGCACACCTCGCCGTAAATGGCCGCTCCGCGCTCCTTCGCGTGTTCATATTCTTCAAGAACCAGGGAGGCGGCTCCTTCCCCGATGACAAATCCGCCTCTGCGCTTATCAAAAGGCAGGGACGCCTCATCGGGATTTTCTGATGTGGAGAGGGCCAGCATATTGGCAAATCCCGCAACCGCGGAAGGAACAATGGCCGCTTCCGCGCCGCCGCTGAACACCGCGTCCGCATAGCCGTGACGGATCAGACGCATGGC
>CANQBN010000044.1 GCA_947588855.1 uncultured Lachnospiraceae bacterium
CGGGTCATGGTCCCGAACCCGCATCTCTTCCGGTTTGATTCCCAGGGTCTGCAGCCAGTCGATACAGAACTGCTTCCAGTAGGCGAACCATTCCAGATCCGTGTCAGGCTCGCAGAAGAACTCCAGCTCCATCTGCTCGAACTCTCTGGTACGGAAGGTGAAATTGCCGGGCGTGATCTCGTTGCGGAAGGATTTTCCGATCTGGGCAATGCCGAAAGGAATCTTCTTCCGGGAGGTCCGCTGTACGTTCTTAAAGTTCACGAAAATGCCCTGGGCCGTCTCCGGACGCAGATACACTGTGTTCTTGGCGTCCTCGGTCACGCCCTGGAAGGTCTTGAACATCAGGTTAAACTGACGGATATCGGTGAAATCATGCTTGCCGCAGCTGGGGCAGCAGATGTTCTGATCCTCAATATACTGCTTCATCTGCTCCTGGGTCCAGCCATCCACGGCCTCATCCGGAACAATGCCTTTCTCTTTCATGTAATTCTCGATCAGCTGATCGGCGCGGAACCGCTCATGGCAGGCGCGGCAGTCCATGAGCGGATCGGAGAATCCGCCCAGATGGCCGCTGGCCACCCAGGTCTGGGAATTCATCAGGATCGCGCAGTCCACGCCCACGTTGTAGGGGCTCTCCTGAACGAATTTCTGCCACCAGGCCTTCTTCACATTATTCTTCAGCTCCACGCCCAGATTGCCGTAATCCCAGGTGTTGGCCAGGCCGCCGTAAATCTCGGAGCCGGGATACACAAAACCTCTGGACTTGGCCAGAGCCACGATTTTTTCCATTGTCTTTTCCATAAAATTACCCTGCCTCTTTCTATAAGATAATATACTGATACTGCTCTTTTTATTTTCGCTGCCCAATCATGTTACAATGGCGAAAGCACTTAGTCCGAAGTATACCATGATTTTCTTCTCTTGTAAACTACCAGACAGGCAATTTCCGGCGGCCCCGCATGCTTTACAGTCCCGCCATAGCCTTCAAAATCTCCAGGGAATGAAACTCCCTGTCGATGTAGCGCTTCTTGTTGATCTCCACGCATTCGGCAAATTCCTCCAGCACGGAATCCGTCAGTGCAAAGGTGTAAAGCTTCTCCAGAGGGGCGCCGACCACATACTCCCAGGCGTAAGCGGCAGAATCGCTTACCGCCCTCGGCGGTCTCTCCGTGTACTCCCCGTTGATCACCATAGCCTTCAGTTCAAACACTCTTCGCACCAGCTGGTTGGGAATGGAGGGCTTTAACAGGGCGCGCAGTGACTGATAGATGAGAAGCAGCATGGCCGAACCGTCCAGATTCTCCCGGGAATAGTAATCCCCAAGCTCCAGAAAATACTGGCCGCAGCAGGCCCTTTCCATATCCTGGGACAATTCCTCAAAATACCGGCTGATTTCCGCGTCCTGAAGATTGTAGGCTTCACGGCCTTCGTACACTTTGAAGATCCCGAAGGCAAAGGGACGGCTGGGAGCCATCAGGCGGTTCCCCGGCCGCTTGGCCCCTCTCGCGAAAGCCGTAATCTTGCCCCGCTCCCGGGTCAGCAGAACCAGCCGCCTGTCATACTCGCCTACAGATGTGGATTTCAGAACCATACCGGTCACTTCAAGCAAGTCGCGCATATCCGTTCTCCCCTGCATAATCTGCCATGCCGCCGTTTTTCAGGCCTGTATGACAGTTCGAATTACGTCAGTATACAGGAAAGGGCGCCAGCGGCACCCTTCCGCATGGACAAATCACGATTCATAATATCCGTAATTCTTCATATACAATTCGCTGTCCCGCCACTCCTTCCGGACCTTCACCCACAGCTTCAGATTCACGCGGGCCCCCATAAGATTCTCGATCTCAACGCGGGCGGCGCTTCCGATCTTCTTGAGCATGGCTCCGCCTTTTCCGATAATGATTCCCTTGTGGGAGTCCCGCTCACAGATGATGGTGGCCTCGATGTCGAACAGACCGTTCTTCCGCTCACTCATCTTCTCGATGGTCACGGCGATGCCGTGGGGAATCTCATCAGAGAGAAGGCGCAGGGCCTTCTCCCGGATCAGCTCCGCCGCAATCTGCCGCATGGGCTGGTCCGTCACCGTATCCTCGTCATAATACTGGGGGCCGTAAGGCAGATACTTGAAAATCAGCTCCGTCATTTTGTCCGTATTCTGATCCTTCAAAGCCGACACAGGGATAATCTCCGCAAAGCTGCAGACCTCCTTGTAGGCGGCAATGAATTTCAGGATATCGTCTTTATCCTTCACCGTATCGATTTTGTTGATCACCAGGATCACCGGCGTCTTCACCCTGCCCAGAAGCTCCGCGATATGCTGCTCCCCGGCGCCGATGTAGGTGGTGGGTTCCACCAGCCACAGCACCACATCCACTTCCTTCAGGGTGCCTTCCGCCACATTGACCATGTATTCTCCCAGCTTGTTTTTGGCCTTGTGAATGCCGGGAGTATCCAGGAAAATGATCTGGCCCCTGTCGTCGGTATATACTGTCTGAATCCGGTTTCGGGTAGTCTGAGGCTTCTCCGACGTAATGGCGATCTTCTGGCCGATGAGATGATTCATCAGCGTAGATTTCCCCACGTTGGGACGGCCGATCAGGGCCACAAAACCGGATTTAAAATCTTCTTTCATACGTTTCCCTTTCTCTTGCCTGCCGGCAGGCGGCCCTGCAGTCCCAGGCTGCTTTCAGCCTGCCGGGGCCTGCTGCCTGACCGTCAGCTTCTATACAGGTTCTTTACCTCCCCGAACATATCCCGGCTGGCCTCCACCTTCTCTTCACTGCCGATCACGCAGAGGCTGCCCGTATCCAGCACCGCCTTCACGATCCTGGCCAGCGCCCGGATGTCCTCCGGCTGAGCCGCCAGGATCTGAGCCCGTTCCTGAGCCAGCATCTCATTGGTCACGCCGGACAGGTAGGCGGACACCGCACGGTCGCCCTTGATGGATGGCGTCAGGGGAGTATCCAGCCCGCTGATGGTTCCGATGACATACTTGGTCATGTCTCTCTCGTCAGCATCAAAATTCTCCAGATAGGAAACTACATTCTCGTACACCTCATTGGTTTCCTTCATGTTGGGATCCCGGTAAGACACGAAATATCCTTCGCCGGAACGGCCGAAACCGCTCATACAGCCGTAGGCTCCGCCCTTCACCCGCAGATTGATCCACAGGTAATCGTAGTTCAAAATCGGCTTCAGGATCCGCAGAGCTCCGGTATACTCAAATCCTTCGTCACGGAAATTGCCGCACCGGGCCACATAGTTGACCTGGGAGGAAGTCCGGAAGCCTTCGTTCCGGTTATCCCGCTGAAATTCAAAGGGATACTTCTTTCCGCTCCCCTCCGGCAGACCAGATGTGAGGACCTTCATGGCGTTCTCCAGAAGGGCGAAGCCTTCCCCGTCCGCCGTGTCGCTGATCATCAGATTGTCGATGGTGAACAGTTTCTCAGCCACCTGCTTCAGCCTTGCAATCAGGGCCTTGGGGTCCTTCTCATAATTCTTCACTGTATCCTCCAGGAACCGATAGAAACCGATTCCGCCGGTGATGTCATTGTATTTGGAGGAGGGAGAGAAATAGGATGTGGCCCGGGCCACGGCCGCCGAGTGGCTGGCCTGTTCCAGCTTCATGCGGCAGCGGGAACGGGTCTCCTTCAGAATCTCGCCAAGCCGCTTTTCATCCTCCAGTTTTGACCGGGTCAGAATCTCTCCGAGCAGGTCAAAGCCGGTCTCCAGCTTCTCGTGCAGCACTCGCATATCCGCCACAAAGGTTCCGATAAAGTCATCGCTGCCCTTCAGATCCACATAGGCACTGGTGCTGAAACTGATTCCTCCTGTATTCATATGAATCTCACTGGTCAGATCGCCATAACTGTAATGCTCCGTGTCCACATAGCCGAGAACCGATTTCAAAAGTCCCACATAGGGCAGGTCCTCCATGGATACCCGGTCCGTATTGAACAGCACCTTCACATAACTGATTCCGGAAGTGAACAGATCCTGCTGAAGCACCTGAACGCCGTTTATCACATGTTCCTTCCAGTAAATCTTCTCCGCTTCCTTTCCGATATCCTCCCGCCGGAGCATGGGAATCTTCTCCAGATCTTCCCTGGGCGACGGCGTATCCTGGTACTCTTTCAGTTCCCGGGTCTGACGAATCAGCTGCTGAATCTCCTCCCGGCTGAGGGACGCCTTGTAGGCCGCCAGCTTCTTTGCCGTTTCCGCATCCTGTTTCGCCGTCAGATTCTTCTCCGGCTTCACCACCATAACCGCCTCAAAGGGGTTATCCAGCAGATAATCCTGAATCAGCTTCTCAAAATATCCCTGCTCCACTACGCCCTTCAGGAACGCAAAGGTATCCTCATATTTCAGATGCATCAGCGGGTCGCCGCCGTAGAGCCAGCTGTCCAGAGACTGAAGTCCGTACATAAGGCCCTTGGGCGCCGTGCCGAAATCCGCCGCGCGATAGTGGAATTCATAATAGTTAATGCCCGCCAGCAGGCTTTTCCGGTTGATTCCCTCTTTAGCCAGTTTCCGGAGAGTCTCTTTTACCACCTTCAGAAATTCCTCCTTCTGCTCCGCCTCCGCGTCCTTGGCGATCACGGAGAAATAAGGCTGCAGAATGCCGCTGTCATATCCGCCCAGAATGTCTCCGCCGATTCCCGCGTCAAGAAGGGCCTGCTTTAGGGCTCCTCCGGGGGCGTCAATCAGCGTATACTCCAGAATCTGGAAGGCCAGATACAGCACCGGGTCCAGATCGTCTCCCACCACGTCGCTGACCGCCAGATAGGCGGCATTCTCGCCGGACTCCTCCTCCGTGATGGAGTAGGCGATTTCCCCGTATCTGGGAGCATCGAAGGGCTTCTGCTCTCTGATTCTGGAGTCCACCTGGGCTACCGGGTCGTTTCTGTCGTATTTGCGCAGATATTCTTCATCCAGCCATGTTAATTTCTCTTCCATATCCATATCGCCGTACAGATAGATAAAGCTGTTGGCCGGATGGTAGTAGGTGGCGTGGAATTTCAGGAACTGTTCGTATGTCAGATCCGGAATATTCTTCGGGTCGCCGCCGGACTCCCAGCCGTAGCAGGTATCCGGGAACAGCATCTGCTGGGTGTAGCGCTCCAGCACGCTTTCCGGCGAGGAAAAGGCTCCTTTCATCTCATTATAGACCACGCCGTTGTAGGTCAGCGGTCCATCCTCCGACTCCAGCTCATAGTGCCAGCCTTCCTGCCTGAAGATTTTCTCCTCTTTATAGATGTTAGGATGCAGCACCGCGTCCAGATACACATCCATCAGGTTCTGGAAATCCTTATCGTTGGTGCTGGCCACCGGATAAACCGTCTTGTCCGGATAGGTCATGGCGTTAAGAAATGTATTCATGGAGCCTTTCACCAGCTCCACAAAGGGATCCTTCACCGGGAATTTCTCCGAGCCGCACAGAACGCTGTGCTCCAGAATATGGGGCACGCCGGTGCTGTCGGAAGGCGGCGTCCGGAATCCGATGGAGAACACCTTATTGTTGTCGTCGTTGGATAAAAGGAACAGCCTGGCTCCGCTTTTCTCATGTTCCAGCAGATAACTCCGGGAATCCAGTTCCTTTACAAAGCTTTCCTGAATCAGCCGGTATCCGGCTACATGTTTCAAATCACTCATTACCTCTCACCTCATATCTTACATATTTCCCATTAACTGATCTTTCAAAATGGCGATACACTCCCGGACGCACAGATGGGGGAACAGCAGAATATCCGACCGGGCGGAGATTCCGTGAATACCCTTAAGTCCCCATTTCTCCCCGATTCGCCTGGCCCGGAACACATGATAGTTGCTGGTCAGCACACCGACCTGAATGGGTTTTTCTTCTACCTCCAGAAATGGCCCCGGAATCACGGAAATCACATTGTTTCCGGCTTCCTCCCGCTTCTTCTTTTCCAGACCGTCGATAACCACTCTGCTGTAGGCCAGATTTTCCACTGTGCTGGAGGACACAGTCTCCATAACCAGTCTGCTCTCCGGAACTCCATGATATACCATGTAATCACGCATGGCCTGCGCCTCAGGTTCAGGCTCGTCAGACCCCTGGCCGCCGGACAGGATAAATACCGTGCCGGGATTCTCCATGCTGTACTCCACAGCCTTATCAAGTCTCTGCTTCAGGGAATTGCTGATCCCTTCCTCCCGTATCTTAGCGCCCAGCACGATGACATAATCCAACCCCGGAGCATCCGCCGTAGCGGCCCCCAGAAAAACCAGAATCTCCACCGCGCAGAAAATGATAACGGCAGTTATGCCGACCGTCGCCACGGAGACAGGAAGCCACACGGGAATCTTCTTCGGGTGAAAATGACCGTATTGCATCCCGGCCGATGTCATTCCCAGAAATATCGCCAGCATCAGCCAGAACCAGGAAAATGATACGGAAAATCCCGCATATACTACGATTGCCGCATAGTATGCCAGACAAATGACGGCGCCGGCACAAGCAATCCACGCAAGCATAAGACTCCCTCCTTATTATACATAACCCTGCTCTCATCACGCAGCCCTTACAGACGTCTGATTCCGTCTCTACAGCTCGCTCCGCCTCAGAATATCATAGGGCTCAGGTCTTTCGCTCAATTTTACATACACCATCTGACGGGCATGGGGCGCGCTGTCCTGAGCGTTTCCTTCCATATCCTGAATGCCTTCCACCGCCGCTTCTACATTCCTGCCGTCCGGCTTCATGATCTCAATGGTCTCTCCCACGGAAAATTTGTTCTTCTGCTCAATCAGACAGAATCCTCTGCCATCCGTCTCTCCTGCGGTACCCAGATATGTGTAATTCTTATGGTACGTACTCTCCCCGTAAATCTGGCTGTCCGCCCCCGGCTTCCCGAAATAGAAACCGGTGGTAAACTCTCTGGTGGTACATTTTCCAATCTCCTCTTTGTACCACTCCATATTGGCACGGTAGACGTCAATGCCTTTCTGATAATCGTCAATGGCTTTCCGATAAGTTCTTGCCACCGCGGCCACATAGAGGGCCGTCTTCATACGTCCCTCAATCTTGAAGCTGTCGATTCCGGCCTCGATCAGCTCCGGAACGTACTCTATCATGCACAGATCCTTGGAGTTAAAGATAAACGTCCCCCGCTCCGTCTCCTCCACCGGCAGATACTCGCCCGGCCTGGTCTCCTCAACCACCGCGTAGTTCCAGCGGCAGGGATGAGTACACTCTCCCTGATTGGCGTCCCGCCCTGTAAAATAATTGCTCAGCAGACATCGGCCGGAATAAGAGATGCACATAGCTCCATGAATAAAACACTCAATATCCATATCTTCCGGAATCTCCCGGCGAATCCGGCGAATCTCCTCCAGAGAGAGTTCCCTGGCCGCCACTACCCGCTTCGCTCCTAATCCATACCAGAATCGGTAGGTCCCGTAATTGGTGTTATTGGCCTGGGTGCTGATATGAACGTCCACCGAG
Organism: uncultured Lachnospiraceae bacterium; assembly: GCA_947588855.1. Taxonomy (GTDB): domain Bacteria; phylum Bacillota; class Clostridia; order Lachnospirales; family Lachnospiraceae; genus UBA3402. The sequence goes on from CANQBN010000044.1 coordinate 7,469, forward strand.
GGGAGCACCTCCCTGGCGATCTGAAACACTCCCGGGTCCGATATGATCAGAGCGTCCATCCTCACATTTCGCAGTTCTTCAAAATAATCCCTGACCGGCTCCAGATCCTCATTGTGAGCGAAAATATTGGCGGTCACGTAGACCTTCACGCCTCTGTCATGGGCGAATTTTACTCCCTGCTTCATCTCATCTATGGTGAAATTGCGGGCCTTGGCCCGGAGACCAAAGGCTTCTCCGCCGATATACACCGCATTTGCCCCGTAAACAACCGCAGTCTTCAGAACTTCCAGGCTGCCCGCCGGAACTAAAAGTTCGATCTTTCTCATATCTATTTTCCTCTTCCCGCCGCTTATGCGGCCGCCGGCCCCCTAACGCTTAACTGATATGGCTACTCCATCGCCCAACGGCACAATGGCCGTCTGCAGTTCCTCCGTATGCTTAAGAGTCCAAAGATACTCCCGCATCCTGGCGTGGATGGTCCGATCCCTCCGCTCCACCGCGAATCTGGATTCCAGAACAGTCCCGCCCTGAAGAACATTATCAGATACAAGCATGCCGCCGCTGGCCAGAAGCCTCATAATATCAGGAAGCCAGTTCAGATACTGCCCCTTCGCCGCGTCCATAAATATAAAATCATAGATTCCTGTCAGATTCTTAAGAATCTCTCCCGCGTCTCCCTCCAGAAGTTTCACTCTTCCGGACAGTCCGGCCCTGCTGAAATTCTCCTCCGCCTCAATGATTCTCGGATGATACTTCTCTATGGTGGTGACCGTACAGTTTGCCGGGGCCGCTTCTGCCATCAATATAGCAGAATAGCCTACGGCGGTTCCCACTTCAAGAATCGCCCCAGGCTGTATTGCCGCGACCAGCGTCCTTATCAGGGCGCCGGTCTCCCGTCTGATAATAGGTATCTCTCTTTGTCCGGCTTTTCCCGCTATCTCCATCAGCAGCGGACTCTCGTCCTTTTCCAGAGACAGCAGATAATCCCGCATACGTTCTGCCATCATTCTTCGGCTTCGCTCTCTTCTTCCGTGATGCCGTCCCGCAGGGTCACGATCAGCTCCTTGGCCGTCATGGAACTGTTCAGGAGATAGGTTCCCCCCTGCACAGGATTTTCAGAACCGCCATAGTCATAAAAAATACTCTGGATAATGAACGCGTACTTATTCTTGATCAGGCCGTTCGTCTCAAAAGCTGTGGCAAGACTCATCAAATTCTCATCGTCGCCGATCGTAACTCTCATCTCCGTGCCGGGCGGCTCCGACGCTGCCGTATCATAAAACAGTCCATGACCGAAACGATACCCTCTGGTCACCGCCTCATAGAGCAGCAGGATCACAACTGCGTACACGATCAGCTTCCACGATACGGCAATTATGGTTTTCGTTACTTTATTGATCTCTCTGGTAGTCTCGCTCATAGCCTGCCGGCCCTCCTGTCGCAATCTTATCCGCCTTCATTGCGGCTTTGGCGGAATCCTGCTCCGCTTCCGCAATAGACGCGCGTTCCTCATCCTACCTCCATGATGATAGGCAGGATCATGGGATTTCTCTTCATCTTCTTCCAAAGGAAATCGCTTAAGCTGTCCCGGATAATATTTTTAATCTTGCCCCAGTCGCTCACATGGCGGTCCAGGCAGTCCGTAACCGCTTCCTCAACCACCATCCTGGCTTCTTCCAGCAAATCCTCAGACTCTCTCACATACACAAAGCCGCGGGACACAATGTCCGGACCGGCCAGCAGCTGATTGGAATACTTCTCCAGAGTCAGCACTACGATAATAATACCATTCTGAGCCAGGTTTTGTCTATCCCGAAGTACGATATTTCCCACGTCGCCTACGCCCAGACCGTCAACCAGAATCGCGCCGGCCTGCACGTGGTCTACGACCTCGCATTTTTCCTCCGACAGCTCCACCACATCTCCCGAGGACATTACAAGAATGTTCTCCTTCGGTATCCCCATGGACTGGGCCAGGTTTCTCTGGGCCATCAGATGACGGTATTCGCCGTGAACCGGCAGCACATACTTGGGATGGGTCAGGGAGTAGATCAGCTTGATTTCCTCCTGACAGGCGTGTCCCGATACATGCGTATCCTGGAAAATTACCTCGGCCCCCTTGATGGACAGCTCATTGATAACCTTGGAAACCGCTTTCTCGTTGCCCGGTATGGGCGTAGAGCTGAGAATGATCACGTCGTTGGGAGTAATGGACACTTTTCTATGGCTGTTGGACGCCATGCGGGACAGCGCCGCCATGGACTCGCCCTGGCTTCCCGTCGTGATCAGCACCGTTTTCTCGTCGGGATAATCCTTCAGATGATCGATGTCGATCAGCGTGCCGTCCGGGATCTTGATATATCCCAGCTCGCTGGCGATTCCGATAACATTCACCATGCTGCGGCCTTCCACCACCACTTTTCTGTCATACTTATAGGCAGAATCGATAATCTGCTGCACCCTGTCCACGTTGGACGAGAAGGTGGCCACGATCAGACGGTTGTTCCTGTGCTCCGCGAAAATCGCGTCGAATGTTCTTCCCACCGTTCGCTCGGAAGCCGTAAAACCCGCCCTGATGGCGTTGGTACTGTCGCACATAAGGGCCAGAACACCTTTTTTGCCCAGCTCCGCAAACCGCTGCAGGTCGGCGGATTCGCCGAACACCGGCGTATAATCAATCTTGAAATCTCCCGTGTGAAGGATCACGCCGGCAGGCGTGAAGATCGCGAGCGCGGACGCGTCGGCGATGCTGTGATTGGTCTTGATAAATTCCACACGGAAATCATCTATGGTAATCGTCTGCCCATGCTTTACCACCTTCCGTCTGGTGGTTTTCAGCATGTCATGCTCCTTCAGCTTATTCTCAATCAAAGCTATGGTCAGCCTGGTCCCGTAAACAGGCACGTTGATCTCACTCAAAACGTAAGGCAGCGCACCTATGTGATCCTCATGGCCATGAGTAATAAAGAAGCCCTTCACCTTCTCCTGGTTCTGCTTCAGGTAAGTAATGTCAGGAATGCACAGGTCGATTCCCAGCATATCGTCACTGGGAAATGCCAGACCGCAGTCGATAACAATGATCGTATCTTCCGACTCAATGGCCGTGATATTCATTCCTATCTGCTCCAGGCCGCCAAGCGGAATGATCCGCACCTTCCGGCTCCGGTTATTCTCCATATTCAATTTTTTCAAACTTTTACCTCCAAATCTCTTCTCAACTTCAAATCTTCGTTCTTCATCTTCTCTCTGCAGGACTTACAGTATCCGAATAGTTTCACTTCATGGTCCACGACAAGAAAGCCCAGTCTCTCAAGCAGGCTTCTCTCCAGATTATCCAGCAGATCCTCTTCAAAGGAATAGACGGCGCCGCAGCGGCTGCATATGGCGTGATGATGGTGATGGCGGCGTTCCTCGCTGTCGTCGCCTGTCATCTGTCCCAGTTCATATCTAACAAACCCGTCGTCAAAATTGATCTTATCGATAACCTGCAGCTCCACCAGCACCTGCAGGGTCCGGTAAATGGTGGCAAGTCCTATCTCAGGGTCCTTCTTCCTTGCCAGCTCATAGATATCCTCTGCCGTCAGGTGCTCTCCCGGATGATCCCCCATAAGCTCCAGAACCAGCATACGCTGCCTGGTCACCTTCAGATTTTTCTCTTTTAACAGCTGCTTAAACACACTCTGATCCATAAGCGGCCCTTCCTGTCTATTTCTTCAGTTCCACACCCATATCATCGATCAATTCCGTGAAAATGTTGAACAGATAGTCCAGCTCATCATCGTTCTCCACAAATTCATAGAGAGCCTGAGCATCCTCAGCGCTGGAACGATCCTTCAGGATATAACAGTCCCCTTCCTCATCCTCCTCAGCAGAATCCGTCACCAACAGATAATTCATTCCGCCGACTCTGGTCTCTTCCAGAACATAAAAATCTACCCTGTCGCCGTTCTCGGTCTCCAGAGTAATCACTCTTTCGTCTTTCATATTCAAACTCCTGTTTTCAGCTGATTCAGATAATCCTGCAGAATCACAGCTGCAGCCACCTTGTCTATGACCTTCTTCCTCTCTCTGACCGGTACTCCGCTCTCCGCCAGAATCTCATCCGCCGCTACCGTGGTAAGTCTTTCATCCCACAGGATAACCGGCAGATTCACCCGCTTTTCAAGTATCCCGGCAAACTCTTCTGTTCTGTGTCCACGTTCTCCGATTGAATCATCCATATTTTTAGGATAACCTAAAATTATGGTTTCAATCTGGTACTCTCCAATTATTTCCTGAATCCTGCGCAAAGTCGGCCGCAGCCTGTTGGCCTGATCGCGGGTTATGGTCTCAAGTCCCTGGGCAATCAGTCCCGTAGGATCGCTGACAGCTACGCCGACAGTCTTAGTTCCGAAATCCAGGCCCATGATCCTCATACCTATCAACTCCACACACAACACTAGGCCTGCCGCTGCGCAGACCATGTACTCTACCCCTATTCAAAACATTCGTTACTGTTTGGCATATATTAAAGTTATTTCAGCCTGTCGTTAATATACGAAGACAAAACCAGTTCCACAATCTCGTCTCTCTCCACCTTCATGATAAGGCTTCTGGCGTTCTTATGGCTGGTAATGTAAGTCGGATCTCCGGACATAATATAACCAACTATCTGGTTGACAGGATTATACCCCTTTTCTGTCAGGGCGGCATACACCTGTTCCAATACCTGGCCTACATCGACTTTATTCTCCTGTACTGCCCGAAAATGCTGTGTGCTGTAAATATCTCCCATATGCCCTCACGTCCTTTTCCTGTACGATTCTATTCTATACCAGTTTTATCCATTCGTAAAGAAAATATTTCATAAACATTTTTTGTCTTTTTTATGACATTTGGCAAATAATTATTCACGGACCAGACTCATGACTTCGTCGTTCAGCATACGGTCCGGCACTCCCGGCATCATCCGTCCCCTCATGGATTCCTCCCATGGAACAGCCGCCTTCACGTATTCCCTGGTGTGTCCAACAAGATACTCCGTTCCGTTCAGGACTATTTTTTCCTCCATAAGGACTTCTACCCTGCGCCCAAGAAACGACCGGCGGTAATCCGAGGACATCACCCTGTCAAGCTCCAGAAGCCGCCCGCACCGCGCCTTTTTCACCGCTTCGGAAATCTGATCCGGCATGGCGGCGGCTCTGGTCCCCTCTCTCCGGGAATACGGGAACACATGGAGTTCATAGAACTGTACCTGTTTAATAAACGCTTCGGTCTCGGCAAACTCCTTCTCCGTCTCGCCGGGGAACCCTACGATCACATCCGTCGTAATAGCCGGATTGTCAAACCATTTTCTCAAAATACCGCATCCTTCCAGATACTGGCCGGCAGTATAACGGCGGTTCATCCGTTCAAGCACCGTGTCGGAACCGCTCTGCAGGGACAAATGAAAATGAGGACATATGGTCTTAAGCCGCGACAGCCTTCCGGCAAATTCCTCCGTGATGATGCTGGGCTCCAGAGAGCCGAGGCGCAGTCTTTTTAATCCGGGCAGTTCATCCAGACGTTCGACCAGTTCAAGAAGAGACGTCCTTTCCGCCTCCGGCATATCGGCGCCATAGGAGCTGATGTGAATTCCCGTAAGAACAATTTCCTGAAATCCTGACTGTACCAGGGTCTCGGCCTCCCTCAAAATCTCCCCAAAATCCCGGCTTCTCACCCGGCCCCTGGCATAAGGAATAATGCAGTAGCTGCAGAACTGATTGCATCCGTCCTGGATCTTGATGAAGGCCCGGACATGGTCCGACACCTTCTCGATGGACAAATTCTCATACCTGCGAATCTGGGAGAACTGTCGGACATATTTGAACGTCTCCGGTTCCGATTTTTCAGCCGGCCGCGCCGCGTCCGGAACAGACTCATCCTCCTTCCGGAAGCTTTCCTGCTCCCGGCTCCCTTTCCGATCCCTTTCCTGAAAATACTCCTCCAGGGCCCGGACCAGCTGACTCTTCTGGTTCGTGCCTATGATCAGATCCACCGCCTTATCTTCTTTAAGCCTGTCAGCAGCCACCTGAACATAGCAGCCTACCGCCGCGACCACGGCCTCCGGGTTCTGTTTCCTGGCCCGGTGCAGCATCTGGCGGGACTTTTTTTCCGCTATGTTGGTAACGGAACAGGTATTTATCACATAGACATCCGCCGCCTCCTCAAAAGGCACAATCTCATAGCCGGCTTTCTCCAGCAGCTGCCGCATGGCCTCCGTCTCATACGCGTTAACTTTACAGCCCAGATTGTGCAGGGCGGCTTTTCTTATCATAGACTCTCCTATCCGATTATTCCAGATTTCCTTTTATTTTTCATGCAATCTCACTATTGACTTTTCCTGATTCTGTCTGTAATATATGAGCCATAAGAAAAGAAGAGTTACGTTCATCACAGCAGGACATCTTCGTCAAAAAAGGAGGAGCATACATGAAGACCGTACGTATTTCTTTAAACTCCATCGACAAGGTGAAATCTTTTGTCAATGATTTGACCAAGTTCGACGCGGATTTCGATCTGGTGTCAGGCCGTTATGTCATCGACGCCAAATCCATCATGGGTATCTTCAGCCTGGATCTGTCCAAGCCCATCGATTTAAACATCCACGCTGAGGCCGAACCTATGATCAGCGATATCATGAAAGCGCTGACACCATATCTCGTTCAGTAAACCATTATTGTCAGTGGGCTGCCGCCAAGATACATGAATATTCTGCGGCGGCCCCTTTTCGCTGCCTTTCTCTTCCGGTTCACGGATGCCTCTATCTTTCAGATTCCCCGGATCTCCACAATCTCCCTGCCCGCAATCGCCGTCTCCACCATCTCGTCTATCTTTTCCGCAAGATTTTCTTCCGAACGCCGAATCATCTTCAGATTGGGCTTTGTTACCGGATGCTTGGCGACAAATATGGTACAGCAGTCTTCATAGGGCAGAATGGACGTCTCGTAAGTACCGATTTTCTCAGAAATATCTATGATTTCCTGTTTGTCAAAGGCAATGACCGGCCGAAACACCGGCATAGTACACACATCGTTCGTCGCCGCCAGAGACTGCACCGTCTGTGAGGCCACCTGCCCGATGCTCTCTCCTGTAACCAGGGCCAGACATCCGGACTCCGCGGCAATCCGCTCTGCGATCCGCATCATATAGCGGCGCATGATGATAGTCAGTTCCTCATGAGGACATTTTTCATAAATATACAGCTGAATATCCGTAAAATTCACGACATGCAGATTGATGGGACCGGAATACACGGACACCAGCTTTGCCAGATCCACCACCTTCTGTCTGGCCCGCTCGCTGGTGTAGGGCGGCGCATGAAAATAGACCGCATCCAGCTTTACGCCCCGCCTGGACACCATGTAACCGGCCACCGGACTATCAATACCGCCCGACAAGAGAAGCAGAGCCTTCCCGTTGGTTCCTACCGGCATGCCTCCGGGCCCCGGGATCATCTCCGAATAGATATTTACCATGGTACGAATCTCCATCCGCAGAACGATATCGGGATGGTGAACATCCACCTTCATCTCCGGAAACGCTTCAAGGATGGCTTCTCCCATGTCCCGGTTGATCTCCTCGGAAGTTCTGGGATAATTCTTATCCGCTCTCCGGGAATCCACCTTAAATGTCATATTCTTATGGGGATAAACCTGATTCAGGTACGAGATCACTTCCCTCTTCAGGCTTTCAAATTCTTTCTCTTCCACCTGAAACATGGGACATATCCAGGCGATGCCGAAAACCTTCTTCAGCGCTTCGATCGTATCTTCATAATCATACTCGCCGAGAGCCTGCACATAGATGCGGCCATGTTCTTTGCTCACATCAAATCTGCCGTCCACCTGTCTGAGGGCATGGCAAATCTGCTTAACCAGAGCGTCTTCAAAGAGAAAGCGGTTCTTTCCCTTGGTCCCGATTTCCGCGTATTTTATTAGAATCGACTGATACAGCATGGGTTCACTCTCCTTCGTTCCACCATTATAATGAGAAACTGACGAATACGCAACCAGATTTTCCTACTTCCGCTATTTTCTCCGGAACCTGCGGAGTACGGGGAGCAGCTCCCTCAGCGTGTCTGCCGCGTAATCGATCTCTTCCTTTGTGTTAAACAGTCCAAAGCTGAACCGCAGCGTAGAATCCAGCAGATTCTGACGCACTCCGATGCCCTTCAGCGTGCCGCTGATCCCCGGATGGTTGGACGAACAGGCGGAACCGGACGACACATAGACTCCCCTCTCTTCCAGAGCGTGAAGCAGCACCTCGCTTTTCACGCCCTCGAAACTGGCGCTGATGATCTGAGGCGCGCCCTCCCGCCCGGGCGGATTGTTCAACGTCACGCCCTCCAGCTCTGTCAGCTTTTCCGAGGCATATTCTTTCAGGTCATACAGATAGTCCAGCTTCTTTCCGTGATCTGTGAACATCTCCTTCACGGCAGCTCCCATGCCCGCCACGCCCGGCACATTTTCCGTCCCGGAGCGAAGTCCTCTCTGCTGGCCGCCTCCGTAAATCAGCGGTTTGATCTTTACTTTCTCGTCAATATAAAGAAAACCGACGCCCTTGGGCCCGTGAAGCTTATGGGCGCTTACGCTCAGAAGGTCAATACCCTGGCGTTTGGGGCGAATATCATATTTGCCGTAAGCCTGAATCGCATCCGCGTGGAACAGCGCCGCAGGATTCTTCTCCTTAACGATCCTGCTGATCTCCTCCACCGGTTCCACGGTCCCCACCTCATTGTTCACATACATCACAGAGACCAGGATCGTCTCCGGGCGAATGGCCTGTCCAAGTTCATCCAGGCTGATATGACCCCGGCGGTCCACCGGCAGGTATGTAACCTCAAAACCCTGCTCCTCCAGAAAGTTTAGCGGGTTATAGACTGAAGGATGTTCAACATTGCTGCTGATAATGTGGTTTCCGGCCCGGCGGTTGGCAAGGGCCGTCCCGATAAGCGCCATATTATTGGATTCAGAACCGCCGGAGGTAAAAAGGATCTCCTTCTCCTGCACTTTCAGGGATCTGGCAATCACGGTTCTGGCCTCCCGGATATAGTTCTCCGCCTCCACTCCCTTGCTGTGCTTCGCCGACGGATTGCCGTAATCTTCCGTCATGGTCTTCACTACCACGTCTCTCACACTGTCAAATACTTTTGTAGTGGCAGAATTGTCAAAATACGCTTCCATAAAACCTCCCTCTGTTCCGCGCCTTTTATTTTCCGAAACGCGCCGCAGCATTTCACAGTCCGCGCCGCAGGTTTAACTCCATGTTTCCAAATGATACATCAGCATCGACAAAAAGGCAATACCCGCCGTTTCCGTTCTCAGGATCCGGCGGCCTAATGACACCGGAAGAAATCCGGCGGCCTCAGCCTCCCGGACTTCCTCTTCTTCAAATCCGCCTTCCGGACCAATCAGGATTCCCACGGACATCCCCGGCCTTACCTGCTCTACCGCCTGACGGGTTACAGCCATATCGCCTGCCTTCTCATAGGGAATCAGCTTTATATCCAGATTTCCCGCGCGCTCCAGCGCTTCTTTCCACGACATGACGGAAGACACTTCCGGAATCACAGCGCGGCCTGACTGCTTGGCGGCGCTCTCGGCAATAGCGTTCCAACGGCGGACGCGGGTCTCCGCTTTTCTGGGGTCCAGCTTCACGACGGTACGCCGGGTTTCCACCGGAATCACCTGATATACTCCAAGCTCTACCGCTTTCTGGATGATCAGGTCCATCTTGTCGCCCTTGGGAAGCCCCTGGAATAAATACAATTTGGAGGGCAGTTCCGTGCCCTCCTGATATTTTGAAATGATCCTGGCCGTAACCGTATCCTGTCCCAGCTCCTGCAGCTCGCACAGATATTCTCTGGACGCTCCGTCGCTGATGAGAATCTGTTCTCCCGGCTTCATGCGGAGCACGTTCCGGATATGGTTCACATCCGTCCCGACAACGGCGATGCTTCCCTCATCCGTAATCTGCTCCTGTTTTACAAAAAAATGATACATATTTTTCTATCTCTTTCTGGCTGTGACAGACACCCACTCTCCCTGGCGCGTCGTCTCAATCAGCTCCAGCTCCCGGTTCGCCGCCAGAGCCTCTTTTACAGCCGCTTCCTTCTTATCAATGATCCCGGACATAATGAAAATACCGCCGGTTTTCAGATGGCAGGGAATCTCAGGCTGAAGCATGATGATCACATCCGCCAGAATATTGGCCACAGCGATGTCGTAGCAGTCATAACCTGCCCAGTCCTTAATAACCTTATCATCAATCAGGTTGCCCTGTATTACATGAAAACAGTCCCCGGAAATATCATTTGCCTCCAGATTCTCTCCTACCGCCGCCACGGCGTTTTCATCCAAATCGGTAGCATAGACCTCGCCGGCCCCGAGCTTCAGGGCGGTGATTCCCAGAATCCCGCTTCCCGTTCCCACATCCAGTACCTTCGCGCCCGGCGTCATGTATTTCTTAAGCTGGCGGATGCAGAGCTGAGTGGTCTCATGCTGGCCCGTCCCAAAGGCAGTTCCCGGGTCGATCTGAACCAGCAGCTTGTCCCTGTCCTCCTCCGAAATCTCTTCCCAGGTAGGCTTGATCAGGATTCCGTCCACCGTAAACGGCTTAAAATACTGTTTCCAGTTATTTATCCAGTCTTTATCCTCCGTCTCCGACGTAACCATGGTCCGCTCTCCCAGATCCACAAACATGGAAAGCTCGTCAAGGCCTTCCTCCACCGCTTTAAGGATCTCTTCCTCGCGGGTCGCGTCTTCCAGATAGAAGCTGACTCTGGCCACCCCATCGTCCGGAGGCAGCTCCGGCAGGATGTCGATAAACATACCCTTTGTCTCATGTTCCGTCAGAGGCACGTTATCTTCAATCTCAATGCCTTCAATGCCAATCTCATCAAAGAGACTGCTGACCAGATCCACCGCCTGAGTGGTGGTCGTCAGCGTATATTTTTTCCATTTCATAGAGTTCTCCCTTATATACAGAAAGCGCGCCGCTGATGCCTTTT
>CANQBN010000045.1 GCA_947588855.1 uncultured Lachnospiraceae bacterium
TATAGGTCTGTATCACGTACCACAGCATGGCAGCGTCGCTCCCTTCTGTATCCTTCCTGTCTTTTCCACCCCGGCAGAGGCTGTGACTAAGCCGCCGGCAGCGGACCATTTTGTACGGTCCTGAAGATCAGATAAACCGGAGCCCGGATCATATCCTTCCGCACAGAGGTTATCCGGAAGTGCCTGAAACGGCAGACTTCGCCATCCTGCCCTTTACATCTTAGAAAGGACAGGCTCTACCGCCTCATCTTCCCGCCTTCAAAAAACAATGCTCCGCCATCCTGCCCCATCCTTCCAGAAAGGCAGGCTTCGCCATCCCGTTCCGTCCTTACCGGACGGCACAGGCTGCTGTGGCCGTTATGACCCCCTTCAGCAGAAACATCACCCAAGGCTCACGAATCTCATCCAGGTTTTGTAGTCTGAAAAGTCCTTCTCGTCGTCAAAAACATCTCCGGAAGTATAATAAATCCAGTATCCGCAGAACATATCAGCGAACACACGCGTTACTGCTGACGGCAGACTGTGTCGTAGAGTTGCCCACTCTACGATAAAACCGTAACCGTCTCTACCCGACAGCCAGCAGGACCGACAGCTTCTGCATATTCCTCCGCTTCAATTCCATCGTCGGATGGACATAACGGTTCAGCGTGATGTTCACGTTCGCGTGTCCCAGTATCTCGCTTAAGCTCTTCACATCGAATTCCATTTCCACACATCTGGTCGCGAATGTGTGCCGAAGCGCATGGAAATTCACACGCGCCACCCCCGCCTTCTCAAGGACCTTCGCGAAATGCCTCTCCATCGTCCTCGGCTCTACATACGCGTCCTCCCGTCCGGTCAGAATATATCCCTTTTTTGTCCCGCGACAGGAGAACAGGATCCGGATCAACTCTCTGGGGATTGGAATCTTTCGGATGGAACTGCCGCTTTTGGGAGATGTGACGATGATCTTTGTCTTTCTCTCCGGGTCATCCTTCGTCTGAATCCGCTGCATCGTCCGCTGCACGGAGAGCGTATGCTCCGAAAATGAGATATCCTCCCATTTCAGGGCGCAGATCTCTCCAAGCCGGAGCCCCGTAAACATACAGATCAGAATGCCTAAGTTCCGATCAGTAAGGTTTTCTTTGAGGTACTGATACAGCCGGTCCTGCTCCTTCACGGTCAGAACCTTCATTTCCCCGGGTTCCTTTTTTACCGTAATCGAGGCGATATTAAACGGCACGGCGGCCCCATGATCGTCTGCGTAGGAAAAAATCCGACGCAGTACAGACATGACATCCGAGACGGTCTTCGCTGAAAGGCCGCCCTGCTTCCGCCCGCCTGAGGAGCGCATCCTGCAGCAGAACAGTTCCACCGTCTCGCGGTTCAGGACATCCCATCCTATACTTCCCATCTCCGGAATGATGTAGGAATACAACAGGTTCCAGTACTTCATATAGGTGGATTCCTTGACCTGCCATTTCACGCTGTTCAGCCATTTCTCCGCGTGATCCGCCAGTGTAACCGGAGCCCGCGCATCAGGTTCCGGATAAGGATAAATCTTTCTTTCGTTTTCCGTCATTGAAACTGCCTCCTTTTTTTGAAATGATCGATGGTGCTGCATGGTTTTGCCTGGCGGCCAGGTATTTCCCCACGGAAAACATCTTAAGATGTTCCCAAATAGAATCTTAAGATGTTAACGGGCAAACAGTATTGACAAATATCCCATTTTTTTGTAAAATTTATGGCGATAAAGGTAAATACAGTTCTGAAATCGTGTCGTAGAGTGGGCAACTCTACGACATTTTCATTTCGCTGGTACGCAGGAAAGCGCCGCCGACGCGGTTTCCGCATCAGGAAACCGCAAGATCAGCCATCGCCTGCGGCAGGCATCGGGAGTTTCCCTTAGGTACTCCCTGTTTTCCTATGCAGTCATTTCTTCACACGTAATTATGGAAGCCAATGATCTGATATTGGTTAAAGCTAGCTCTATGTTGTTAAGAAATTGAAAAACTATTGGCACAATCAACTGAAATACGTTAAGAAAGATTAGCGAGAAAAATCCAGATAAAAAACAGCAGGCAATCTTTTCAGACTACCTGCCCTGTGATACCGCCGATAGGCGGCGGAAATATAATTCTAGACTGGAACACCCATAGACTATTTTGAATAGTTTGATGACATAACAAAAAGCGAGAAAGCCGCGTAAATTCAACGTTTTCTCGCTCTTTTCCGACTGGAGCATATGGGATTCGAACCCACGACCTTTTGAATGCCATTCAAACGCGCTCCCAACTGCGCTAATGCCCCACGGCTCCGCCGCAATGGGAATGCGGCGGAATTGTTACCTTTAAAAGACTACCACAAAAAACAGGATTTGTACAGAACTTTTTTTACTTTTTGCAAATTTTTTATATTTCAACCCGAAAGGCTCATTGCGCCGTCAACCAGATGGCACGTCTTCCGCAGCTGTTCCTTATTTCTCGTACAGGAACTCTTCCGGCAGAGTCACCTTGAAGTCTTTCGCCAGATCGCGGAAGTTCTGCGGCGTAATGGTCTGCAGCTTGTCCGGACGGATGGACAGCACCTTCACCAGAATCTCGGCAGACTTCTCCACGGTGTGCATCAGGCCGAAGGTCAGGTCGAAATCCTCGCCGGAACAAAACATGCCGTGATGAGCCCAGATGGCCACATCATACTTCTTCATCAGCTCGCTGGTGGCCACCGCGATGTCGCGGCCGCCGGGAACCATCCAGCCAACCACGCCTACGCCGTCGGGGAACACCACCGGGCACTCGGTCGCCATCTCCCACAGTTCGCGGGTGAACACCTTGTCCTCCAAAGGAAGAACAAAGGTCAGGGCGATGGTGTTGGTGGGATGGGCATGGTAGACCACGCGGTAACGGCCATTGGTAGCCAGCTTCTTCACTTCCAGATTCATCAAGTGGGACGGCAGCTCGCTGGTAGGCCTTCCTCCGTTGACCAGTCCCCAACAGATACGGAAATTCTCACCTTTTTCATCCACTTCAATGATGCAGATGTTGGCCGCCGGGTCCAGAATCACATTGCGGAAATATTTGCCGCTTCCTGTCACCAGGAAATATTCCCCCGCCAGATTGGGAACGCTGGTGCCGATGGGCTGCCATGGCTTATCATAGGTAAGCTCCTCCTTCACGGCTTCCACTTCCTCGTCCTTGATACGATAGCTTAAATTGCCGCCGTTTCTCTCGTGCCAGTTCTGATGAAATCCGTCGTCGCAAAGCCGGATAAACCCCTGTACAAACGCAGCATCCAATACTTTCATGTTAATCTCCTCCTTATATATGTTTTCTTATCACGCTTTATATTGTTCGGACCGACCCGCCGCTTTCAGGCATGCCGTCCGTTCCAAGCGGCTTTCAGGCATCCCATCCGCCTCATCCGGCCGGTCAGCGCCCCCTTCGGCCAGTCAATGCCTACCGCAGCTGTCAATCCCGCAATCAATCCAGATGGAATACCGGTGCCAGGTCGATGCTCACCGGGCTGTTGTCCGGGTTGGTCTCCATGATATCTGCCATGAAATCCCACCATTTTCGGTTGATAGGCGTGTCCGCGGATTTGGCCCACAGCTCCTCATCCTCCACCTCGATGTAGCCGTACAGCACATTGGTGTCCTTGTCAAGATAAATGGAATAGTTGTGGCCGCCGTACTGATGAATCATCTCCTGCATCTCCGGCCACAGCTCATTGTGGCGCTTCTCATACTCCGCCGCCATGCCCGGATAAAGGAACATCTTAAACCCTTTTCTTACCATAGAAATCTCCTTTCCGGAACGCCTTCCGGAACTGTTCCGCTCCGGCGCCGTGCGCTCCAACATGTAATGATATTCGTTCTATACGCCATACTCTTTAATCTCAAAGGAATGGAAAATGGCCTCTCTCGCCTCCCTGAGGCTTCCGTACTCGCCTGCCTTGATCATCTGGGCCGTCAGGTTACCGATGGCTGTGGCCTCGGTGGGACCTGCATAAACCGGCCGCTTCGTATATCTGGCCGTCAGGCGGTTCAGGTAATCGGCGTTGGCGCCTCCGCCCACAATATGAATCTGGCGGTAATGTTTTCCGGTAACGCCTTCCAGTTCCTCTATGGTCTCGCCGTAACATTTTGCCAGACTGTTGTAAATGACCGCCGCGATCTCACCGGGAGTCTCCGGAACCTGCTGGCCGGAGTTCTTGCAGAAATCCTTCACCGCCTGAATCATACTGTCGGGAGCCAGGAAACAGTCGTCGTTACAGGCCACCAGGGAAGAGATGCTTTCCGCCGAAGCCATGTCGCACAGCTGCGCGAACGAATAATCCTGTCCCGCTGCCGCCAGCTCCTTCTTCACCGACTGGATCATCCACAGTCCCATGATGTTCTTCAGATAACGGAAACGGTACTCATAGCCGCCCTCATTGGTGAAATTCTTCTCCATGCTGTTCAGGGAGCAGTCAGCCTCCTTAAGCTCGGTGCCCATAAGCGACCATGTACCGGAGCTGATATAAAGGGTGTCTTCTTCATTGGAAGGAACCGCCAGAACCGCGGAGCCGGTATCGTGAGTTGCAGGCAGAACCACCTGACAATGAAAGCCCACCTCATCCTGAATCTCCTTCGTCAATTCACCCACAACCGTTCCGGGCATGGACAATTTGCCGAACCACTGTCTGGGGTAACCCAGCATATCGATCAGCTCATAATCCCATTCTTTTGTCACCGGGCTTACCAGCTGGGTAGTGGTAGCGTTGGTATATTCCTGCTTCTTCACACCGGTCAGCAGATAGTGAAAATAATCCGGTATCATCAGCATGGTTTTCGCCTTCTCCAGATACTCCGGATGGGCCTTCTTTACCGCCATGAACTGGTAGATGGTATTGAAAATCTGCTTCTGGATTCCGGTCCTCAGATACAGATCCTTCAGAGAAATGATCTTGTAGACCTCGTCATCCATCCCCTTGGTCCTTCCGTCCCGATAACCTACGGTATTACCTACGATCTGCTCGTTCTCATCCAGCAGAACATAGTCCACTGCCCAGGTGTCGATACCCATGCTGACCGGAATCTTGCCCAGCTCCCGGCAGCGTTTCATACCCGCCTTGATATGGGAAAATAATTCCTTCACATCCCAGCACAGCTGCCCGTCCACCGGCTTCATTCCGTTGGGAAAACGATGGACCTCTTCCAGCACCATGCGGCCGTCCTGAACGCTTGCCAGAATATGCCGCCCGCTGGACGCCCCGATGTCCACCGCCAGATAATACTGCGCCATAAGTACCCCTCCTTTTCAGATTCATTTATTATTCTCATTATATACCTAAATTTTCACAAAAAAAAGGACGTATCTCGAAAAAAATACGTCCTTTTTTGCATCCTTAAATCTTCTCGAACCGTTCTACATCAGTGACAAAAATCGTCGCTCCGCCAAGCTCTACCGTCATGGGCATCATCATATACCCTGCGGATATCGAGGCAATATTAGGGGTAGGAACATTGCACGTGATCTTCTGTCTCTTTCCACAAGTGTCCTTAATCAGGTGAATGGCCTCATCCACCTTCTCCTCTTCGGTACCGATCATCAGAGTAGCGTTCCCTCTCTTCAGGAATCCGCCTGTGGTGGCAAGTCTGGTTACGGAATATCCGTGCTCATTCAGTACATCCGTCACTCTTGTGCCATCCTCCGAACCTACAATTGCGTAAATAATCTTCATGTTCCGCCGTCTCCCATTATTTCGTAAGATTTGTCACGGTATTCCCGTTGTACTGGATCTGAACCTGCTCGCCTGCGGCCAGAGCAGGAACTTCAACACCCCAGCTGAACCGGTACGTATTTCCATCTCCCGCACGAATCGTGACACCTGAAGGATCCAGACTCGTCACGGTTCCGGATATGGAGCCGGAACCACCGGATACGGAGCCGCCTGACACGGAACCTCCTGACACGGGGCCTGACTGCGAATTGCTGCCGGACGGAGCGCTTCCGCCAGGATTCGTATTTGTCGACGCTCCGGGACCGGACGAAGAATTCTGCTGGGACAGATTCGGGTTGGGCGAGGTTCCATTTCCGTTATTGCCCGTATTGCTTGCCGCCGCCTGCATCGCGGGAGGCGTATCACTCAGATAACTCTTGGACACGTATGCCTCATGTCCCTTCCAGCTGACTCTCATCCATCCATTGGCAGACTCGCCGGTAATCTGCACCTTCTCTCCTGCCGCCAACGCACCCAATACATCCGAAGAGGTAGAATAGCTGGCTCTGACCCTCACGGAAGAAGTAGCGTACATGGACTTATTAAGATCGGTCACCGTATATGTCTTAGCCGCGGTTGTCTCCGGCGCCGCCGTAGTTCTGGGGGCCGCTGTCGTCTGAGGAGCCGCCGTAGTCTGAGACGCCGCAGCGGCCTGAGTCGTCATGGGCGCGGGAGCTATCGTCGCCGGCTCCGTCTGGCCTCCCAGAGACTGAGTGGGAGCGGGCTGAGGCTCTCCCGTAAAAATCTCTATCTTGGTCCCTCCCGCGCCGGGAGCCTCGGTCTCCACCATCGACTCGTTGCTCTCAGCGGCTTCAGGCGCCGCCCCGTCATCATCCGGAGCCGCTTCTCCCTGGGCTGCCGTGGTGCCGTTGATCACGATACCGCTTCCGCCGCCGCAGGCCGTCACGACAAGAGCCGTCATAACCGCTGCTGCTATCATACCATATTTCTTCATATCCTATCCTCCAAACTTATATATTTGATGCATCTGCATTACTTACTGTTTAAGCAGAGGAAGCAGATTGGCCACTTCCTTCGCCGCTGCCGTCTCCAAAAACGACTCGTAACTGTAGAAGCAGTACCCGCTCACCTGACCGGAACGCCTGCCTGCCGCCACCTGGCGGCCGATGATATCATCGCGGCGCAGCCACTCGGACACTTCATTGTAATCCTGAACATCCGTCCCGGCGCGGTACAGTCCCAACCCCAGATACAGCTTCGCATTTCCGCGGCGCTTCAGACCGATCCACGTATTCAGATTCGCGTCAAACGCATAGGGCGCGGGAGCTCCCGCCGCCGTCTTCGTCTCAAATCCCCAGTAAAGCTGAGGCATGATATAATCTACAAAGCCATCCTCCGACATCCACCGGTCAATATCCACGAACAGATTATGATCGCTCCGCAGGTGCTCCACATAACCCTGCGGACTGATACCGAACTGAACCTGCGGCTTTTCCGCCTTGACGGCCTGATAAACCCTCCTCACCAGGTCGCTCACATGATCCCTTCTCCACTGGGTAATGGACAGCCCGCTTCCGCTGGCCAGATACTCCGGCCTGTCAAACTGTCCGGCTTCAGCACTGTCATCCAGCTCCGGATAAAAATAATCGTCAAAATGAATTCCGTCAACGTCATAGCCCCGCACGATTTCCATGACGCCGTTCACAACCATCTGCTTTACGGGTTCTGCCGACGGATTGAAATAGTAAGCGCCGTTATGCTTCAGCACATACCGGTCATTGGATTCATCCCCATCGGAGAGCCAGATCCGGGCCGGGCTGGAAGCAGACACGTCCTCCCACGGCATCAGATAACCGGTAATCCGGTACGGATTGATCCAGGCATGGATCTGCAGTCCCCTGGCGTGAGCCGCCTGAACCACATACTGGAACGGATCGTATCCCGGGCTTCTCCCCTGGACACCGCTGACAAACTTGGACCAGGGATAGACGGACGACGCATACATGGCATCGCTGTGGGAGCGGGCGTGAACAAACACGGCGTTCAGTCCCCAAAAACGGCAGTTATCCAGTATCTGACTGACTTCTCTCTCAAAAGCATATCTGCTGTCCGACAGCTTATCCCAGGTGAGATACGAGATCCACACGCCCCGCAGTTCGCCTTCCGGAGCGGGGACATCCGCCAGGACGGACTGGGAATACGAGACATAGCCGGGACCGTATCCCTCCTCCTGGCTTCCGCCCGGCACTGCCGCAGGCACTGACGCAGCCGCCAGCACCGACAACGCGCACGCCACGGAGCATAATCTCCTGAAAAAACGCTTCATATAGTCCTCCCTGTTCCAAATCTCCCAATATCTGGTTTTATTGTACCATAGGCAGGACCGTATTTCCATTTAAGTTTTTATGACAAATGTTTTAACTCTTTTGCGTGCCGCTCAAGATCGGCGAAAAACATTTCATAAAAATCATCTTCCCCTTTTAAAACCGGGGAATTCTCGCCGCCTCCATTGGTGCTGCGCTTGATTGCCGCGTAGAAAGATTCTCCGGCCTCAATCAGATCCATCTCGTAAATATCCATTCCCATCTCCCGGCACAGCGCGCAAAAGGCCGTCATCGGATTCGCGTCCTTTCTCGTATCCAGAAGCTTCTTCATGATCTCCGGGCTGTCCAGAGCCTTTTTCTCCAGTTCATCCAATAATTCCGAAAGCTCCATAATCCTCTCCTCCTGTATTTTTTATGAAAAACGGCACATAATAAAACATATTTGACGTAATACAAACAAAGCGTCACTGGCGCTTTGTTTGTATACTGACGTAACAAAAAGCCGACGCGGTTCTGCATCGGCTCCATTGCCTTCCTATAAATAGCGATAAATGAGCAGCGCCAGCGCCACGCCTATGATGCTGGCCATGGTAATCTTGATGGACAGGCCGAATGTAATAACCAGAATCCCGAAATTCAGAACCAGCGGATTATCCAGCCCAAAGGACTGCCCGAAATTAAGCCAGGCAAATCCGGGAATCCCTCCAACCATGTTTCCGATAAATCCGCCCAGAACAATGCCGGACAAAAGCAGCAAAAGCAAAATCCAAAAATTCTTGCTGGCAGCGCGTTTCATCTCAAATATACCTCTGTCGTATCTGTTGATTCTCCCAGGACGCGGCATGCCCCGCGCCATTATTAACAGTTTATCACATCAAGCAAAAAGTGACAACTAAAAAATTACAGAGTGTTTTTCAAAAGGCGACACATACTATGAAAGAACTTTGACAGATTCAATCGGAGGAGGTGCACAGCGTTGAGGAAAAGCAGATACCGCAGATGCCTGATCTGGACCTTCTGGGTCAGCCTTCTGTTCACCATAGGATTTTCTTACTACTATATGGAACGCATGGTGCCGGACCGGATCAGTATCGTCCTGGATCAGGAAGAGATTCTTCAATTCCCTCTCCCGCTTCAGGTCACCCTTCAAAGCGAGAGCGAGGAAGTCTCCCTCGGAAACGGTTCGAATATTCCGTCCGGCCAGATAACCGTCACCCGGAATCAGGCCTTCAGTCTGTACGGCAGGGAAGAAGGCAGCTATCAGCTGGGACTTGACCTGTTCGGGCTCCTGCGCCTGAAGGAGATCCAGGTAAACGTGGTAGACCGGCAGTACGCCGTCCCCTGCGGCGCTCCCGTAGGCATTTACTTAAAGTCCGATGGCGTCATGGTCATCGGAACCGGCGAACTGATTGGAGCAGACGGTCTGCCTGTGGAACCGGCCGCAGGAATTCTCCAATCCGGCGACTATATTGAGAGCATTAACGGAGTATCATTGGAAACCAAAGAAGAACTTGCCGAAGAAGTCAGCAATCTAAACGGCAGAGAAGCCTCGCTGATCATACGGCGGAACAATCAGGAAATGGAAGTCTCTCTCCACCCCACGGTCACCCAGGACGGCGGCAGCAAGCTGGGCGTGTGGGTGCGCAGCGACACCCAGGGAATCGGCACGGTAACCTACCTGGATCTAAACGGCGGCTTCGGCGCTCTCGGCCACGGAATCAGCGACAGCGATACCGGCACCATGGTGGAAATCGAGAATGGAGAACTGTATGACACAGAAATCATCGGCGTGGAAAAAGGCTCCATCGGAAATCCCGGCGTCATGTCCGGCGTCATATACTACGGCCCCGGCTCTCTGCTGGGAAAAGTAACCGCCAACACAGATGAGGGAATCTTCGGCACGGTAAACAGCCGCTTCATGAAGCAGATATCCGGAGAACCGCTGGAAATAGGTTACCGCCAGGACGTAACCCGGGGCCCCGCTTATATACGAAGCGGGGTCTCCGGCGAACTGAAGGATTACGAAATTGAGATCCTGAAGGTGGACTACTCCACCTCCCATACCAACAAAAGCCTGGTTATCCAGGTTACCGACCCGGAACTTCTGTCGCTTACCGGCGGCATCGTCCAGGGCATGAGCGGCAGTCCCATCATTCAGAACGGCAAACTGATCGGCGCTGTAACCCATGTTTTTGTTCAGGACTCTACCAAAGGTTACGGTATTTTTATCGAAAATATGCTCCGGCACTGAATGGGAGGATCATTCCGAGCCGCTAATACAAAAAACGCGTCACTGGCGCGTTTTTTGCATACTGACGTAATACAAAGGGGCTGCCGCAAAATATTATGGCAAGGATATCTCATCCTGCACATGGATAGTTTACGGCAGCCCCTGCTTCGATTCATCTCATTCAATTCTTAATCTTCAAAAACAGCTCCCTGTTAAATCTGGGCTGGAACTGTTCGATCTGGTCCGCTATGGCCTCGCAGCACATCTTGACCTCCGGATTGGCCGTTCCCTGGCTGTTCCTCTCCTTGAAGACATGCCCCCATTCCGTCAGATTGATCCTGAAAATGAAATTGCTTGGAATGCTCAGCATGTAAAGCCCGCGCTTCACATCGGAACTCTCCTTCAAATCTTCCCGGATGTACCCATTTATCGTCTTGACATATCTCTGACCGTCTTTTTCAATAGACTCAGGAGCCTCAATACCCAGATACTCAAGCGCCATGTCAGTGGGCATGATCTTTCCCTGGTACCAGTCGGACATCTCATATCCGAAGCTGGCCAGCCTGGTGCTGCTCCGGATAATCCTGTTATTGAAACGGGCCGCATGGGAATCCCAGTCGTCCTGTCCCGCCCTGTGAAGTCCCTCGACAGTCACTGATATATCAATAAACCGCAGCATGGTAATATGATGCCAGCCCCATTTAACAAGGCTGTCCATCCAACCGTTATATTTCTCAAGCTCTTCCGGGGCCGCGTCTTCCAGAAGCCGCCCCTGTCTGCTCAGCACCTTCTCACAGGTGCTGCGGATATCCATCTCCCTCTCCCTGCTCCACGATCTTCTGCTCATGTACATAGACACGATGGCATCCGGAATGCCGTTAATCTCATTTACGTAAACATTCATCTGATTCTACCTCTGCTTTAGTTATATAGTTAATCTTAGCCTATCTTTATTATTCTGTCAAATGAAACATTAGGAGGGACATGATAATGGGAAAAACTCAGCCAATCAGAAACAAAAAAGATATTCAGAAGCTTAAACAGTACTATCTGGACAGACAGCAGATCCGGAATTACACCATGATCACTCTGGCTGTCAATTCCTCGCTGCGAATCGGAGATCTCCTCCGCCTGACATGGAACGACGTCTATGATTTTGACGCCGGGCGTTACCTGAAACACATTGAACTTGTTGAACAAAAAACCGGGAAACACAACCTGATCGCCCTGAACAGGGAAGCTGTCCTTGCTCTGGGGCAGCTTCAGAAAGCCAAATCTCCGCGTCCCGGCGATTACATATTTCAGAGCAGGGAAGGAACCAACCGCCATATCGACCGGACGTGGGCCTTCCGCATCATCAAAAACGCTGTCAGCGACCTTCATCTGGAGGGCTCCATCAGCTGTCATTCCATGAGAAAAACCTTCGGCTACCACGCATGGAAAAGCGGCGTTCAGCCGGCTCTTCTCATGTCCATCTACAACCACTCCTCCATGGAGATCACCAAGCGGTACCTGGCCATCGACCAGGACGACCGGGATAAGGTGTTTATGAAGATGAATCTGTAAAAAATGTGCGGTGCTGACATAGCCGATATCAGCACCGCACATTCAGAAACTTCGCCTTCCCATGCATTTTCATAACCATGGAGTCTGCCGGAACAAAGATGCAGTCTCCTTTAAAGAAATTGAAACTCTCCCCGTTTTCCAGGAATACCGCTCCGCATCCGTCCAGACACAAGAATACCTGAAAGGAATTTTCGGACGTCTGAAACGCCACAAGACCGCGGACGGATTCAGTGTTTAAAAGATACCTCTCCACCTGAAAATGCCGGCAGCGGCAGAGCAGCTCAGACGCGTAGCCCTTTCTGTACCTCAGCAGTCTGACCGGCTGCCTGGGTTCTGCGGCGCTCTTCAGATCCGCCACCTCCAGAGCTCTGTCTATGTGGAGCGGTCTCTTATTTCCCATCTTATCCGTGCGGTCGTAATCATACAGGCGGTATGTCAGATTCGAACTCTCCTGCACCTCCGCGACCAGAGCGCCCGCGCCGATCGCATGGACCGTTCCCGCCTCGATAAAAAACACATCGTCCTTCCTGACGGGCACCTTCTGCAGATACCTTTCCACCGTTCCGTTCTCAATGCTGCTCCGAAGCTGCTCTCTCGTCATGTCATGATAGAATCCGTAGATCAGCTGGGCCCCAGGGGCGGCGTCCAGTACATACCACATCTCCGTCTTCCCCAGCTGTCCTCCCTCATGTTGTCTCGCGTATCCGTCATCCGGATGGACCTGCACCGACAGATCCTCCTTCGCGTCGATCAGCTTAATCAGGATAGGCAGCTCCGCCGGGGCCGCGCATGCTCCCGGGCATGTTCCCACACTCCGGTATGCTCCTCCTTCCGGTCTCAGGCCGGCATGCTTTCCCAGATACTCCGGATGCTCCGCCAGCACCTGCGACAGTTCCATCCCCTTGTAAATGCCGCTGGCCGCCCAGCTGGGACCGTCCGGGTGAGTAGAACACTCCCAGGTCTCGGCCAGGGAATCCATCCCGACCTCTTTATTAAATTCCGTACAGAGCCTGCTGCCTCCCCAGATATAATCCTTCCCCGAAGGCGACAGGAGAAACGGCTCAGCCTTCCAGATCATATTTTCTCTTATCATGCGCGTCGATCTCCCCGCCCAGCTGCACCTCGATGATCTGGAGCTCCGTCTCCGCGATGATCGTGTGCTTGCATCCGGCTTCCATGGTTATGACATCACCCGGTTTCACCGGCTCCTCCATCCCGTCCACAACGGTCCTTCCCTTCCCGGATATGACCGTCCAGACCTCATCGCGCCGTGCATGGCTGTGATAGTTCATACGGAAACCCGGATGGATCGTGGCTTTCACGGTCATACTGCCGTCCTCCACATCCAGAACCTGATAGTTTCCCCAGGATTTCTCCGCGTACATCACCCGCTGCTCCATCTGCTCCACATAAGGCTCAATGCCGCCGGACTGTCCTTTAGCCGAGACAAGAATCCCTTCCGCGCTGGCCGCTACTACCGCATCCTTAAGGCCCACGCACAGGACAGGAACATTCAGCTCGTTCACTACATTTATGTTCTCGCAGGTTCCGTCATGTATGCCCTTTCCCACAACGGATTCCGTCATTTCCCCGCACAGCGCGTCCCATGTGCTGATATCCTTCCATTTCCCTTCATAACGGATAACGCGGATATCCTCCTCCTTCTCCGCGACTGCGTAATCAAAACTGATATTCTCAAGGGATTCATACCGGTCGTATAGTTCCTCAAAATCAGAGAAACCCATAAGCATCCGCGCTTTTTCCAGAACATATCCGAGCCTGAAGGCAAACACGCCGCCATTCCACAGGGCTCCCCGCTCCAGATACTTCCGCAGGTCCTTCCTGTCCGGTTTCTCCCGGAACAGCTCCACGCCGCTTACATGAGAGCATCCCTCAGGAACAATATAGCCGTATCTCTCATCAGGCCCGGCAGGAGAAATGCCCAGCAGCGCCAGGCTGGCCTCACCGTCTCCGATCAAATCCGCCATCTCCCTCACGTCAGAATAATACTCGTCATCCACGTAAGAATCCACAGGACAGACGGCCACGGTCTCTTCCTCGGACACTCCCTTCACGTCCCTCAGATACGCCGCCGCAAGAACGATAACCGGAAATGTACCTCTTCTGCACCGCTCGATACACACGCTCACACTGTCTCCCAGCTGATTATGGATTGCTGAAGCCTGCGCTTTGGAGGCCGCCACCGTGATCGCCGCATTTTCGTCCGCCTGCTGTATCTGCCGGCAGGTACGCTGCATCATGGATTCATAAGCCCCGTCCGGCCCCTTCAGTATCTTGATGAACTGCCTTGACCGGACATCGTTGGTAAGGGGCCACAGCCGTTTCCCCGAACCGCCTGAAAGCAATATATAATTCATATCTACTCCTCCTTCCGGTCCCCGCCGATCCCAATCGGTCCTCGCCAATCTCAATCGGTCCCCGCCGGCCTCAGGCCAGATAGCCCTCAAGCTCCTGCGCGATTTTGTCCGTCTCCCTTTCGGCGGTCTCCCTGTCCTTCCCGCTGACGGAAAGGTACACTTTCAGCTTGGGTTCCGTTCCGGACGGCCTGACGACCACCGATGCCTCCTTCTCCAGGACAAACTTCAGGACATCAGAGCTGGGCAATCCGTCCAGTCCCCTGCTGTAATCCAGGCATGTATCCACTTTCCTTCCCCCGAGCTTCTCAACGCCTTTCCTCAGAAGGGCCATGATGCCGCGCATCTTCTGAAGTCCGGCCACCCCCTCAAACTCATAAGTCCGGAGCGTATTCAGGCAGTATCCGTACCTGGCATACAGCAGTCCGAGTCTGTCCCACAGGCTGATTCTGCGGGCTTTATAGTACGCGGCCATCTCACAGATCAGAAACGCCCCGTCCACCGCGTCCTTATCCCGCACGTAGGAGCCGCTCAGATATCCGTAGCTCTCCTCAAATCCAAAAATATAATCTTCTGCCCTACCAGCCGCTTCCAGCAGGCCGATCTGCTCGCCAATATATTTGAAACCGGTCAGCACATTGATTGTCTTCACGTTATAATCCGCGGCGATTCTCTCCGCCATATCCGTTGTCACGATCGTCTTCACCATGACCGGATCCGCCGGCATGGTTCCCATGGAAATCCTTCGCGAACAGATGTAATCCAGAAGAAGCAGTCCCGTCTCGTTTCCGGTCAGCAGGACGTGCTCCCCTTTCTCATTCTTTACAGCGATGCCAACCCGGTCGCAGTCCGGATCTGTCGCCAGCAGCAGATCTGCGTCAGCACGCCTGGCGTACTCCAGTCCCAGCGCCATCGCCTCCCGTATCTCCGGGTTCGGATATGGACAGGTGGGGAAATGGCCGTCCGGCCGGCGCTGCTCCTCTACCACAGTGACATTCGCATATCCGCTTTCCGCCAGGGTCCTTAACACCGGCTTCAATCCTGTTCCATTCAGCGGGGTATAGACAATCCTGACCGTCTTATCCGCCTCACTGTCGTCTGACAGCAGGCTCTGCGCCTTCACATTTGCAATAAAGTCGGTGATCACCTGATCTGGAATATAGCATATCCGCCCGTCTGAAAGCCCTTCCTCAAAGCGGATCCGTTTTACGTTCTCAAAAGGATCGATCTTCTTTATCTCTGTCAGGATTGCCGCAGCTGCCTTCGATGTAATCTGGCACCCATCCGGTCCGTATACTTTATAGCCATTATACTTTGCCGGATTATGAGAGGCCGTGACCATCACTCCGGCCGCGCATCCCAGATTCCTGACAGCAAATGAAAGACACGGGGTCGGCATAAGCTCGCGGTAGATCCAGACCCTGATCCCATTGGCCGCAAACACCTCCGCCGCTATATGAGCGAACAGTTCAGATTTGATCCTGGAATCATAGCTGACAGCGATCCGGGGGGCTTCAGCGGAAACTCCATTCAGGGCAGGCATTTCCACATCCTCAGATCCTCTTCCTGCCTGCCGGTTCATCACATAATCCGCAAGTCCCTGGGACGCTCTCGCCACCGTATGGATGTTCATCCGGTTCGTCCCGGCGCCGATCACGCCGCGCAGACCGCCGGTGCCAAATTCCAGGTCGCGATAGAACGCGTCTTCCATGGCAGGTGCATCATCCCGGATGGCTTTCAGTTCTTCTGATACATCGGGATCCTCCGCCGCGCACTCAAGCCAACGGCTGTATTCCCTGATTATGTCTGCAGAATTCATAATAATGTCTCCCTTACACACGAACATTTTTCCACAAAAAAGAAGATCAGGCATCACCCTTTATAACCCATGAAACCTAACCTATGAAACCTTTCCCCGCCAATACTCCAGCGTTTCTTCAAGCGTCTGTTCCAACGGTATCTCCCGCTTCCAGCCGCAGCATTCCTTTAACCTGGTCACATCCGCCTCTATAACAGGTACATCGACAGGCCGCAGCTTCGCCGGATCCGTCTCCACGCGGATCGCCGCCGATGACATGGAAAGGATCTTATCCAGAATCTCCGAAACAGCAACCGCCACTCCGGAACCCACGTTGTAGGTCTCTCCGGCCTGTCCTTGCTCCATCAGCAGAACATAAGCCCGGACCACATCCCGCACATCCGTGAAATCCCTTCTGGCGCTCAGGTTTCCCACACGCAGAACCGGCTCCCGAATTCCCGTCTCGATCTCCGCCGCCTGTTTACAGAAATCAGCGACGACAAAAGAAGGCGACTGATTAGGACCTATATGATTAAAAGAGCGGACGCTCACGATATCCATTCCATAAGCGTCCGCATAAATCTTCCCGATCATATTCTGACAGGCCTTCGTCAGGGCGTAAGGATTACCCGGCCTTGGAGCCGTATCTTCCGATACGGGCACTTCCTCCGGCCGCACGCGCCCGTACTCCTCGCAGGAACCGATCAGCAGCACCCGGGGTCTGTAAAACGGACGGCTCTCACCCATCAGAGTTCTGACTCCATCCAGCACATGCATTGTCCCCTTGATATTCACGTCCACGGTCAGGTCCGGATTCTTCCAGGACAACGCCACGGAACTCTGAGCCGCCAGGTGGAAAATATAATCCGGCCGCAGCCGGCTCAGAAGCGCCGCAACCGCATCCCGGTTCAGAATATCCAGATCCCACGTATTTACACCTTTATGTACGAACTGCTCGCCTTCCATCTTCGTCGCGTCCACCAGCCAGTCATGATCCTCTTGTATCCGGTCGATCAGATAACTGCCCACAAAGCCGGCCGCGCCGATCACCAATGCTTTCTTCTTCATCTGCATTCACCCAGTCTCTGTTTCCGAAATTCACTTCAGACACACGGCATATGTCCCTGCTGTCCTTATCTCTTCCGTCACCAGTTCCATATCGTGATCCACCATACGGGCCACCAGCTCCGCAAAGGGTATCTCCCTCCGCCAGCCCAGCTTCGCTTCCGCCTTAGCCGGATTGCCCAAAAGCACATCCACTTCTGCCGGCCGGAAAAATCTCTTATTCACCCGGACGATCACCTTTCCGGTGGCCGCATCGGTACCAGTCTCATCGACGCCTTCCCCATGCCACTGCACATCGATCCCCACACGGTTAAAAGCAGTCTCCACAAACTCCCGCACTGTCCGGGTCTCATTGGTGGCGATCACATAGTCGTCCGGCTCTTCCTGCTGCAGCATCAGCCACATCGCCCGGACATAATCTTTGGAATGACCCCAGTCGCGCTTCGAATCCAGATTGCCCAGTTCCACGCAGTCCTGCAGCCCCAGCTTAATCCGCGCCACAGCGTCCGTAATCTTCCGGGTCACGAATTCCTTGCCCCGCCGCTCGCTCTCATGGTTAAACAGGATTCCGCTGCAGGCAAACATTCCATAGCTCTCCCTGTAGTTTTTTGTGATCCAGTGCCCGTACAGCTTTGCCACCCCGTACGGACTTCTGGGATAGAAAGGCGTCTTCTCCGACTGCGGCATCTCCTGCACCAGCCCGAACATCTCGCTGGTAGACGCCTGGTAAAAATGAGCCTCCGGCTTCACCGCGCGAATCGCCTCCAGCATGTTGGTCACGCCGATCGCATCGATCTCAGCTGTGGCGACAGGCTGCTCCCAACTGGTGGCCACAAAAGACTGGGCCGCCAGGTTATAGACCTCGTCCGCCTGGGAAACACGCATGGCGTTGATCAGAGAAACGATATCCGTCATGTCCGCATAGATAAAATGAATCTTATCCCTGATGTGCGCCACATTGCCGTAATCCACCACGCTCTTCCTCCTCATGATGCCGTAAACTTCATAACCTTTCTCCAGCAGAAGTTCGGACAGATAGGATCCGTCCTGCCCTGTGATCCCGGTGATCAGTGCTCTCTTCATCGTCTTCATTCTCCTCACATATGATAAATTCCTCCGTGGAACTGTGGCTTCATACACAATCCCGCGGAGGGGAACCGCTTACGTACATTTTAGAAACATATAGTTTTAAAACCTGTAAACATGCCTCTGTCACAAATAGTTCTCCTGCCCGCGTTCTTTCAGCCGCGCCAGCAGTTCTTTAATCTCACCGACATGCTCCTTCGAGCTGATCAGCGTCGCGTCCGGCGTGTCCACCACCACGATATCCTCCAGCCCTACCAACGCCAGCAGCTTCTCCTGG
>CANQBN010000046.1 GCA_947588855.1 uncultured Lachnospiraceae bacterium
CCTTTGCCACCGGTACTTCCTGGGGCACTTTTGGAATCCTGATTCCCATTGTGGTGGCTGTGTTTGAGAACAGCAATCCCCAGCTGATGATCATTTCCATCTCCGCATGTATGGCGGGTGCCGTCTGCGGCGACCATTGTTCGCCGATTTCCGATACGACCATTATGGCGTCGGCCGGAGCCCAGTGCGAACATGTAAACCATGTTATGACCCAGCTGCCTTACGCAGTGACGTGCGCGGCGGTATCTTTTGTCACTTATATCGTCGCCGGTTTTGTACAAACGGCGTGGATTGCGCTTCCCGTGGGAGTTCTGCTGATGATCGGCGTTCTGGTTATAATAAAAATGATGAACGGAAAGGTCAGCCGGTAAAGTATTGTATAAACTATCGTTTGCGGGAGAAGATTGACATGAAGAGCGCAAGATTTCGATTTCAAAAGCTGCTGGGAATTTTGGCCCTGGTTATATGTCTGCTTGTGTCTTCCCTGGGACTTTCCGCGTGTTCGTCCGCAGGCGGCTCTGCCGGGGCGCAAAATGAGGTTCTGACAGAAACGCAGAGTCCGACGGAGGCGGAAAGCCTGTCTGAGCCGCAGGGTCCGACGGAGGCGGAAAGCTTAGCGGAAGAAACCTCCGGGCCGGAAATTTCGGAAGACTCTCTGAGTGTGGAAGAGGATGGAAGCTACAGTGACCGGGATCACGTGGCTCTGTATATTCATACCTACGGTCATCTTCCGGACAATTTCATCCGGAAAAATGATGCCAGAGATCTGGGCTGGGAATCCAGCAGGGGCAATCTGTGGGATGTGGCTCCCGGCATGAGTATCGGAGGCGACCGCTTCGGCAACCGGGAGGGGAATCTGCCTGATGTGAAAGGCAGGAAGTATTATGAATGCGACATCAATTATGAGGGAGGCTACCGCGGCGGCGAGCGGATTGTCTACAGTAATGACGGTGATGTCTATTATTCGGAAGATCATTACGCTAATTTTGAATTGTTGTACACGAAGGATGGGAAGGCGGAATGAGAAAGGTAATCTTGAATTTCCAGGATGTGATTGCGCAGGAGGGAGCAACCCGGCGCAAAATTCATGAATATATCGCTGAAAAGATGAATTTCCCTCAATATTATGGTCATAATCTGGACGCCCTGTATGACTGTCTGACGGATATCTGCGAGCCGACGGCTGTGGGAATAGCAGTGCCTGAAGGTATGGAAGACGCCCTGGAAGAAAATGACAGTGACAAGGATGTTCTTCTCAGGTATCTGGATAGGATCCTTCGGACGTTTCAGGATGCGGAAGCCGGCAATCCTAATTTGGCAGTATTGGGGCCGGAATACCCGGCCGGAAAGGAGGCCGTCAAGGCGAATCCATGATTTTTGGTCTCCAACACAATATTTTCGACAAAAGATGTCGCAGAGTTACCAACTCTGCGACATTTTTTTGCACGCTTATCATAGGGTATTTTACTATACTTATTGCTGAAATTCAATAGGATAGGGGATATTTTTTTTAATACTCCAATTATTTTCATGCCATAAATGGCAGAAAAAGGAAGTTTCAGCAGTATTTAAGCCGATTTATGCGGGCTGGCGCAGTCAGCAATCGCAGTCAGAATTTCAATTGAATATTCTTTATAATTCCTTGAATTTTTCCGCTTTTCATTTATACTTTTCCGTTAATCGCAGTCAAAAATCGCAGTCAAAATTTGGATTGATGTCATCATTTAGTATTATATAAGATAAAAAAATGCCAGATTTTATTATTAATTCGTATAATTGGCTATTATTTAGTCTAAAATGTCGCAGAGTTGGTAACTCTGCGATATATTTCAGCGAAAGGAACGGAATATGAACAGTGAAGAAAACGTGAAAAAATGTATGTTTAAGAATGATTTTGTATCGGAACTGGCTGAAAGGACAGGAATGACGGAAGATGAAGCAGACAGGGTTACGCATACGTTTCTGGAGATATTGTCCGACAGCTGGAGTGTGAAAAGACCTGTGTGCTTCCGGGGGTTTGGAATCTTTGAGATACGGCCCACCAGCGAAAGACCTGCAAGAAACCCCAAGACACTGGAGGACGTGATCATTCCTTCAGGGTACAAGCCTGTATTCAGGGCAAGCAAGAGATTGAGAAAATCCGTGAACCTGAATATAGCCGCGCAGGACGATCAATAAGAATCAAGTCAGTACAAGAGGTGATAACATATGGAGTACCGCCGCAACCCGGTGAGCGGAAAGCTCTACGATACCAGTCAGAGACGCATCCATATGCAGGAGGTTTATTCAAAGAAAAGCCGGATTTATAAGCTAACAAAGCGTTTCTTTGACATTACGCTGTCCTGCGCGGCGTTAATTGTCCTGTCCCCGGTTCTGGCGGCGACGTCAGCGGCAATCCTGCTGGACGATGGCGGCCCTGTGATTTTTTCTCAGGACAGGGCCGGTAAGGATATGAAACCATTCCGAATCTATAAATTCCGCAGCATGTGCAGAGATGCCGATAAACAGCTCCCGGAAATGCTCAAATACAACGAGCAGACCGGACATGCCTTTAAGATAAAAGATGATCCGCGCGTCACCCGCGTGGGCAGGTTCATCCGCCGCTGGTCCATCGATGAGCTTCCGCAGCTCGTGAACATCATAAAGGGGGACATGAGTATCGTCGGTCCCCGGCCGATTCTGCTCTTCCAGATGGAGGAGAGCAACGACTACGAAAGGCAGCGCCTGACGGTCCAACCGGGCCTTACCTGTTACTGGCAGATCGGCGGTCGCTCCAACATCAAGTGGGACGAGTGGATAGAACTGGACCTGGATTACATCGAGGACATGGGCTTTTGGACAGATCTGATGATGATAATAAAAACAATCCCCGATGTGGTTCGGGGGGGTGGGGCTGAGTGAGAGAAAATAGAATTATTTATAGGAGTCTTTTATGGGTACGAAGACAATTCAGATTATCGTTGCCACACATAAAAATGTTGGAGATAGTACTGATGATAATATATTTGCGAAAAATGATACATGGTCTGAGCTAAAGGGATTATATCAGGATTGGAAAAATCTGCAATGTGAATATATAGGACTAGTTCAATATCGATGATATTTTATTATACAAAAGAAAATGCAATTTACGCAATAGTGTTCTAACAACTAATCAAGCTAAAATGCTGCTTGATCGGCAGATATAATCATTTCTCAGAAGAGACATTATTTTTTATGACATTAGAAGAACATTTTAATGGCTACGATTTTACTCTAACATGAGTGGGGAGACGCATGTTCAAACAGAATAAACAAAAGTATTTATCTAAGTTTTATTTATGCATATGCTTTTTATGGTTTAGTACGGAGGTTTTTTTAAATAGTACACTGCAGGGAATTGCTGGTATTTCAATAGATCGGCTGAATTTTCTTCAACAAGTAACAATAGTTCTGTTGTTGCTGATACAAATATTTATTCTTCAATCCTATACCAGAAAAGAATTCTTGATTATGATGGCCGTGATGGTCCTGGTTGCAATATCTACGGTGATTTCCAGAAACCGGGTCATAATGGCCGCTTGCCTTATGATAGTTGGAGCGAAAGAAAGTAATTTTGATGAGATTGTCAAAGTTACCCTTTGGGCGCTTGTGATATCCGTACCAGCAGTTTTTCTTTTGCGTTTTTTTGGCGTGCTTGCTGACCATACTTTATATAGAGCGGAAACTGTAAGACTCTCATTGGGATTTTCTCATCCAAATCAGTTGGGAATGAGGATATTCCAGATTATTGCATGTTGTTGCTATCTGAGACGGAATCAGATGAATATGCTGGATATTCTGCTGATTGGGTTAGGAGCAGTATTCTGCTATTATATACCGAATTCACAGGCGGCAGTTGTCTGTCTTCTGCTTTTATATGTACTGTTTTTCCTGCATCGAAGATGTAAAAAGAGATATTTAGAAGATATCTTTCTCTCTGTTCTGGTTATTGGAGCAGGCTTTCTTAATGTGGCCAGTATCATATTATCACGGATCGATGTATTGCAGTCGCCATTTTTAGCAAGAATGGATAAATTGATATCGAGACGTTTTTCAGAAGGACATGTTGTGTGGGAAATATACGGCAGTTCGTTTTTTGGCAGAGAGATTATTTTGAACGACGCAAGCAGGGCAGCCAACGGGCTTCAGCAGAGGATATACTTAGATAATACGTACCTATATCTCCTGTTGCGCTATGGAATTATAGTGTATGTTCTTTTTTCGTTGGTATATTTGTATGCTATGTATTACTACAGGAAAAAAGGTGAAGGATTCATGGTGATATTTTTCTTCATCTATGCCGTATATGGTCTGATAGAATATAATTTGTGCGCAGTAACACTTAATATGTTTCTTTTAGCGATTCCTGCCGCATTGTGGCACGGAGAAGGATATTGCTGTATAGAGGAGCAGGCAGATTATGGAGGATCGGGTAAACCTGAATCATGGAATGAAGGCAGAAGCCATCCGGTAGTCAGTGTGGTTATCCCGATTTTTCAGATTGAGACCAGCGTGTTGGAGACATGCGTTAGAAGTGTAATGGCACAGAGTATTGAAAATATAGAAATCATTCTAATTAATGATGGTTCGACAGAAGAGAATGAGATATATTGCCGGGCCTTTGAGAAAGAAGATTCAAGAATCCATTTGATTAGTCATGAAAATAGAGGAGTTTCCGTCTGCCGAAACGAAGGGATGCAGACTGCTCAGGGAGATTGGGTGGCATTCGTGGATGGCGATGATTGGCTTGAACCGGTATATTTGGAAAAACTGTTACAGACAGGAAAGAACTCTGGGGCGGATATCGTTCTCTGTGACTGCTTTGTCGATTATCCGAAGAAGGAGAGGATTAAACATTTTTTCCGCGAGAATCATCTAGACTCAGTCCAGACAGGTAAGGAACGGTTCTTTATGCAGTTCCTCTGCCCGAAGTATTATCATGACAATTGGGGACAGGCGGATTCCGGCGCTCCGTGGGGAAAGATTTATCGGCGTGCTTTTCTGGAAAGGTCGGGAATACAGTTTGATCCGCGTCTGCGTAGGATGCAGGACAATGTTTTTAACCTTTATGCCTATGAACGTGCTGCGAGGATCGTTTATACAGCACTTCCATTGTACCATTACAGGAAGAGCAAATCATCGGGGGGTTCCCGCTACATACCGCAGATTGGAGAATATTACCGGTTGGTCTTTGCTGAGATGGCGTGTTTTTTTCGTAACGTCGGAAAAGACATCTATTGGAAAGCTTTTTATGTAAAGGTGTGTACAAGCTTTTATATTCTGCTCCGAAATAATTTCATGCATCGTGACAATCCTTATACATACCTGAGACGGAGGATGGCGGCCAGAGAGATGTTGGAAGATAAATGGTATGATACGGCTGTAAAGAACGTAGATTTATCTTTGCTGTCTCCATTAGAGAAATTATTTGTGGCTGCGATGCGCCTTAAGGCGGTGGATCTGCTCTTTATCATGTACTGGTGTAAGGATTGCCTTTGGCGTTTGACTGGAAAAGGTTCCCGATGAGCTGTTTTAAATGGCAGACCTTAAAATGGAAAAAGATGGAATAAGATTTATGAAAACTCGAAAGATGGCAGGGATTTTGTTTGGTATTTTTTTATGGGGAATTTATGCGATTGAACTCATTATCAGGACCGCAGCTGTAATCAGAGGATTTGGAAGTGAAGCGAATGCAGTGGATCAATCGGCACAAAAATTGTTTAATTATTTCGTATTATTTGAAAGTGGAATGAGCGCTGCATATTTATATAAAATGTATGAGCCAATGGCTGTGCATGATAAAAATAGAATCATTAGTCTTTATCAGGGACTTACGAAATCCATGCACAAAATTGCTGTAGAAATGTTTTTGGCATGTATTCCAGTTGCGTTCATTTATGCCGTTGTGATAAAACGTGAGACCATTCATTATATATCTGCCATGCTTATCATATTTTTGAATGGTTGCCGTTTTATAACGCCCTATTTAGTAAGTGTGAGTAAAAAAACGATTTTAACCTTATATGGGTATAAATACATAGCAGACATTATCGATGGGGCAGCCAATTCCGTGATTGTGTTGATTGAATTGTTTCTAATTGGAAAGACGAACCTGTCTATTGCCCAAATTCTATGTATTAGTTGCTGTTTAGGGTTAATATTGGGTACATTATATCTAATACCTGTCCGTTTGCTGTGCGGGGACATTATTCATATAAAAAAGATTCCTAGTTTCGAAGCGAAGCGTATGACAAAAGATATCCGGTTCCATCAGGTGGCTTCACTGCTGAACTCGAATATTGATATAATCCTACTATCAGTCTCAAGGCTTTCATTAGTAACAGTATATCAGGCATATGAAATGATTTTAACGTATCCTGTTGTAGCGACTAATAAAATCACAGAGAATTTCAGAGCGGAACTGGGTGTCATTTTGAAAATTGACAAAAAGAGAGCATATGCTTTATTTCAAAAAATGATGGCATTTCATATGTTTGTGGCTATTGTTGCTGTATCTGTTTATGTTGTGGCGATTAATCCGTTTATTGAACTGTGGCTTGGCAGACAGTTTACGATTGGCAAAGCAGGCGTATATTTGTTTGCAGTTTGTATGGTGCACCGAATGATAATTAATGTAGTATATATTGCTCGTGATGGAGAAGGATTATATGCAGAAAGTAAATATTTTTCAGTAATAGAAGCATTGGTGAATCTGGTTCTATCAGTGATTTTGGTTATACCATTTGGTATTGAAGGTGTAATGACTGCAACGGTATTGGCTGTCCATCTGGGACTGTTGCCGGGAAATGTCAGACTCGTGTTTCGGGATATCTTTCACAGGAAGAATTCCTTATATCTGGACTATCTGACAGTAATCCTTGCAGTAGCTTTTTCTGTGGGAATATGGAGGGTCGCGTCAGATGGATATGCCCCAGCGGATTGGAAACAGCTGGCTTGGACCGTATGCGCACAGGCGGGTATTGCGGTTGTTATTGCAACGATCACTGTGTGGGGGAGCAAGCGGCGGTATTTGAGACGCGACGGATACAGAGAAAGGCAAACGGTATAATGTGTACAAGCAGCAACAAAAAGCAGGTGGATATAATGAAGAGAAGTTTTATGGAGCGCAGGTATCTGTGGACATTTACTTCTGTGATGTTTTTGGGAGTCATCGCGAATATTGGAATGTTTACAAATAAATTCTCTTTTCATGATGATATGAACAATTTGGTCCATGTCGGTGCTACGGTAATCTCAGGAAGGTGGCTCCTTGAACTGCTGGGGCAATGGTCAGAAGATATATGGGGAGTATTTAGTCTTCCGATGTGCAATGGTTTTCTGTCGCTTTTTTTGCTGGCCACTTCATCTGTAATTATTGTGGACATACTTGAGATTTACTCTTTGGGAAATTGTGTTTTGCTGGGTGGACTGCTTGTGACATTTCCGGCTGCTTTTTCTGTGTTTGCATATATGTTTACCGCACCATACTATTTTCTTGCGTTTTTCATGACGGTAATGGGCGCTTATCTCATCGTTCATTTTAGATGGTTTGGTTATATCATGGGAATTATATTGGTTGGAAGTGCGATGGGAATATATCAGGGCTACCTGCCTGTGGCAGTGATGATTTTGCTGTGCGCGTCGATTATAAAGACATTATCAGAAGAAAACAATCCGGCTATGGAATTCCGCAGAGGGGTACGGTATATTATGGCGCTGTTATTCAGTGTTATTCTGTATCTGGTTGTCACAAGAATAGTCTGCGCATATATGGGGATCCAATTGACTGGTTATCAGGGGATAAGTTTTCTATATATGCTGGACATATACTCAATTGCAAAGCGAATCGGCGAAGCGTATTTAGCCTGGGTCAGACTGCTGACAGATTTATCAGGATTGTCTTGTTCGCCGTTCGCCATAATTCTGTACCGGGTATTTACCGTAGCATTGTTTGTTGTTGGAATATGCAGCGGATGGATTGTCTGGAAAAGGAATAAATATAGTGGCCTGTTGACGTGGTTTATGTTTGTGATGATACCTCTGGCAGCCAATTCCATTTACCTGATGGGAGCATTAAGCGTGGAACCAAGAATGCAGTATTGTACTGCAATTGCTTTACTGTTGATGCTTTCAATCGGGGAAAAACAGCTATGCTATATTGTTTCGTCCCGCAAAGTCTCGATATTATATCGCTTTTTCTGCCGTTATGGTATAGCTGCTGTTATGGTTGGATTTATAAGTGTTTATTTGTATTGTTCTAATTTTGAATACTTCAGGTGCGAATTTCTTCAGATACAGACAAAATCATATTTTACGGCGTTAGAAACGAGAATCAGCAGCCTTGAAGGCTATAGAGAAGATATGCCTGTTGTGTTCA
Source organism: uncultured Lachnospiraceae bacterium (assembly GCA_947588855.1). Lineage (GTDB taxonomy): Bacteria > Bacillota > Clostridia > Lachnospirales > Lachnospiraceae > UBA3402. Next base: position 8,399 of record CANQBN010000046.1, read on the forward strand.
TAGGAGCGAAAGGAATTTCGGGACAGTTTATGGACAATTCGTTTAATAACAAAAACTATCGGGTTACTCCGTACCTTCGAAATCTGACTAGTATGACAAATAACTATGCTTGGAAAACCTATATGAATGCTTATTGTGGGTACGCACCGCATACAAGAGATTCGGAAGCGTATGAGACACTGCCGGAAATTCAGGATATGCCGGCGTATCCTGCGAACGGATCGATACGGATTGTGGATCAGGTAGTGATAGTAAAGCTTTCTGCGGAAAACAGTTAGTTGATTGGAGTAAGAATGACATGAATTTCTGTATAATGAAAAAACGGCTATATAAAGTAGTTTTTGGATTTTGGTTTAGCACAGAGATTCTATCTCATACAATGTTGCGGCAAGCTTTTCCGGTGCAGGCTGAAGTGTTCAGTTCTATACAGGCGTTTCTTTGCTTACTGCTTCTTGGAGTGGAGATTACAGGTATTTTGTATTATACGAAAAAAGAAGCGGTAGCGTTGGTTATACTTTCTTTATTAGTAGCAGTCAGTACAATACTTGCCGGTAATCGGTATATTGCATCAGCGTGGTTGTTTATCATTGCGGCAAAAAATGAGAAAATCGATGAACTGGTCCGAATCGCCGCGATTGCTTTGTGTATAACGATTCCTGGCGTGTTTATATTGTATTTTTTCGGGATGATTGGGGAGCAGACAATTTATCGGGGCTGTCTGGAGCGTCGTTCTTGGGGATTTGAAAATGTGGACCAATTGGGGGCTTATGTTCTGCAGCTTATGTTATGTTGTTACTATATAAATCGTCAGAAAATCCGTAGCAAAGATATGATATGGCTTGCGGCAGCGGTATTATTTCTTCTGTTGGTTCCAAACAGCCTGACGGCGGCCTGTTGCCTGATGCTGTTGGCAGTACTGCATATGATTTACAGAAAGTGTTTAGAAAAGGAGTGGAAGACTGCTTATGTCAGGTATCTGGCCTGCATGTCCCTGCTGTTGGTTGTTGTTCAAGCTGTATGTGCTATGTTGAACATTCAGGATACAGGTGTAACGAACTCTTATAACAGTCTTTTTCGGCAGTATGGAATAGTAATGTATCTTTTGGCATCGGCAAGTTATATTTATACGATGTTTTATCTTGGCAAACAGGGAGAAGGAGAGCTGGTAACGATTCTTTTCCTCTGTTCTCTGGCAGGGCTGAGAAGTCCATGTTGGTATCGCCTGACAAATAATGTATTTCTTTTGACGATAGCAGATGCTTTTTATCGGAAGACGAATGGTGAAAGGCAGGTTATGCAGACAGTTCCGGTTATGAACGGAATTTCCTGGGTAATCCAGGCTGCGATGAGAATATCGGCTGTTTGGAAAAGGGAGAGGGAAGGAAGATTAAAGATTAAACCCTGGCACAAACAGACATTTTGGTCTGCATTTATCGTGGGTATTCTGACCCATATTTATATGCTGACAAATAAACTTTCTTTTGGGGACGATATACATAATTTATTCAACGTCGGAGCGACATATTCTTCCGGACGTTGGATGCTGGGGTTATTAGGGGAGGCAGTGGACAAGATTTATGGGCTTTACAGTTTACCGTGGCTGAACGGTTTGATCTCAATCGTTTTCATAGCAGTATCTGCAGCAATCCTTGCGGATATTTTAGAGATCCGTTCCATGCAGGGCTGTGTTTTGGCAGGTTCAATTATGAGTGTATTCCCAACGGTATTTTCTACATTTGCCGTGATGTATACCGCACCATATTACTTTTTTTCGGTCCTTCTGACAGTAATTGCTGTTTATATGATCAAAGAATACTCTTATATAGGGAGTATCGGGGGGGTAATTCTGATTGCTCTGGCAATGGGAATCTATCACGCGTATTTTCCGATTGCGACAGCTTCCCTGCTGGGTGTAATGATATTGAAGTGCGGTTTCAGCGCAGAAAACATAAAATCGCTGCTGAAAACGGCCGGAAGGTATCTGGTGTCGTTATGCATGGGACTGGCGCTATATTTTATACTGACTTACCTAGCCTGTTATTTTACATCTACGGAGCTGTCGGCTTACCGTGGAATTGATCAGATGGGATTGTCCCAGTACCCTGAACTGGTCGCTCGTGCCTATGAAAAATGGTATTTATTGACAACGTCTGTTATGGATTTGTCATGTACACCGTTTGTGATGTACTTGTTTCGGATATTAACAGTTATTTTTATACTGATGTCGTTTGTTAACATAATTATGGTCTGGCGTAAGGAACGCTGCAAAGGACTTCTGCTGACAATGCTGTATGTGGCTGTTCCACTTGCCGTGAATCTCATTTTTGTTATGACGTCGTCTAAGCCGAATCCAATCATGGAATATGGTTTTGTTATCGCTCTGTTGTTGTTTATTACCATCGGAGAGAAGATGGCCAGCGGTGAAATGCGAGGATCAATGCTGGCAGATAAGATTCAAAGGGGTTATAAGATGTTTTGCCATTATGGCGTACTGTGGAGTATGGCAGGGATTATCAGCGTATATGTATGCTATGCGAATGTGGAATATTTCAGGGCGGAATTTATTCAGTCACAAGCGCAATCCTTTTTTACAGTACTGATTACTCGGATAGAAAGTGTGGAGGGCTATAAGGCAGATATGCCTGTCGTATTTGTTGGAAGATATACCGGGATAGGAGAAGACCGGACATTTGACTGGGAGAATTACAAATCAGGTCACTATTTTACAAGACTGGATGGATTATTAAACCATGGTCAGACAATGAAGACTTATATACAACGTTGGAATGGTTTTGCACCGGTCTGGGGGAATCCGGATGATGTGAAAGACCTTCCGGAAGTTCAAGCGATGACGGTTTATCCGAATGACGGGTCGCTCCGGATAGTCAATAACATGATGGTAATAAAGTTTTCAGAATGAGAAAAGGATAAGACATGAAAGAGAGCAGAATCACAGTTTTCGGCGCTGGTTATGTAGGAGTGTCCATAGCGGTACTTCTGGCACAGAAACATCCGGTGACGCTGGTGGATCTTCTGCCGGAAAAGGCAGATAAGATTAATCAGCGTATAAGCCCGGTGAAAGATGAATATATAGAGAAATTTTTGGCGGAGAAAAAACTGAACCTGCGCGCAACCACAGATGCGGATACAGTTTGTCAGGAGTCTGATTATGTAGTGGTGGCGGTGCCGACGGATTATGACAGTGAGAAGAATTATTTTGACACTTCAGCAGTGGAGGCGGTGAAGCTGTTTATAATGGCTGTTGGTAAAATACTTGTTTAATGGTATGTCTAATCTGTTTAATGATAAATAAAGTTTGAAGCAGAATGTATAACAAAAAATAGCTTAAAGGAAATAACAAGACAAAAACTATGAAAGAAGACAGGTCGTATATTAAGAAAAAAATATGTTCCCTGATTCTGTGTTGGATGTTAGGTGGTGGGTTCGTTTTGCTGTTTTCATACAGTACATCTCCACTGTATCCGTATTATTTTGGAGGTGATTCGGCACAATTTTTGTTGATGGGAAAGGCGTGGTTGAGTGGAAAAATTCCGTACAAGGATTTATTTGATCATAAAGGCCCGATAATATATTTTATTGATATGCTGGGATTTGCTATTACGGGTAACAAGACAGGAGTCAGCATAATACAAGTTGTTTTTATGGGAATTACTCTGACCGCTTTCTTTGAAATCAGTCAATTGGCGAAGAAAAGCAATCTGTACGGAGTTATCGCAGTGACTGTTGCATTGATAGTGATGAACTATAATTATGGGGATGGAAATTCATCTAGTGAATATTGTCAGCCATTCTTAAGCTGGTCAGTGTATGGTTTGTTGAAATATTTTCAATCTGATCGAGAAGAACATGATTTACGTTGGACCATTCTGTATGGAATGACAGCTGGTGTATGTCTGATGAATCGGTTGACTGATGTTATACCGATATGCGGAGGAATTGGAGTTGTTTGTATAATCCTTTTAATGAAGAAGCATTTCAGGAATTTTTTTCAAAATGCAGCGGCATTTATTTTAGGCGTGCTTATTGTGATTCTTCCATTTTGCGTATATTTTTTGTGGACCCATGGCGCATTTGAAATGTTTTATGATGTTTTATTGTTTAATGTGGATTATTTAAAAGAAACTACCCCGTGGTTTCTGAATGCAGACGGGGGGAAAATACGAGACTTTTTAATAAAGTATTTTGCATATTACTGTATTTTTGCTATTGCTTTTGTTAATGTTCTACGGAAAGACTATTGGATGGTCCTGGCCTCGTTTATCACATGTCTTGCAGAGACATATCTATTTATGAGAGGGTGGGGGTTTGTTCAATATGCGATGATATGTGTGGTGCAGGTTGTTCTGTTGCTGAACGAAATTGTATTCCTGTTTGAAGAAAAAGAGACAGAAAGAAAAGTATTTGCTTTTTTGTTGCTCTTTGGCGTGGGAATGGCTTTGAACCAATCAGTGTTTAATTATTTTATACTGGCAAAAGATAAATATAACGAATACTCGGTGCACCATAAGAGAGAATGGGAGGATCTGTTGGATGGTATTCCAAGAGAGAGTCAGGATTCTTTTGTGGTGTATGGAGGAAATGAGGTTAAAGAGCTTTATCTTCTGAAGAATATCATTCCTTGTTATAAGTATTTTGTAATCCAGAAGTTTCATTCACAATTTGCGAATACTGTAAAGGATGATGTGTATAAAACATTCAACGAAGGGAATGCCAGATGGATACTTACGGATCAAACTGCAACTGACATTCAGGATATCCTGCAAAGGAGATATTATGTGTACGACTCAACTAAGAAATATACCCTATATAGACTGCTTTCAGACGAAGTATCAGAGAAGGCACTTAAATTGCGGGAAATAACCGATATTTGTGAATATTTGCGACAAATTCATTCGATGGATGGAATAACTGTAATTTTCAGCGTGAAGGATATTCAAGGCTATCGGCTGACAGAAGAAATGGAAAGTCTTTTGTCGGATTTAGGATTTAAAGGTACGAAAAAGTTGTTGGAACATGAATACCATGCATTCTTAGGAGGAATTTCTAATGGAAATCTGATATTTGAGATAATTGGCAATGACGAGGAAATCAAACATTCGGAGATAATTGGTTGTTATAAAGTCGATACTGTAAGCGCATGTCTTAATCATGGAAATTGCAGTTCGATAAAAATTAATGGAAAAGAAAGGTCGCTAAATGAACGAGGAATCAATATTGTGGTTATAGACGACAAAAGCGGCGAGCTTTTGGATACAGTCGCTTTTGATACGCATATAAAAGACTGCATGTGTTACAGATAGAAATTATGTAATGATAATGTGAGCTCCTATGTTGCTGCTGTGGTATCTCGGGAATAGTGTCTTTTTAATTGATTTATTACGTTTTAAAGATTGAGTGGTTTTATTTAGTAATTAAAAGGGAAGAGTAAGATGGAAAATCGAAGAATCACAGTTTTCGGCGCAGGTTATGTAGGAGTGTCTATAGCGGTGCTTCTGGCGCAGAAACATCCGGTGACGCTAGTAGACCTTCTGCCGGAAAAGGCGGATAAGATTAATCAACGTATAAGCCCGGTGAAAGATGAATATATAGAGAAATTTCTGGCGGAGAAAGAACTGAACCTGTGCGCGACCACGGATGCGGATGCTGCTTGTCAGGAATGTGATTATGTAGTGGCGGCGGTGCCGACGGATTATGACAGTGAGAAGAATTATTTTGACACTTCAGCAGTGGAGGCGGTGATTCGCCGTACATTATTTGTAAATCCGACTGCGGTAATTGTGATCAAAAGTACGGTTCCAGTTGGGTTCACTGCCGAAATGCTGAAGGCATATCCGGGTGCGCGGATTCTGTTCTGTCCAGAGTTTTTGCGGGAATCAAAGGCTCTTTACGACAACCTGTATCCCAGCCGTATCATTATGGGAGTGGAGCAGAATGATGAGAGATTGGCTCGGGATGCTCACGGATTTGCACAGCTTTTGAGGGAAGGAGCGCTTAAGGAAGATGTTCCGATTTTATATATGGGAACCGCGGAAGCGGAGGCAGTGAAGCTGTTTGCCAACACCTATCTTGCGCTGCGGGTATCGTATTTTAATGAGTTGGATACATACGCGGAGATGAAAGGTTTGGATGTCCGGTCTGTAATAGAAGGCATATGTCTGGATCCGCGAATTGGGAAGCATTATAATAATCCAAGCTTTGGTTACGGCGGTTATTGCCTGCCGAAGGATACGAAGCAGCTGCTGGCGAATTATCGGGATGTACCGGAGAATCTGATCGCGGCTATTGTGGAATCGAATCGGACGCGAAAGGATTATATCGCGGAGAGGGTGGCAGAACTGGCGGGAATGGGAATTTGCGATGCAGAGGAGAATATTGGCGTAATCGGGGTATACCGTCTGGTGATGAAGAACTGCGCTGACAATTACCGGCAGAGCAGTATCCTGGGAATCATGGATTGCCTCGGGAAGAGGGGTATACCTATGATTATCTATGAGCCGCTGCTTCGCGATGGTGATGCGACTATCTGGGGTCAGGTTGTGAATAATCTGGATGATTTCAAGCGGAGAAGCAAGGTAATCATGGCTAACAGGTATGATGTGTGTCTGGATGATGTAAAGAAAAAAGTGTATACGAGGGATGTGTTCGGAAGGGACTGATTTAAGATATTATGTGCGGGAATAGAGGCAAGAATAAAAATGGAGGATGTGGCGATACTTCCCTTAAGCCAAAGAAAATAACTGCGGTTATTGTGACGTATAACAGGCATGAACTTCTGAGGAGATGCATAAAAGCCGTTCTGGGTCAGAAAAACGTATCCTGTGATGTGTTGATTGTAGACAACGGAAGTACCGATGGAACAGCTGATTTTATCAGGAATGAATATGAAGGCAGGAGAGAAGTTCTTTATATAAATACGGGGAAGAATACCGGCGGTACCGGAGGATTTTATATAGGTATTCGCGAAGCAGTAAAGCTGGGATATGAATACATATGGATGATGGATGACGATGTGATACCACAGGAGACTACGTTGGCAATGTTGTTTACAGCGGATCAACGTTTGAATGGAAGATGGGGATTCCTTTCCAGTGTTGCATATTGGATAGATGGCAGCATATGCCGTATGAATATACAGAAAAGGACGATTTTCCGGCATATTGGTCCTTCCGCTTATCAGGAAGAGTTAGTACCCATTAAGATGTGTTCGTTTGTATCATTGCTCATTAAGACTTCAGTAGTGAAAGAAGCGGGGCTGCCAATCAGAGAATATTTTATATGGACAGATGATTATGAATATACAGGAAGAATCTCAAGACTATATCCATGTTATGTGATTCCGGGAAGCCAGGTGTGTCATTTCATGCAAAAAAACAGTAGGCCGAATTTGGCAGTTGATGATAAGAAAAGATTTGGAAGATATTGGTATCTTTACAGAAACGATGTGCATTGTTACAGACAGTATGGCATACAGGGGTGGGTATATATTATATTGAAAGATATCCATGCAATCACAAATGTTTTACTGCACTCGAAAAAAGATAAAATACTTAAAATAAAAATCATTATAAAAGGATTTCTCGCAGGGCTGAATTTTTCACCAGATGTTGAGAAATGGGAGAATGACTGATATGCCGTCAGAAAAATTTTATTAATTTAGAAAAAAGTAGGGGAGTGATGACCATGAACATTGCTGTTATCTTCGCAGGCGGCTTCGGTCAGCGAATGCACAATCAAGATAAACCGAAACAGTTTCTTATAGCGAATGGAAAGCCGATTATTGTACATACAGCAGAGATATTCAATGAGCATCCGGAAATTGATGGGATCATTGTCGTGTGCATTAGGGATTGGATTCCCTATATGGAAAGGCTGGTGCAGCAGTACGGCTTACACAAGGTGAAAAAGATAGTTCCGGGCGGTATTTCAGGTCAGATGTCGATTTATTGCGGCCTGAAGGTGACAGCTGAAATATACGGAAAAGAAAATGTAGTAACTCTGATTCATGATGGTGTCCGGCCATTGATTGATCAGAAAATCATTACAGATAATATTGCCGCCGTCCGGGCCTGCGGTTCCGCGATTACCTGCGCGCCAACAACTGAAACATTTATTCTGGTCAATGATGATTACGAGATCTCAGATGTACCGGACCGCTCTCTTTCGTGGGTGGCGAAGGCACCGCAGAGCTTCTGGCTAAAGGATGTGCTTGAGGTACAGGAAAAAGCGATATCCGAAGGATATACAAATGTGATTGATACCTGTACCCTGATGTGGATGTATGGACGGAAACTTCATCTGATAAAGGGCTCAGGATATAATATGAAGATTACGACGCCGGAGGATTTTCAGATATTTCAGGCGCTGTATGAATCAAAGGAGACCTTATGTGGGAAATGAGTCGGGAATATGAAGAAGATTTGATGAGAATATGTTCGGCTGATTTCATACCGTGGGAGAAACTGCGCAGCAAGACAGTCTTTATTACAGGGGCCACCGGGCTGATAGGTTTTAATCTGGTGAATGGGCTGCTTTATGCGAATCGGAAGAAAACCCTTGGAATGAGTATCCTTGCGCTTGTGCGTGATGAGGCACGAGCGAAGGAACGGTTCGCCGCTGTTGTCCATGCAAAGGAACCGATTCAATGGATTGTTGGAACCGTGGAAGAGCTTCCCGCAGTTGCGCAGTCTGTTGATTATATTATCCATTGTGCAGGTCAAACAGCCAGCAAGGCTTTTGTTCAGCGGCCGGTGGAGACGATCCGTACTTCCATACTGGGAACATTACAGACATTGGAATTAGCGCGGCGGAAACATGTGGCAGGTTTTGTTTACGCGTCCAGCATGGAGGTATACGGTCATCCCCCTAAAGGGCACAAGGTTCTAGAGACCGATGTATGTGGATTATCTCCATTGGCAGTACGGAACAGCTATCCCGTCAGTAAACTGCAGTGCGAGAGTTTGTGCTGTGCCTATGCGTCTGAGTACGGAATTCCGGTTGTGATTGCCCGGTTGGCCCAAACTTTCGGCCCAGGCGTGCATCCGGATGATAACCGTATTTTCGCTGAATTCGGTCACTGTATTCAGGAAAAACAGGATATCGTGCTGCGAACGAAGGGGGAAACGGAACGGAGTTATCTGTATGCTGCGGACGCGGTCACGGCGTTACTGACGATTTTACTTAAAGGGCAGCCTGGAAAGGCGTACAATGTGGCAGATGAGAATACTTACTGTTCTATCGCTGAGATGGCACAAAAGGTTGCGGTGTCTAACAATATTGGCGTGCGGTTTGAGTTGGACAAAGAAAATGAATGCGGATATCCTGAACCGGTCTATATGGATTTGGATATCACACAATTGCGAGAATTGGGCTGGTTAACTAAGAAATGAGGAGTAGAGGACAGGAACATCTTTAGATTCATCTTTATAAAGGACTTGGCGATGGAGGCGATAAACGACAATGTATGATTTACCTCTTCCTATTCAAAGTTTTTGGCGCAGAATAAAGTGGATAGTAGCCTGGTGGGTCAGACATATATTGAAGATTCTTTTTTTTCTCCCGGTTCGAAAAAAACGGGTCATCTTAAGCGCAAATGGCGGATTGGAATACTTTTGCAATCCGAAGTATATCAGCGAATATCTGATCCGGTATGGTGGAAAAGATTTGGAAATCATATGGGGATTCATTCATCCGGAAAAATATTCGGAGATTCCAGGGATTAAGGCCGTCAAAGTCAATTCGCCCGCCTGGTTTTATTATGC
>CANQBN010000047.1 GCA_947588855.1 uncultured Lachnospiraceae bacterium
CAATTTTCCCCAATACCGGTTTGCCCCTGCCATTCATCAGTTCCGGTGTCAGTTCCCTGCTGAGTCTTTTTATCGGCATGGGAATCGTATTAAATGTAGGATTGCAGAGAAGGTTTAACAACGAATGAAGGAGGAGCTTGCATGAACGTAGGTCTGATTGCCCACGATTCCAAGAAAAAGCTCATGCAGAATTTTTGTATCGCTTATCGGGGGATTCTAAGCAAGAACACTATTTTCGCCACGGGAACTACCGGGCGTCTGATTGAGGAAGTAACCAATTTAACGGTACACAAATATCTGGCCGGCCATCTGGGCGGGACGGAACAGATGTGCACGGATATCGAGCAGAACCAGCTGGATATGGTTATTTTTCTGAGGGAGTCTGTGTCTCCCAAACGGACAGATCCGGACGGAAGCAGCATTATCCGGATGTGCGATCTTCACAACATTCCCATCGCTACCAACCTGGCTACGGGCGAACTCCTGGTTAAGGCTCTGGAACGGGGCGATCTGGAGTGGAGAGAGATGTATAAGTAGGAGACGGACATTCCATGAAAACAGATTTTTTTAGCGTGCCGCGTCTGAACCGGAATATTCTGACAGCTGCAGCATGTATGTCTGTTATGCTTTTTTCCGTCGGGTGCGGAAGAGAGGAAGAACTGACAAATCCATATTCTTTTGAGAACAGACCGGTTCTTGCGGATATTGCGGAGGAAGAGGCCCTGGGACATTTTTTCGCCGAGGATCTGTGCGTGGTATCAGATGAAACTGCTTTTTCATCATCGGAACTGGATTCGGAAGCGGGGGCTTTGTTTGATCTGGAAGGGAAGCATACTCTCTACAGCAAGAACGCCTTCGAGCGGCTGTATCCTGCCAGCATTACCAAGATCATGACGGCGATTCTCGCTATCAAGTACGGGAATCTGGACGACATGGTGACGGTCACGAAGGATGCGGTGATCACGGAACCGGGGGCGTCTCTCTGCCATATCAATCCGGGCGACCAGCTGACGCTGGAGCAGCTTCTGTACGGGCTGATGCTTCCTTCAGGCAATGATGCCGGCGCGGCTATTGCCGTGCATATAGCCGGAAGTATTGAATCTTTCGCGGATATGATGAATCAGGAAGCCTTATCCCTCGGCGCTACGGATACTCATTTTGTCAATCCTCACGGCCTGACCGACGAGAACCATTATACGACGGCATATGATCTGTATCTAATTTTCAATGAGGCGCTGAAGCTGCAAAAATTCCGGGAGATTACTGGAGTCAGTTCCTATGATGCTTCCTATGTGGATAAGGACGGCGCTCCTGTCAGTCAGACCTGGAAGAGCAGTAATATGTATATGCTGGGCAAAAAGGAAACGCCGGATGGAGTGACGGTTTTTTCCGGAAAGACCGGAACGACCAAAGCTGCCGGAAGCTGTCTGATCATGGCCTCTTCTTATCATCAGGACCATGAGTATATATCGGTGGTCCTTAAGGCTGAGAACAAGGACAAGCTGTACGAGAACATGACAAAGTTAATTTCTAAAATCGTCAATTAATGATTGCCTTTTTAGTCTGTTTAAATTATAATTAAATTGGAATTAAATAACTTTGATATATAATAAATACTAATCTAAGGAGGACTGGAAGTATGGTGCAGATTATTGCGGGAGACAAGGGTAAAGGAAAGACGAAGCATCTGCTTGACAAGGCAAATGCCGCGATTAAGGAAGCTAACGGTTCTATCGTTTATCTGGATAAAAGTTCTAAACATATGTATGAACTGAGCAATAAGATTCGCCTGATTAATGTAAAAGGGTTTGATATCAATGACTGCTCAGGTTTTCTTGGTTTCGTCTGCGGAATCATTTCCCAGGATCACGATCTTGAGATGATGTTTCTGGACAGTTTCCTGAAGCTGGCGTGTCTGGAAGGTCAGGATATCAGCGAGACCGTCGCGGCGCTGGATAAGATAGGAGAGAAGTTCCACGTGACATTTATTCTCAGTATTTCCATGGATGCAGAGGCGCTTCCTGAAAGCGTAAAGGATAAAGTGATCGTTTCCCTGTAGTCTATATGATAAGCGAGAGGACCTGCGCGGCAGGTCCTTTTTGTCGGGCGCATCTTGAACTTTTGGCGGATTGCCCTTATAATACAAGAGGGAAGGGAGACGCGGTATCATATGGCGAAAAAGAACAGGAAAATCGTTAAATACAGACGGCCTTTGCGAATCAACATCGGCATGATTATATTTACTCTGATTTTCGTATACATGACCTTTTATGTTTATAAATACATGACAAGAGAAAAGGTTCAGCCTTATGAGGTGACGGAAGGCGCCATCGTTAACGACAGAAGTTATACCGGCCTTATTCTGCGGCAGGAAACCACGGAATACGCCGTGAAAAGCGGATATATCAATTACTATATCAGGGAAGGCCGCCGGGCGGCCGCCGGAACTGCCGTGTATTCCATGGATGAGACCGGGGAATATTCCAGAATCCTTGAGGAGAGTGAGCAGGCCCAGAGTCTTCTTACGGAAGAGGATCTGATTAATGTAAAGAAAGCGCTCTCCGCTTTTGCCGCATCCTACTCGGACGTGGATTTCGGACAGGTCTATGATCTGAAATACTCTCTGGACTCCATGGTGATGGAGTACGCTAATTTTAATTCCATGTCCAACCAGGAGATGCTGGCGGAACAGATGCAGGGAAATCTGACGCAGGCCTTTACTCCTGTCAGCGGAATCATCTCGTATTCCGTAGACGGATTTGAGGACTTCGATGTCACGCAGATATCGGAAGCCGCTTTTGACCGGAGTCAGTATTCGCGGGCTATCACCCGCGCCGGAAATCTTGTAGAGGAGGGTTCTCCTGTATACAAAATCATTACCGAAGATAACTGGTCGGTGATCTTTCCACTTTCTGAGGAAGATGTGTCGGATTTCGCGGATAAAACAAGTCTGACCGTGCGGTTTTCGAATCAGGATATGAATACGGACGGTGATTTTTCCATCATAACAGGAACGGACGGACAATCGTACGGCAGACTGGATTTTGACAAGTATATGATTCAGTTCATCGCGGACAGATATGTGGATTTCCGCGTCATCATGCAGGTGGCCGAGGGCCTGAAGATCCCGGTCAGTTCCGTGACGCAGAAGGATTTCTATCTGATTCCGGTCGATTATCTGACCACCGGAGGCGACAGCGATCAGGAAGGCTTTAACAAGGAAGTGTACTCAGAAGCGGGAACTTCCGTTATGTTCGTTCCGACCACGATTTACTATCAGACGGACGAGTATTACTACATTGATACGGATCCGGATGAGGAGATCCACGCAGGGGACTATCTTGTAAAACCGGCTTCCTCTGACCGTTACCAGGTCGGTCCTACGGATTCTCTGCAGGGTGTCTACAATATTAACAGGGGATATTCTGTGTTCAAACAGATTGAGATCCTGGCTCAGAACGATGAGTTTTATACGGTCCAGAAGGGAACCAGCTATGGACTTAATGTGTATGACCATATCGTACTCGACGCGTCGGTGGTTGACGGCGAGGGAGTACTGATATATCAATAAAAGTAATGGAGATAATTAAATCATGGTAACAGAACAGTATCAACAGATTAAGGAGCGGATTGTCCGCGCGTGCGAGCGTTCCGGCCGCCGCCCGGAAGACGTTACTCTGATTGCCGTCAGTAAGACCAAGCCGGTCAGTATGCTGAAAGAGGCTTATGAGGCGGGAGCCAGAGATTTCGGGGAGAATAAAGTTCAGGAGATTTTGGAAAAGTATCCGGAACTTCCGGATGATATCAGATGGCATATGATCGGACATCTTCAGACCAACAAGGTCCGCCAGGTAGTGGGAAAGGTTTGTCTTATTCATTCCGTCGATACCGTAAAACTGGCCAGGGAGATCGATAAGGAGTCTGCCAAAAAGGAAATTGTCACGCCTGTTCTTCTGGAAGTGAACGTGGCGGAAGAGGAAAGCAAGTTCGGATTTCACCTTGATGAGATTCCGAATGTGATTGACGAGATATCTTCCTTATCCCATATTTTGGTGTCCGGGCTCATGACGATCGCACCATTTGTGGAGGATGCGGAAGAAAACAGGCAATTTTTTAAAAAATTAAATCAACTTTTTATTGACATGAAAAGCAAAAAAGCTGATAATGTTAATATGAGTGTTCTGTCTATGGGAATGACCGGAGATTTCGAGGTGGCCATAGAAGAGGGCGCCACCATGGTTAGAGTAGGCACCGGAATTTTCGGCGCACGATGAAAAAGGGGAGAATTAACGATGGGCCTGTTTGGAAAATTTGTTGACAGTATACGTCTGAGCGATAACGAGGATGATGATTACTTCCTGGATAACGATTATGAAGAGGACAAGCCTGCCAGAAAGGGACTTTTCGGCGGCAAGAAAGATGATGATTACTACGACGATATAGAAGAGGAGGAAGCGCCTCAGTCCAAACCCAGATTTATTGGAGGCGGCCGTTCCTCAAAAGTTGTTCCCATGAAGAAGAATATGGAAGTTTCCATGATCAAGCCTACGTCCATGGATGATTCCAAAGAGATATGCGATTATCTTCTCGCAGGAAAGTCTGTCGTGCTGAATATGGAAGGCCTTCACACGGAGATCGCCCAGAGAATCATTGATTTCACTTCCGGAGCAACTTACTCTATGAATGGCAATCTGCAGAAGATATCCAATTACATATTTATCGCCACTCCGGAGTCTGTGGAACTGTCCGGTGATTTCCAGGATTTTCTTGGCACGGGAGGCGCGATGGATATATCGGGTCTGAATCTCAGGATCTGATGAGCGGCAGCCGCGGTAGATACATGTAAGTAATTTAAGGCAGATACTCCTGCCAGACGGTCAGTAAACCGCCTGTGTGAAGTGTCTGCTTTTTGACTGTTAGACGGAGGAACAGAATGGATAAACGATTAACTGTGCATAAGGATCAGACGCCGATCTATGATATCGTGCTGGAAAAGTCCTTCGACAGGCTGGCTGAAGAGCTGGAGAAACTTCATATTTCCGAACGGAAGATCTGCATCGTAACGGATTCGGTGGTGGCTGGTCTCTATCTTGAGCAGGTAAAGACGATCATGGAATTGAGCTGCCGGAAGGTGGTATCTTTTGTGTTCCCGGCCGGAGAAGAAAACAAAAATCTGGATACAGTGCGCAGACTATATGAGTTTCTGATACTGGAACATTTTGACAGAAAAGATATGCTGGCGGCGCTGGGAGGAGGAGTCGTAGGCGATCTCTGTGGATACGCGGCGGCCACTTACCTGCGCGGCGTGTCTTTTATTCAGATACCAACTACGCTTTTATCCCAGGTAGACAGCTCGATTGGAGGAAAAACCGGCGTGGATTTTGCCTCCTACAAGAATATGGTCGGCGCGTTTCATATGCCTAAATTAGTATATACCAATATCAGCACGCTGCTGACTCTTCCGGATGAGCAGTTCAGTTCAGGCATGGGTGAGATTATCAAGCATGGTCTGATTAAGGATGCCGGCTATTATCAGTGGATAATCGGCCATCGGCAGGAAATCATCGAGAGAGATCTGAATGTCTGTCTTGAAATGGTTATGAGAAGCGACGAGATCAAGAGAGCGGTGGTAGAGAAGGATCCCACAGAACAGGGAGACAGAGCTCTTTTGAACCTGGGGCATACTCTGGGACATGCGATTGAAAAACATATGAACTTCCGGATGTATCACGGACACTGCGTAGGACTCGGCTTTCTGGCTGCCGCGGTGATATCCAGGAACAGAGGGAATCTGTCCGCAGAAGATGTAGAACAGATAGGACGGCTTCTTGACTTTTTCCATATGCCCGTTTCCGTAAAGGGAATCGATATGGAAGAAGTGCTTGCCGCCACAAAGAATGACAAAAAGATGGATGGCGGAAGGATCAGGTTCATTCTTCTGAGGGAAATCGGGAACGCTTATATCGACAGGGATGTAACCCCTGATGAGATGCGTGAGGGACTCAAATATATTTTTGCGGGAGAATAGATATGACAGGAAAGAGCAGGCGAATGATCATATCTCTGCTTGCCTTTTTGGCGCTGACAGCTTTCGACCAGTGGACGAAACAACTGGCTGTTGAAAAGCTGATGGGACATGAACCATTTGTTATATGGAACAACGTGTTTGAATTTCTCTATTCTGAAAACAGGGGAGCCGCTTTCGGAATCATGCAGGGAGGAAGACCGTTCTTTGTTGTTGTCGCTGTAATTGTTTTTGCGGCTGTGATTTACGTGCTGTGGAATCTTCCCGCATCCAGAAAATACATTCCGCTGGGCGCCTGCGCCGTAACCATAGCGGCCGGAGCCGCCGGCAATCTGATCGACCGGCTTTCCACTAATTATGTGGTTGATTTTCTTTATTTCAAGCTGATCGATTTTCCGATATTCAATGTGGCGGACTGCTATGTGACGGTATCGACCGCAATTCTCTGTCTGCTTTTAGTCTCTGGTTTTTACCGGGAAGAGGATCTGAGCTTTCTGCAGAGAGCCGGGAAGGAGTCATAAGTGAAACAGAGACTCCTTGTAGAACCGGATGCGCGGGATATGCGGATCGATTTATATCTGGCCGGCATATTTGAGGGATTATCCCGTTCTTATCTTCAGAAGCTCCTTAAAACAGGCCAGGTCCTTGTGAACGGCTGCGCGGTAAAAGCCAATTACAGGGTTAATCCCGGAGATCTGTTGGAGCTGGAAATCCCTGAGGCTGTGGAACCGGAGATTCCCGCCCGCAGGATGGATTTGGATATCCTGTTTGAGGACGACGATATTCTTATCGTGAACAAGCCCAAGGGTATGGTAGTGCACCCAGCGGCCGGTCATTTTGACGACACGCTGGTCAACGGACTTATGGAGCACTGCAAGGGCAATCTGTCCGGAATCAACGGAGTCATGCGCCCGGGTATCGTCCATCGAATCGACCGGGATACCACGGGAATTCTGGTAGTCTGTAAAAATGACCTGGCTCATAATTCAATAGCGGAACAGTTAAAGGTTCATTCCATTACCAGGAAATATCAGGCGATTGTATGCGGCGTGGTAAAAGAGGAAGAGGGGATCGTTGACGCGCCCATTGGACGGCACCCTACAGACCGCAAGAAGATGAGCATAAACTCCAAAAACGGCAGGAGAGCAGTGACTCACTACAGAGTTCTGGAACGGTTTTCCGGGTATACTTATGTAGAATGTATTCTGGAGACGGGAAGGACCCATCAGATACGCGTTCATATGGCGTCAATCCACCATCCGGTCCTGGGAGATACGGTATACGGTTCGGATAAGAATCCATTTCATCTGGAAGGGCAGACTTTGCATGCAGGCGTATTGGGACTGAATCATCCAAGAACTGGAAACTATATGGAATTTGTGGCTCCATTGCCAGATTATTTTGTCCAATTGCTGGACAAATTGAGAAAAATACAATAATTTCCCTATCATTATTTGCGCTTTTGTGATATAATCATATGAGAAGGTGAAAGGGTTTCGTTTCTTATGAAAGGAGAAGAATCATGGGTGGCAATTTAGTTATTACAATTGGCAGGCAGTGCGGCAGCATGGGACGTCTGATTGGTGAAAAACTGGCAGCTGATATGGGGGTAAAATGTTACGATAATGAATTGTTAACAGAAGCCGCCAAGAACAGCGGTTTATGTGAGGAGCTGTTTCAGACTCATGATGAGAAACCGACTAACAGTTTTCTCTATTCCCTCGTGATGGATACCTATTCTCTGGGTTACAACACTTCCGCGTACATGGATATGCCTATCAATCACAAGATTTTTCTGGCGCAATTCGATACGATCAAGAAGCTTGCCAATGAAGAATCCTGCGTCATCATCGGACGCTGCGCAGATTACGCATTAGCCGATTATCCAAACACTGTGACTGTTTTCATAACCGGAAATGAGGAGCAGCGCATTAAGCATCTGATGGAAGTTCATCATGTCAACGAGGCTAAGGCCAAAGATATCATGATCAAAACCGATAAAAAGCGTTCCAGCTATTATAATTATTATTCCAGCAAAAAATGGGGAGACGCCAGGGGATACGATCTGTGTCTGAACAGCAGCGTCACGGGAATTGACGGCGCGATTAAAATCATAAAAGAATTCGTTAAGGTTAAATCGGAACATGTCAACAAATAATCCAAAGACGTGATCAAATTTCCCGGTTGGCAGTCTTAAGGCTGACCGGGGATTTTTTTAAGAAGATGTTAAAAAAATTTTACTATATTTTACAAAAGAAATATGGTATAGTCATAGCATTGAGAAAAAGCAGAGGAATGCGGATAACGGATGAATTGGAACACACCCCTTTATTGGGAGAAGATAAAAGAGAAACTAAAACAGATTGATGGTTCATTTAGAAACAGCACAGTTTTAAATACAGGAATTATGATATTGGCGGGAATGGTATCATTGGGAATCGGAAGCGGATGTTCGTCTCCCTGGCCCTGGGCGGAAGAGGTGCCGGTCAGCGCAGCTGCCAGTGGCCCTGAGGATACCGAATTTCTTTTAAAACAGGTTCCCGAGACAGATAAAGAAGCTGAAGAGACGGAATTGTCTGACGCGCAGACCGCACCGGAGGAAGATTCCGCTTCAGAACCGGGACCAACAAGACTTAATATGGCTTTTGCGTTTCCAGACGAAGCCGGAGACCCTTCCGGAAGTTATGCCGGAAAAACATTTCTTGATTTCAGTCAGAAGGATGTTCAATGGATTTCTCAGTTGTACGGGAACTCCGGTATCTCTCCCCAGGATATGGCCAGACAGCTGGGGACAGACAAATCCGTCGGCAATCTGGATACATGGACAAAAGTGAATGTTATTTTTTATAACGGCGATGGAGTCCCTGTCAGCGGCTATTCCAATGCCAAGGAGATTCTGTCTCTCGCCAGCGTATATTCCTACTATAATCATATCGAGACAGAGGAAGAATTCTATCATTATGTCGAGAAATTGTGGAATAATTCTCATTCTTATCGGATATCCATGAGCGATGTGTATTACTGTGACGGGATCTGTCAGGCAGAGGATTCTGAGGAGGAGAGAGAAGCTGAGAATCTTCCGGAAGAAATTTTTATAACGGATGAACCATCTGTTCCGGAGATGATATCAGAAACTGTGCCTGCAGCGATTCCCGACACGGAATCGGCAGATACGGAAACGAATATCGGCACAGCCGTTTCGTCTTCAGCAGGACCAGGATATGTGAACAAAGAAACAGAACATGCGCCGGAAGGTTCTTCCGCCGCCAATAGAGCACCGCAGAGCGCAGAGACGACAGCAGCAACGATGACAGAAACAACGGCAGCGGAGCCTGCCGCGACGACGGCTGTTGCAGCTGCGGAAACTTCCACAGGGGCAGCGGACGCAGCTGTGGTTCCCGCAGCCTCTGCGGAGACAAACGCATCACCGGAAGAAACCACATCGGGCACTATCATGTCTGAAAGCGCCAGGATAGCATATGAGAAATACAAAAACCGTGATAAGGAAAATGGACCGGGAGTGAAAATAACAGAAAGCGCGGACGCCACGCCTTCTGATGCCGCTCAGACAGAAGAGAGCGGTTCTGCCGCGGAAACGGCCGCCATTGTACCGGAAACAACTATAGCTGCAGAAACGGCGGCGATTCGGGAAACCGTTCCGCCTGAAGGAAATAAGACAGACAGCGCGCAGGAAGAGAAGAACGTGTGTCCCGGACACGTTGATCTAAATATCCGCGCGACCATCATCGGACTGAACGGAGATAAGAACCTTTTTGCCATTGATCCTGTCGGTAATTCAAATGACGGATTCACAGAAGACTGGTACGGATGGTCCAGTCTCAAAAGGAAATTCGCAGCTGATTTAAACGCGCAGGACTGGTATGCAGAATATGGTTTAACCGCGACGACCAGCATGTATGTCCGCAATCCCTTGTCGGCCTCTGAGATTCAGCATTATATGAATCTGATACCGGAAGGGACAAGCGATACCAGAAGAGCGTTGGTTCAGCAGGCCCTTCAATCGGTAGGAAGTATTCCGTATTACTGGGGAGGCAAACCGAATGGCCCCGGATTTAACAATAATGGATTTGGAACGATCACGGAGCCTGACTATAAAGGAAGGGTGCTTCGAGGCCTTGATTGTTCAGGATGGATCGCGTGGGTTTACTGGAGCGCTATCGGCAAGGTGCTTCCATATCAAAGTACAAGCGGTCTTGCTTCACTTGGAACCGGCGTTAACCGCTCTGCGCTGAGGCCCGGTGACATCATTGTCCGCACCGGCCAAGACGCCCATGTCTATATGTTCCTAGCCTGGGCAAATTCAAATTCCATGTATCTCATCCACGAAACCGGAGGAATCACCAATAATGTGACGGTTGGCGTTTATTCCGTTGACTGGCCGTATAACCGCGATTTACTGAATGACTGATGAAATGCAGAAGCGGTGCTATCTATATCTAACTATTCGCAAAAGAATAGTTTAACGAATAGTTATGTTCCTGAAAGGGCCGAATATGAACTTACAGCGATTACTTAGTTTGACCAGGCAGGCCATAGATGATTATCATCTGATTGACGATGGTGACCGGATTGCCATTGGTATATCCGGAGGCAAAGACAGCCTGACATTATTATATGCGCTGCATGGGCTCATGAAATTTTATCCCAGGCAATTTGAGCTTCATGCGATCACCGTGGACCTGGGGTTCGATGAATTCGATTTAACCCCGGCAAAAACGCTCTGTGAGCGATTTTCAGTTCCTTATACGATAATTCCTACGCAAATCGCCAAAATTTTGTTTGACGTCCGCAAGGAAACAAATCCCTGCGCGCTTTGCGCGAAAATGCGTAAGGGAGCTCTCAATCAGGCCGCGCTTGAACTTGGCTGCAATAAAGTCGCCTATGCGCATCATAAAGACGATGTTGTAGAAACCATGTTATTGTCATTGATATATGAGGGACGTTTTTATTCATTTTCGCCCAGAACATATCTGGACCGAACGAAAATCACAGTCATAAGACCTATGATTTATGTGGATGAGGCCGATATAATCGGATTTAAAAACAAGTATGAACTGCCTGTATGCAAAAATCCGTGTCCGGCTGATGGTTTTACAAAAAGAGAATATGTTAAAAATTTAACAAAACAATTATTCCAGGAAAATCACGATTCCAAAAACAATATGTTCCATGCCATTACCGCCGGACAGATTCCCGGATGGCCGAAACTTGAGCGCTGATTATGTTAGGAGGCAAAATTTATGTCTCAAATGCCATATTATGAGCAGAAAGACCGTGAAAATACGCTACATCTCAGAGAGCTTCTGAAGGATATGCCGCCCTTCTGCGTTGATTTCTTTCGGGGAATCGAACCGCAGACATCATCAAGAACCAGGGTTGCGTACGCATATGACCTGAAGGTATTCTTTGATTTCCTGCGCAGAGAGAATCCTGTCTTTGCCAAAATGGACAGTATACGGGACATCACTCTCCCCCATCTGGATCAGATCACCGTATCGGATCTGGAAGAATACATGGAATATCTGAAATATCGGTTTAATGAAAAAAATCAGGAAGTAGTCAATAAAGAACGCGGTATCATGAGGAAAATCTCTTCCCTGAAGAGTTTTTATAACTATTTTTACCGCACTGAGCGGCTTGCCAACAATCCGGCAGCAATTGTGAAGCTTCCCAAGCTTCATGAAAAAGAGATCATACGGCTTGATGTTGATGAAGTAGCCATGCTTCTGGATGAAGTGGAAAATGGAGATTCTCTGACTAAGAAGCAGCGTGCCTTTCATAATAAGACACAGGTGCGGGATCTGGCGCTTCTTACTCTCCTGCTCGGAACCGGAATCCGCGTGTCAGAGTGCGTAGGTCTGGATATCACAGATGTTGATTTCAAAAACAGCGGAATCCGCATCCACAGGAAAGGCGGCAAGGAAGTCGTCGTCTATTTCGGCGAGGAGGTTGAGGAAGCTCTGGCCGATTATATGGAGAAACGCAGGCATCTGATTCCCGCGGAGGGACATGAGAATGCTCTCTTTCTGTCTCTGCAGATGAAACGCATATCCGTGCGCAGCGTGGAAAACCTGGTAAAAAAATACGCAAAAATCGTCACGCCTCTGAAAAAAATCACGCCGCATAAACTTCGCAGTACATACGGAACGTCGCTGTATCAGGAAACGGGGGACATCTATCTGGTGGCGGATGTCCTGGGACATTCCGATGTCAATACGACCAAAAAGCATTACGCCGCGCTGGAGGACAGCCGCAGACGAAGCGCGAGAAATAAAGTCCGGCTGCGTGAAGAATATCCGGAAGAATAAAAATCACGCGCCGGCGATGTTGTCAGCCGACAGCGCCGTTATACATGACGGTAAGATGTCTTCCTGCGTGTATAATATCTTCATCAAGACGATTCATCTGCTTAAGACATTCGATGTACTCGAAAACGTTCAGTTCCAGATCGGGCGCGTACTCTTCTGCTATGCTCCACAGGGTATCTCCCTCTGAAATCTCTACGCTTTTATAAAAAACCACCGGCTGATAACCGTCCTTGTCCTCAGCCATGGCGTTCATCAAAAGGCTGCCACAGAATCCTGAACCGAGAAGTATAATCAAAGATGCCAGTAATAAAAGCTTTTTCATCGTCAATACCCTCCGTTGTCAGATGCCGAACATATGTTGCGAACAAATGTTCTTATACTGGTATTATATATATCGAACAAACGTTTGTCAAGTTTTTTTGCAAAAAAATCGAACAAAAGTTTGCATTTTCTTCGAACATATGTTACTATAGTATCAGAACATATCATTGATTGGAGGTATCCGAGGACATGGCGCATGGCAAGATAACCGCAAAACAGCAGGAAATTCTTGAATATATTAAAGAGAATATTCTTAAGAAGGGGTATCCGCCCTCTGTTCGTGAGATCTGCGAGGCAGTACATTTGAAGTCCACCTCTTCTGTTCATTCCCACCTTGAAACGCTGGAGAAGAACGGATATATCAGACGTGATCCCACGAAGCCCAGAACCATTGAGATTACGGACGACAGTTTCGGACTGACACGACGCGAAGTAGTCAACGTACCTCTTGTCGGTTCCATCGCTGCCGGACAGCCGATCCTTGCCGAGCAGAATATCGAGGACTATTTTCCGATACCGGTGGAGATGCTGCCCAATCAGGAGACGTTTATGCTTCGTGTCAAGGGCGACAGCATGATCAACGCGGGAATCTTCAACGGAGATCAGATTATTGTCAAGCAGCAGAGCGTCGCCCGCAACGGTGAGATCGTTGCGGCTCTTGTCGACGACTCTGCCACAGTTAAGCGATTTTATAAAGAGAATGGCCGCTACCGTCTGCAGCCTGAGAATGATTCCATGGAGCCTATTATTGTGGACCATGTAGATATTCTTGGTGTGGTCATCGGCCTGATTCGTATGATGTAAGACGCGGATATATGAGAATACAAAAGGGGCGGTTGACATAATAATTTTATGTCAACCACATCTGTTTACAATTCCTCTTCTGACAAAAACTTTCCGTCCCGCCAGATGCGTTCCAGATCGTAAAACAGGCGGTCTTCCCTGTTGAACGCGTGAATGATAATATCTCCATAGTCCATCAGAATCCAGTTGGCGCTGCCGTATCCCTCGATCTGCCTGCAGGGATATCCGGCCTGGCCAAGAGCCTCTTCCACGCTGTCCGCCATGGCCTGGACCTGATTGGGATTAGAGCCGTCCGCGATGATGAAATAGTCTGCCAGCACAGAGACCTTGCTGATATCGATTACCTTGATATTCTGACCTTTTTTATCTTCCAGCGCCGCCTTGGCAAGCCTTACCATCTCCAGAGTCCTGTCTTCACTCATGTTTTTTCCGTCTCCTTTCCTCAAGATCATCAAATGTATTTTTCGTCATTGTATCAATGGGAGAACCCTTGGCATTCAGATATGCCAGAGTTCCCTTCACAATCTGATATACGGCTTCATCGATATCGATAAAGGCAAGCCGCCTCATTTCTGCCAGGTTATCGGCCTTATCTCTGCGCACTTCAATATAATCGGCTACGTACAGAATCTTGTCCAGAAGCCCCATATCCGGCTTTCCTGTGGTGTGACACGCGATCGCACTCAATATTTCTTCATCGTGAATGCCGTATTTTTCTCTGGCCATCCACGCGCCGTATTTGGCGTGAAGGACCGCCGGGGCTTTTTTCTCGTCCTCCGACAGAAAGATCCCATGCTTTTCACATTTATGAATAAATTCGCTGTCGGCGTAGCACTTGGCGCAGTCATGAAGAAGTCCGGCCACCTCCGCCTTGTCAAGGGGATACCCGTATCTCATGGCCAGACACACGCTGGTAAAGGCAACGCTTAAGGAATGTTCATATCGGGTTTCGCTCAGCTTCTTTTTCAGCTTTCTCCTGTACTCCAGGATATCCGTATTCATAAGACTTCCTCCAGATATAAATGATTCTCGTATATATATTGTTCTACGGCTTTTGGGACCAGCCCGGCAATGGAACGGCCCGTTCGAACTCTGCCTCTTATTTCTTCCGAAGACACGTCCAGTTCTCTGCAGTGAAGCCGCTGTATGCGCCCGCCGAAGCGTTTTTCAAGGTAATGTATCCTCTCTTCCATAGGCGGATGCGCCTGCTGATATTCTCTGTCGGCCACAAGAATGTTCACCATGGTCAATACTTCTTCAGGATGATACCAGTTTTCTATCTGGTACAGAGAGTCAGCGCCGATAATAAAATAGAATTCATGCTGCGGATACTCTTTTTTCAGCAGTTTGAGGGTCTGAGCCGTGTAGGTGGTTCCCTGGCGGGATGTCTCAAATTCTGACAAACAGAAATTTTCAAAGTCCCTGACGGCCAGATTTACCATGGCACATCGGTCTTCGGCCGGCGTCACTCTGTGGTCCCTCTTGTGGGGAGGCTGGCCGGAAGGCATGTACCAGATTTCATCTAAACCGTACTCCGTCAGGGCCTGCTTTCCCAGAAGAATATGACCGTTGTGGATCGGATCAAACGTCCCTCCTACAATTCCTGTCTTTGGCATGATGTCCGTCCTCCGGATGCTTTTTTGTTCCGGCAAAAATCACCGGGGCAGAACAATCTTTCTTTTCTTCTCATCCTTTGCCGGTCTGTAAAGGACAATCTTCTTTCCAATTACCTGGACCACGTGGGAATGGGTCCTCTCAGACAGAGTTTCGGCAAGTTCCCTCTCGTCGTCCGAACAGTTTTTCAACACGCTGATCTTAATCAGTTCCCTGGCTTCCAGGGCGTCCGACACTGCAGTCGTAATCTCCGGCGTCAGACCGGATTTGCCGATCTGAAAAATAGCCTCCTGATTCATGGCGAGTCCCTTTAAATAGGCGCGCTGTTTTGAAGTCATAACTTAATCCCTCCAGAATTAAAAACTACTTGTAGTAATCAAAGGTAAATCCGTACATCCGCACCGTATCGCCCTCCTGGATCCCGGCTTTTTCCAAATCATCGAGAATACCGGTCTCCTTGAGGAAATTCTGAAAGAACAAAAAGCCCTTTTCCGAATTCAAATTGGTATATCCCAGCATCTTCTCAATTCTCGGACCTTCCGCGACATAGACACCGTCGCCGTCTTTTTCGATGGTGTAAGGCAGATTGGAACCGGCGTTAAGAAGATTCACGTCAAATTCTTTCGCAAAGACTTTCGGAGCCTGTTCAACGGTCTGAAGGAGCTGATGAACCGCGTACAGCAGTTCCTTTACGCCCTTTCCCGTGACGGCTGAGATCGGATATACCTTTATGCCTTCCGGCTCAAACGTCTTTCTCAGACGTTCCACAGGATTCTCCGTCTCCGCGCTTCCGGAAGCTGCGCCGTCGCCGCCCTCTTCCCAGTAAACCGCATCGATCTTATTGGCGGCGATGACCTGAGGCCGTTTCGTCAGTTCCGGATTATACGCATTCAGTTCCTTATTGATGATTCGAATATCCTCAACCGGGTCTCTGCCCTCCGTCGAGGCGGCATCAACCACATGGATCAGGACTTTTGTCCGTTCAATATGCCTTAAAAAATCATGACCCAGCCCTACTCCCTGGGAGGCTCCCTCAATCAATCCCGGAATATCCGCCATGACGAAACCGGCTCCGTCATCCAGGTCCACCACGCCCAGGTGGGGATTCAATGTTGTAAAATGATAATTCGCGATCTTCGGTCTGGCGTTGGAAACTCTGGAAAGAAGCGTTGATTTCCCTACATTGGGAAATCCTACCAGCCCCACGTCGGCAATGACCTTCAATTCGAGCTGTACCCACAGCTCCTGTCCGTCTTTGCCCGGCTGGGCATATTGAGGGGCCTGCATGGTCGCTGTGGCATAGTTCATATTGCCAAGACCGCCTCTGCCGCCCTTTAAAACCACTTCCCTGCGGTTTTCTCCCGACATGTCGGTAATTACCTTACCCGATTCAAAATCTTTGATAACGGTGCCCTCAGGGACTTTGATGATCAAATCCTCAGCGTTCTTGCCGGAGCAGCGTTTCTTGCCGCCAGGTTCGCCGTTTCCGGCAACAAATTTGTGCTTGTAACGAAAATCCGTCAGAGTATTCAAACCATCATCGATCTCAAAAATGATGTCGCCGCCCTTTCCGCCGTTCCCGCCGTCAGGACCTCCGGCCGGCACATACAGTTCCCTGCGGAAGCTGACGTGACCGTCGCCGCCCTTTCCGGATTTAATAAAGATTTTCGCGTAATCAGCAAACATAAACCATATTACCTCTCTCCCGCATAAAGAATCTGCCGCCGCGGCGCGTCTCGGTCCGGCCGCGGCCATATGCGGTCATGGAAAAAATGGCTCCATACGAAACGTATGAAGCCATCAGTCATTACTCATTCACTGCTTCTCTGGGATACACGGAAACTTTCTTTCTGTCTCTGCCCCATCTCTCGAATCTTACGATTCCATCGACCTTGGCAAACAGCGTATCGTCTCCGCCGCGTCCTACGTTCACACCTGGATGAATCTTGGTGCCGCGCTGTCTGTAAAGAATGTTGCCTGCCAGAACAAACTGTCCGTCAGCTCTCTTGGCTCCCAGTCTCTTGGACTCGGAATCACGGCCGTTCTTGGTGGAACCGACTCCCTTTTTATGAGCGAATAATTGAAGGTTCATCTGAAACATCGTATTACACCTCCTCAATCTGAATATTAATATACGGTTCTCCGTATGCATCCGCGATATTCATCAGACCGAATACCAGCGAATTCATCAGGAGTCTGGATTCGTCGCTTATGTCAGAGGTAAACCGGAACCGGAAATCTCCCGCCGTCTCGTCCTCCTCCGCCTCAAACCGGTCGTCCGTGAAATGTTCCACAGAATTAGCCAGATTGAGAGTCAGGGCCGATACAGCCGCGCACACAAGCTCCTGTCCGTCAAGCGGGCTGTCCGCATTGCCTGCGTGTCCGCTCAGATGAATTCCTCTGTAAACTCCTGAATCAGCATAAACTGTCACATGAATCATAACACAAATTAAGCGTTGATCTTATCAATCTTGACCTGGGTGAAAAGCTGTCTGTGACCGTTCTTCTTGTGATATCCGGTCTTTCTCTTATACTTATAAACGATCACTTTCTTCGCTTTGCCCTGCTTCTCAACAGTACCGGTAACGGCAGCTCCCTCTACGGTCGGAGCTCCAACCTTCAGCTCTCCGTCGCTGACTGCAAGTACCTGATCGAAAGTCACAGTCTCTCCGGCTTCTGCTTCAAGCTTTTCCACTCTAATGACATCGCCCTCGGATACCTTATACTGCTTACCGCCAGTTGCAATAATCGCGTACATATTCGGCACCTCCTCTTTATCATTACTCGCCAACTACGGTGTCCGGAACATCCGGAACTTTCCTACCTCATTGTGCGGCATACTAGAAAATAATAACATCAGAATCAAGAAATGTCAACTAAAATTTTTATCGGAATCGTACGTTCGGAATCATACGTGAACCATACGATTGGAACCGCTTATTGTCCGGGTTTTTGACACCCCTAATCTCTAGAAAGCCTTATCAGGCTTATTTTTTTATGTCAAATTTATTTTTATATA
>CANQBN010000048.1 GCA_947588855.1 uncultured Lachnospiraceae bacterium
TGAAAAGCGCTTTCAGGTCGTCGGGAAGGAATTCCTCCAGATCCTGAACCGGAAAGCTGGGGGCGTAGGTTTTCACCAGGTCCCCTGTGGTGATCAGAAAATCCAGCTCCCGGGCGGAGACGTAGGCCATGATCTTGCCCTGGCTGGCGGTGTTGTAGTCGGCGGAAGAGCCGGTGATCACATAAAGGCTGTCGTCGAAGATTACCTGCTGGCCCCTCTTCAGACCCGCGTAAGCGGAGAAGTCCTCAGCGATCTTCTGGGCCGGGAACAGATTTTCATCGTCATTGGAGAAAAAGCCCTCCAGAACGGTATCCCTCCGGGTCTGAAGCCAAAGATCGCCTACATAGTAGCCGAGGAGGCACAGGCACAGGAAGATGAAGAAATAACCCTTATAGTAATCCAGAACGAAACGGATTTTCTGACGGAAGGGCAGCGATTTCAGAGTTGCCCGGTCATCTGCGAAATTTCTTTTTAGTTTGCCAAAAATTTTCATAAAAATTCACCTTCTTTGCCAAAAATGTGATACAATATATGAAAGGCAGCGTGACAGATGTCTGGTCTGCTGACAGCTGCCGCCGGGAATGCATGGAATGGAAAGGAGCGTGTCCTATGAATCTGAACGGCATTTTCAATCCGGAAAATAAGTTCTGGAGCTTTATGGAAAAGATAACGGATGTGTTCTTCCTGGGAATCTTGTGGTTCGCGGCGTCCCTGCCGGTCTTCACCATGGGTGCGGCCACTACCTCCCTGTATCAGTTTACACTGAAGCAGGCGGACAACGAGGAAGGCTATGTGTGGAGGAGCTTCTGGAAAGCCTTTCGGAAAAATTTCCTTCCGGCTACCATCCTGTGGCTGATCGTGCTGGCTGTAGGAGGCTTTCTGGCGATTGATCTGTGGGCCTGCATGAACATCACCGTGTCACGGCCGATCCGGACTCTGTGTCTGGGTGTGCTGCTCTGTCTCCTTCTCGTTTATGTCCTGACGGCTCTTTATGTGTTCCCGATCTTGTCCAGATTTCATTTGCCGGTGAAAAAGATCATTACCAACAGCTTCGTTATGGCTATGGGAAACCTGTACGTGTCTGTGACGGTTCTGGTCGTCTATGTCATATTCGGGATTCTTACCTATTATATCACGATCCTGTTTCCCATTTTTATGGCCCTGGCTGCTTTCGTCAGCTCTTATCTGTTCCGCTCTGTATTTACAAGATATCAGGATGAGGAGACGGAAAACACCGACGAGGCCTGACGGAGAAGCAGTCAAAATGAAAAATATTGTAAAACTGGGAGCCTGCGCGTGTCAGGCTCCCTTCTATCAATGTCTATCAGTTACGTAGTCCCTGCAGGTGCCGGGCCGGTGGTATTGCCGACAAGCAGGTCGCTTTGGTATTCCATGCGTGTGATGGCTCTACCGTGGCTTACGTCCTCCTGAGCCTGAATCTTATCAGTCAGGAGACGGATGCTGCTGCGGCCCCGCCCTACAATGGCGTGTTCGATGGTAGTCAGATTAATGCCCTCGAAGCGGGACGGATAGATATTATCAAATCCACAGAGGCTGATGTCTCCGGGGATATTTTTTCCGGCTTCCAGGAGAGCTTCCCTGGCCCCGTATGCCACCATATCATTGACGGCGACAATCGCGGTAATCTCAGAGCGTTCTTTCAGGCATTTCTTTGTCAATTCGTATCCTACTTCATGTTCTACAGCAATGATGTACAGCTCCCGGTGGGGAGATACCTCCTGGCTGAAAACAGTGACGCTGCCTTCGGGACAGGAATGAGCGTATTCGTCCTTCAGGCCGTTGCAGCGGTTAACGCGAGAAGAGTGCTCGCTGTTCAATGTGGTAGATACGTATGCGATGTGTTTATGTCCCAACTCAATCAGATGCGCGGCTACCATGCGCCCTGCGGAGTAGTTGTTTACATCCACGGTATCAATGTTAATGCTGTAAGTTTTGTCACCCACGGTCACCATGGGAACCATCTTGCTGACCTCCTCAGCCAGATGGGGCTGTTGAGGAATCATGGCAAAAATGACCCCGACCACCATGGGTCTGGCGGCCAGTTCCAGGATCTCGCGCTCAGCGTTCTTGTTCCAGTAGGTCGTAAACACCAGCGTCAGATAACCACGAACCCGGGCTTCCTGCTCCATGCTCTGAATCAGAGTCGTATAGTAAGGATTCATGAGCGATGGGCAGACGATGAGGATAATGTCTTTAGCGCTTTTGCCACGCTGCTTTTTGGGCAGATATCCTAGTTCACGGGTAGCCTGATATACATTCTGGATAGTCTGCTCTGAGAAACGCTGCAGGTTCTTTCCGCTGAGGATCATCGATACACATGCCGGCGATACTCCTGCGATAGTGGCAATATCTTTGATCGTAGGTTTCTTCATACAAACTTCCTCCTGAAAACAATAGGTCTATGTCTTCATTTTCAAAGTTTAGCATTTTTCAGCAAAAAAATCAATCCTTTTCTTCCAATAATATTAAACAAGAATCGTTTAAAAAAGATGTTAAAAATGTTTAAAAAGAAAAATACTTTTGATAAGTTATTGACAAATAATGCTAAACAGTGGTATTCTAAAGAAGCAAGATATTATTGCATTTGTAGCAGGCGGGACAAAGATGAAATGTTGAAAAAATAGGTAAAAAAGCGAAAATAACGACAATAAAATTTACCAAAATTTAACAGTAATTTCTCGCCAGACACTTTTAACGTTTATTAATGAATGGAGGGTATGTATCAAAATGAAGAAAACGTTAGCAATTCTGTTAACCATGGCAATGGCTGTCGGCTTGTTGGCAGGCTGCAGCGGCGGCGGCTCTACGGGCGGCGGCGCGGTGCAGCAGACTACACAGGCAGCGGCGGCAGATTCCGCAGGCGGCGGAGAGGCTGAAGCGGCGGAGACTGAGGCGGCAGCAGAAGTGGATGCTTCCATGTATGAGGTGACCGAGCCCATCACTATCCAGTGGTGGCATTCCATCGAGGACCAGCACAGTTGGATCGTGGAAGAGGTCGTGAATGATTTCAACAATTCACAGGATCTGATTACGGTAGAGCCGGTTTACGTAGGAAGCTACGCTCAGGTCAACGAGGCTCTGGTTGCTGCCCATGCGGCAGGCACCGGACTCCCGGCTGTAACAGTTGCCAATACTCCTTATGTAGCAGAGTATGGCGCAGGCGGGCTGACCGAGGATCTGGGACCCTATGCGGCGGCTACCGGATACGATCTGGAGGACTTCTCAGCTGGTATGCTTCTGGCTTCCCAGTATGAGGGCAAGCAGGTAGCTCTTCCTTTCCTGATCTCTACTCAGGTTATCTATTATAATAAGGATATCGCCGATGCAGAGGGCATTGAGGTTCCGGAAGACTGGAGCGGAATGGACGCTTTCCTGGAGAAGGCTGCAGCCAACGGCCGTACCGGCCTGAGCATCCCCGGATGGGATCAGTGGTATTTTGAGACATTCTATCTGAACAGAGGCCTGAACATCATCAATGACGATCAGGTTTCCACCGATCTGGGCAGCGATGCCGGTCTGGAACTGGCTCATCAGTTCAAAGACTGGTATGACAAGGGATGGATTTACTGGACCGACAATGGAAGCGACGCTTCTTCCAACATGAGGCAGAGCTTCATCGACGGAAAGGCTTTCGCGGTTTCCCACACCAGCTCCCTGTATACCACCTATGTAGATTCCTGTGATTTCGAGGTTGGCATGGCATGGCTTCCCGGCTACAACGGCAGTAAGGATCAGGAGATCGGCGGTTGCGTACTGCTGATTCCGTCCAAGAACGATCAGGCTACCAAGAACGCGGCATGGCAGTTCCTGTGCTATCTGTGCGGCAAAGAGACTAACATGAAGTGGGCAAGCGCGACAGGTTATATGCCCACCAGAAACTCTGTGCTGACCACAGATGAAGGCAAGGCGTTCCTGGAAGAGAAACCTGCGTTCCAGTGCATCTTTGACAACCTGAACCTGATCTATCCGAGAATCCAGCATCCCGGTTGGAATCAGCTGGCAACCATCTGGAAGAACTATATGATCGAGATCATGTATGAAGATGTAGATATCGACAGCAAGATTGCCGATATGGCAGAAGAGATCGATGAAGTTCTGGAGGATGCCGTCGGATAATAGTATTGAGATAACAGTGAGATACGGCCTCCGGCACTGGCCGCCGGAGGCCGGCTGTTTATGAAACAATCGGTTTAAACAATTAAGAAGAGGAGGACAACGTGGAGAAAAAACCATTAATAAATCCTAAGACAACGTCTGCTATTAAGGATTTCGTCTGCGTCCTGCCGTCGCTGATCCTCATAGCGATATTTACATATTACCCGATCTGCAAGCTGATCCAGATCAGCTTTACCGACTGGAATCTGCTGAACGATACCTGGAATTATGTAGGGATGAAGAACTGGGTGTGGTTGTTTAACGGTTCGGGAACCAAATACCTTCTGAACTCTCTGAAGGTTACGATCCTGTACTCTATCGGCGAGCTTACCATCACTCTGGTAGGCGGACTGATTTTCGCCCTGATCTTCAACCGCATGAACGGAGCTTTCTCTATCATGCGTGCCATCGTGTTCATGCCCAAGTACGTGGCCATGTCATCCGCAGCCGTAGTTTTCCTGTGGATCCTGAACACGGATACCGGTATCCTGAATTATCTCCTTAGTTTCTTCGGCATTGCTCCGGTAGCGTGGCTGCAGAACCGTCACACCGCACTGTTCGCGGTACTGATGGTTACCGGGTGGAGAGCCATCGGTTACGGCATGATGATCTATCTGTCCGCCATGATCGGCATCTCCAAGGATTACTATGAGGCGGCATCTTTAGATGGCGCGACTGCATGGCAGAGATTCTGGAAGATTACGATTCCTATGCTTTCGCCCACAACTTTGTTCCTGTTTGTGACAACCTTCCTTTCTTCCATGAAGGTATTCCAGTCCATCGATATCCTGACCAGCGGCGGACCTTACCGTTCTACCGAGGTGTTCGTGTACAAGATTTATCAGTACGCCATGGAGGACTTCCGTATGGACCGTGCATCGGTTATCGCAATCGCGTTCTTCGTGTTACTGCTGGTATTCACGGCGCTGACCTTTAAGGTATCCAACAACAGCGTTCACTACGATTCATAAGGAGGGACGGATATGAGCGGAGCAAAAACTACTACCCGTCTGGAACGGGAGATGGCGGCAAAGAGAAAAAGAAAGATCATAGCTGCCGTACAGTATACCCTGGCTATCCTTGTCACCCTGATCGTACTCTTTCCGCTGTACTGGATGATTTCCTCGTCCGTGAAGTCTCAGGAAGAGATTCTTCTGGCAGTGCCGACATTGTGGCCCCATGAGATCCATCTGGAGAACTATTTAAGCGTATTCAACCGGGTGAATTTCGGAAAATATTATTACAACACGATCGTCATGACGGCCGGGATCCTGATTTCCCAGATCGTCACCGGCGTATTTGCTGCCTACGGTTTTTCCAAAGGCAAATTTAAGGGTCAGGGCGTGTGCTTCCTGTTCGTTCTGGGCGCACTGATGATTCCTATCCAGGTTACGTTCATTCCCATTTACATCATGTGCGCTAACTGGGGACTGAATGATACGTTCCTGGGCCTGATTCTTCCGGAGTGTATTTCTCCGTACTATATTTTCATGCTGCGTCAGACCTTCATGGCCATCGACGACAGCTATATCGACGCGGCCAAGGTAGATGGCCTGGGCAGGATTGGAGTTATCACCAAGATTTTGACGCCCATGTGCAAATCAACGCTGTTTACCACAACCCTGGTCACATTCACCAACGGCTGGAACAGCTACTTCTGGCCCAAGATTATCGCCAAGAACGAACAGCGCCGGGTGCTTACCGTAGGTCTGGCGCAGCTTAAGAATACATTCGCCGGGCAGGCGACCATGAACAACCATGAGATCATGGCCGGCGCCGTGATGGCGATCCTGCCGGTAGTAGTTATGTTCTTTATGTTCCAGAAATACATGCTGACCGGTTATTCCAAGGCGGCAATGAAGTAGGCGAGACCGTTCCGGCCCCGAATTTTGAGAATTATTTGTCCGGCACTTGTGCTATCATGAAAAAGATAGTATAATGACAGCTTGGATAATAAGATGTTTAACATCATCAGGAAAAGAGGTTTCTATTATGAAAGTAATTGCTCACAGGGGCTATAGTGGAAGATATCCGGAGAATACCATGTTGGCGTTCCGCAAAGCGGTGGAAGCCGGGAGTGACGGCATCGAACTGGATGTCCAGACAACAAAGGACGGAGTAGTCGTAGTAATCCATGATGAGAAGGTAGACCGGACTACCGATGGAACAGGATCCGTAAAGGATTATACCTTTGAGGAGCTGAGAAAGCTGAACGCGGCAAAGCTGTTCCCCCATGTGACGGATTTTGAACCTATTCCTTCTCTGGAAGAGTACTGCGCATGGATGGCGCAGACAGATATTTTTACCAATATCGAGATAAAGACAGGCGTTTACTATTATGAGGACATTGAGAAGAAGACCATAGACATTGTCAGGAAATATGGTCTGGAGGATCGGATCCTCTTCTCCTCCTTTAATCTGATGTCCCTGGTCAAAGTCAAGAAGCTGGCGCCGGAGATTCCCTGCGGGGCGCTGATGGGCGGCAATGGTCTGGGCAATGCCGGGTATTGCTGCAAGAGCAGCGGTTTTGAGTATTATCATCCGGGCTACAAGACTTTAAATGAAGAGATCATTGAGAACTGTAAGACTCACGGAATCAAATTAAACGTCTGGACCGTCAATGATATGGCGGAGCTGGAGCAGCTTTATCTATGGGGCTGCAACGGCGTGATCACTAACTTCCCAGAGGTATGCAAAGCCTATGTGAAGCATAAAAGCAATTAAGAATTAATGTTAGCAAATCTATGTAAAGAGAGAATATGCGGGGAAGAGAACTGCAGAACGGCGGGAGACGAAGGTTTTCCGCCGTTTTTGGCATGTATTTGATTTTTCTGACAAATTGGTGTATGATAGTATAAGAACCATTTTGGGAGGATGATCATGGGACTTGAAGATATCTTCGGGGCTTCACCGGTTATCACGGCAGTCAAGGATGAGATTGGCCTGGAACATGCGCTGCAGACAGAATCGTCTGTTGTGTTTATTCTCTTCGGGACGATATGCAGTATTGCAGGCCTTGTGGAGAAGGTGAAAGCGGCGGACAAGCTGGCAATTGTTCATGTGGATTTGATTACGGGACTTAGTCAGAAAGAAGTGGCTGTAGATTTTATCAGGGAAAATACCCGCGCAGACGGAATCATAAGCACCAAACCGGCGCTGGTGAAGCATGCCATGGAACTGGGACTGATCGGCGGTCAGCGGACATTTCTCATTGACTCGATTGCTTTTGAAAACACCAGAAAGCAGCTGGCATCCTTTGAGCCGGACTTTATGGAGATCATGCCGGGAGTGCTTCCCAAGGTGTTGAAACGGATTCGGGAGCATACATCGGTTATCCTGGTGGCAGGCGGTCTTCTGTCCGATAAGCAGGATATTATGGACGCATTCCGTGCGGGGGCTGATGCGGTTTCTACAACAAGAGAGGACTTGTGGGAGGTATAAAGACGGAATGAAACTTGTGACTTATATCGTGGAGAAAAAGCAGAAGCTGGGAGTTCTCAGCTCAGACGGTCAGTGGGTCTTCCCTTTTGACGGCGTGGATATCGATTATAAGGATATGGAGACCGCGGTGGTAAAGCTGTGCGAGTCTGAGATGCAGAGGCTGGCTTATGCGGCCGATCATGATCCTTACCGTGTGAGAGGAACTGTGCGCCGCGAGGAAGTGAAGATCCTGGCGCCGATTCTGGAGCCGCGGCAGGATATCATCTGCCTGGGTATCAACTACATGGCTCATGCGGAGGAATCCGCCCGGTACCGGGGGAAAGAATTTGATGGGAAACGGCCCTATGCCGTGTATTTTTCTAAGAGAGTGAACCGGACTACCGGCGATGGGGAGAACATTCCCAGTCATCAGGATATTACAGACCGGCTGGACTACGAAGTGGAGCTGGCGGTGATTCTTGGAAAGGACGCCTACAAAGTATCAGTGGAGAATGCCCGGGATTACATATTCGGATACACGATTCTTAACGACGTCAGCGCCCGGGATATTCAGAACCGTCATCAGCAGTGGTATTACGGCAAGAGCCTGGAAGGGTTCTGTCCCATGGGGCCCTGTATCGTAACAGCTGATGAGATTCCCTGGCCGCCGAAGCTGTCGGTCCGCTCTTACGTCAATGGAGAGCTGCGCCAGGACAGCAATACGGAGCTTCTGATCTTCGGAGTTGATCATATTATCAGCGAGCTGTCTCAGGGAATGTGTCTGAAGGCCGGCACCATCATCTCTACTGGCACTCCCGCCGGGGCCGGTCTGGGATTCGATCCTCCCAGATTCCTAAAGCCGGGCGACGAGGTGGTCTGCGAGATTGAGGGGATCGGACGGCTGAGAAATGTGGTGGAATGAGATTGTGACAGGAAGGAAGGTAAAAAGGGAGCGAACCATCTCTGATTCGCTCCCCCTATGTCTTGAAAATCCTTAAAAGATGAGGTAAGTATTATTTAAAGTATCTCTCCAGAAGTCCCTTGAAAGCCTTTCCATGTCGGGCCTCATCGCGGGCCATCTCATGAACGGTGTCATGGATCGCATCCAGGTTCAGCTCTTTCGCTCTCTTGGCCAGATCAACCTTGCCGGCGGTAGCGCCGTTCTCAGCGGCAACGCGCAGTTCCAGATTTTTCTTGGTGCTGTCGGTGACAACCTCGCCCAACAGCTCAGCGAACTTGGCGGCATGCTCGGCCTCTTCCCAGGCGGCCTTCTCGTAGTACAGGCCAACTTCCGGATAACCCTCTCTGTGGGCAACTCTTGCCATAGCCAGATACATACCAACTTCGGAACACTCGCCTTCGAAATTAGCTCTCAGATCCTTGATGATGTCTTCGCGTACGCCCTTGGCAATGCCGACTACATGCTCGGCGGCCCAGGTCATCTCATCTTCCTGCAGTTTGAACTTCTCGCCGGGAACCTTGCATACCGGACATGCCTCGGGGGGAGTATCTCCCTCATGAACGTAACCACATACTGGACAAACCCATTTTTTCATAGTGAATATCTCCTTTTCTTTTTATAGTTTCCCATATCGCAGCTCCTGTCAGCAATAATAGGAATGATTACTGATTTGCAATATTAATGTACCACAGATAGAGAGTCTTGTCAACCGGATTATGATGTTTTTTTCATACAATCTTCGCACACTCCGTAGAAATAGGTGATGTGGCTGTCAATCTGCCCCGGACAGTGCTCCTGGGCAATGGCGTTGATGTGTTCGGAAATGTCCATAGGAAGATCCTGGACCCGTCCGCACTTCCGGCATACAAAATGATAGTGAGGATGGATATCGGCATCGAAGCGGTCCGGTCCGCTGCCGCAGCTTAATTTTCTCACCTCACCCAGTTCCACAAGGAGATTCAGGTTCCGGTAGACGGTGCCAAGACTGATGTTGGGCATCTGTTCACGGATGTCCGTGTAAATCGTGTCAGCGGTCGGATGGTCATGCCGATTCATCAGACATTCCATAATGGTATCCCGCTGACGGCTGTGTTTCAAAGTCTTCATAACCACTCCTTGATATTGATAATTGTTATTAATATTTACAAGGGCATCATATCATACCGGAAGACATTTGTCAAGAAAACCGTTTCTCAGCCTGCTTATTAAGAATACCTCTCGAAGCGCTCCTCAAATTCTCTCTTTGGCGATCCGGATGAACTCCCGGGTGGCCTGGGACAGATAATGACCTTTGTGATAGCCGATGCCCAGAATGCCATGGGCTCTGGGAGAATTCAGGTGATACAGACTGACTCCGGCGGCCTGTTCCATATTAGCCTGAGCGGTCTGCCGGTTGGCGATAAACATCTTCGGGTAAAAGGTAATGCCCATACCTTTGAAGGCCAGGGCCAGAACCGTCTCGATATTTTCTGTTTCCAGAACAATCTCCGGGGTAATCTGGGCTTCTGCGAACATCTCATCCGCCAGAGTCCGCACACGGTTGCCGGGATTGATCAGGAGGAAGGGGCAATCCTTGACCAGGGACAAATCGGCATTGTCCTGCAGTTTGGCTTTCAGCTCCGCCGCCTGTCCGGGATATGTCTTTTCCAGAAGGCTGTCCGGCACCACCAGAAGAATCTCTTCGTCGCAGATGGGCACGGTTTCTACATTTTCCACCTGAAAGGGAAGCATGCCGATGATCAGATCTACCTGGCCGTGAAGAAGCTGGGCGTCCAGTTCGGAGGAATTGCCCTCGCGAAGAATCAGGTCGATATTGGGAAATTCTTCCCTATAGGCGGGAAGAATTTCCGGAAGAATGTTTCGGCCTCTGGTGTGAGACATGCCGATGATCAGCTGCCCTTTGGAAAAATCCTTGATATCGGCGATTTCCTGGTAGGTTTCTTCCCGGAGCTGAAGAATCTGGCGGGCCTGCCGCGACAGGACCTTGCCGGCATAGGTCAGGGTTAGGGGAGAAGTCCGGTGGAAAAGTTCAATGCCGAATTCCTTTTCCAGGTTGGCGATATGGCTGCTCAGGGACTGTTGGGAGATTCCCAGCCGACGAGCGGCTCTGGTAATGTTGGACTCCTCAACGGCGGCCAGAAAATATTCCAGGTTGAGAAAATTGATCATAAGTTCCTCCTTGCAGATCAGAATCCCGCCATGTGGGGTGTGTTCAGTTCCAACGACGGAATATATGGGATTAGTTTTTCAATGGAAGTGTTGACGATCAGCTCTTCCGGAAAATTCATCTCTTCAATCAACTCCCAGGCTGCCTGGTGATTGCCGACTTCCGAGGCAACGTGAGCGTCGCTGTTGATGATGATGGACGTATGGTAATGGATGCAGCGCTCCAGCATTATCTGATAGGTCTCTCTGGCACCCTTTCGCGATGAGAGGGGAGAGAAGGAGGAACTGTTGACTTCCAGAAGAACATGATGTTCCCTGGCGGCAGCGGTCAGCGTGTCGATATCCATAGGAAACCGGCCGTCGTCCGGGTGGCCGATGATCTTCACATAGGGATTCTTCATGACCCCCAGGTAAGCGGCAGTGTTCTGAGTCACGGTACCGCCGGGATAGCAGGGCTGATGGATGCTTGCGATGGCATAATCCATCTTTTTTAACTGGTTTGGATTAAGATCCACACTGCCTTCGTAATCAAGGATGTTCAGTTCGCAGCCCATCAGAAGCCGGATTCCGAATAGTTCATTTGGGATGAGTTTAAAGTTGATGAAGAACATCGGATTGGCAGAGCCGGGCATCTGGGGAGCGTGGTCCGTAGAACCGAAAAGCTTCAGACCTTTGTCGGAAGCTGCTTTTGTCATCTCGTAAAGTGTGTTATATGCATGCCCGCTGGCGATTGTGTGGGTGTGCAGGTCCATAATATCGGTCATTTTAAGGTTCCTTTCGGGTCAAATCTTTAATTTTTCTCAAATATAGCATATTTTTTTAAAGAAAACTATAAAAAATGAGGTAGAAATCGAAAAAATATAGTATAATGAATTTATAGCGCCAACTGACGGTGCGCGGCGCATAGAATGCATAATGGAGGAATGTGACATGAACGAAGAACAGACGAAAGTTGTTGAGGCCGTGGAGGAGAAGGCGGCCGAGGTTGTCGAGGCTGTGACAGAGAAGAGCGAGGCTGTCATGGAGACGGTCAAGGAGAAGGTCGGAGCAGTTGCGGAGGCTATTCAGGAGAAAGCAGCTGCCGTTATCGACGCGGCTGATGAGAAGGCAGAAGAAGTGACCAAAAAGATTGACGAAAGCCCTGCGGCTGAAGCTGTGGCATCAGCTGGTCTTGCTGAGGAGCCACCGGTGGCCGCGCCTGAGGAACCTGTGGAGAGCATGGATGATTTAAAGGCGGATCTGGAGAAGTCCTATCAAGAATACGATCAGAAGGGCACCCGGAAATTCGTTGAGAATGATTCTCCTGACGCGGAGAAGTGGCAGGAACTGAAGCAGATGCAGGATGATAAGACTGTGGTGAAGGTGAAGATCAAAGAGATCGTCAAGGGCGGAGCAATCGCCTTTGTGAATGAGACCAGAGCCTTTATTCCGGCGTCCCAGATTTCTCTCGGATATGTAGAGAAGCTTGAGGACTGGGTGGGCAAGACTTTGGAGACTTATATCATTACAGTCGACCCGGAAAAGAAGAGACTGGTACTGTCTGCCAGAGAGCTTCTGAGAGAGCGCAGAGACGCTGAGCGGAAAGCCAAGATGGAAGCTTATAAGCCGGGCGCTGTTGTGGAAGGCGTGGTTGAGAGTCTGAAGGATTACGGCGCGTTCGTGAAGCTGGATGAGGGCGTGACCGGCCTGCTTCACGTATCTCAGATCAGCAGGCAGCGGATTAAGCATCCCAGCGTTGTGCTTCAGGAGGGACAGACGGTTAAAGTAAAGATTCGCGATGTCGCCAACGGCAAAATCAGTCTGACCATGAGAAATATGGATGAGGAAGCCCCCAGAGAGGAGAAGAGTGATTTCCACTACAAGAATTCTGCCGCTGTGACTACAGGATTGGGAGATTTGCTTAAAGGTCTGAAATTTTAATCGGGAACTATGATGAAGGAGGGATAATCATGCAGTATATCCCCAAGACCTATGATCAAATCGACCAGTGGAATTCTCTGATGTTTATCTATGGCTCTGCTTTGAAACAGATGCAGGTGAAGATGACCGTCATGAACGGCGAGTTCGTGCACATATATAATTATAATCCGATTGAACATGTGAAGGCGAGACTGAAAACGCCGGAAAGCATTGTCAAGAAGCTGAAACGGCTTGGATATGAGGTATCTACCTCCAATATGACGGAGAAGCTTAATGATATTGCCGGAGTCAGAATTATCTGTTCCTTTACATCGGATATTTATCAGATTGCTGAGATGATTTCCCGTCAGGCGGATGTTACGGTGCTGTACGTGAAGGATTACATTAAGAATCCCAAGCCCAACGGATATAAAAGTTATCATATGGTGGTGACGATTCCCGTATATTTGTCCGAAGGTCCGGTGGAGACTAAGGTGGAGATTCAGATACGAACGGTGGCCATGGATTTCTGGGCGAGTCTGGAACATAAGATGTATTACAAATTAGGAAAGAATGTGCCTGATTATTTGACGGAGGAACTGAAGGCCTGCGCCGATGTGGTAGATATGTTGGACGCCAAGATGTATTCCTTGAACGAAGCGATTGTAAAATGGAACACTCAGGGGGACAGTAAGGAGCAAAACGCGCAGGAAGACGGCTTGACAGATGAGGAACCGGAGCAGAGAGATCATTCGGATTCTTCATCTGAGTAGAGAGAAGTTGTTGAGGATTGAGATGGGCGGCCTGCTAACCGTATATTCGGAGGCCGCCTGTTCTTTGCAGCTGCGTCGGCTGAAAATAAACGTTTCTGAGATACTACAGGGAGAAAATAAGATGAGAATGGTGATTCAACGAGTTTTAGAGGCCAGTGTATCCGTGGACAGCCGGACAGTCGGACAGATTGGACGGGGATTTTTAGTATTGCTTGGCGCGTCGGATAGTGATACAATGACTGTTGCCGATAAGATGACGGACAAGATGTGCCGGCTGCGTATATTCGCGGACGCAGATGGCAAGACTAACCTGTCTCTGGCGGATG
The DNA here is from genome assembly GCA_947588855.1 of uncultured Lachnospiraceae bacterium. Taxonomy (GTDB): domain Bacteria; phylum Bacillota; class Clostridia; order Lachnospirales; family Lachnospiraceae; genus UBA3402. Next base: position 13,722 of record CANQBN010000048.1, read on the forward strand.
TGGGAGGCGAACTGCTGATAATCAGTCAGTTTACCCTTTATGCGGATTGCCGCCATGGCAATCGTCCCGGATTTACAGGAGCGGGTGCTCCGGACTGGGCCAACCAGATTTATGAACATGTAGTGGAGCGATGCGGAAACTATGTGGATAAAGTGGAGCACGGCATGTTCGGGGCGGACATGAAGGTCAGTCTGGTTAACGACGGTCCCTTTACACTGATCTTGGACAGTGAGGAACTTGGTATCGGCTGATGAAGAACAGTTGAGGAGAGTGTTACTAATGACAGGAAAAGAACTGCAGAAGCAGTTGGCGTGGAAGTTTCCTAACGCGGCGGAAGAGAAACCTGAACAGATTCCTCTGGCGGAAGAATTCTGCAGGGGATACAAGGATTTTCTGGACCATGGAAAGACAGAGCGGGAATGTGTGAGCGCGGCGGTTGATCTGCTTGAAAAGGCTGGTTATCATGAGATTGACTTTGCCGGAACATATGCCCCGGGTGATAAGGTTTATAAAGTGAACCGCGGCAAATCGATACTTATCACTACATTTGGATGGCAGCCGGTCAAAAAGGGAATCCGGATCAACGGGGCGCATATTGATTCTCCCAGACTGGATTTAAAGCCCAATCCCCTTTATGAGAAGGAAGAGATGGTGTATTTCAAAACGCATTATTATGGGGGGCTCCGAAAGTATCAATGGGCTACGATTCCTCTGGCCATGCATGGGGTTATCATCAGGAAGGACGGAGAGAAAATCGAATTGGATCTGGGGGAACATCCCGGCGATCCTGTTTTCTGCGTAACGGATCTTCTGCCTCATCTTTCCGCGGAACAGAATGAGAGAAAATTAAAAGAAGGAATTAAGGGCGAAGAACTGAATATCGTGACAGGCTCGATTCCCTATGTAGATGCTGAGATTAAGGAGCCGGTAAAATTAAAAATTCTGGAGCTGCTGCATGAGCGATACGGCATAACGGAAAGAGATTTTATGCGTGCCGAGATAGAGTTTGTGCCGGCCTGTAAGGCGTCAGACGTAGGTTTTGACAGAAGTATGGTCGGAGCTTACGGGCAGGATGACAGGGTATGCGCATATGCGGCGCTGATGGCAGAGATCGAATGTCAGCTTCCGCCGTATACCACGGTCACAGTGCTTACGGATAAGGAAGAGATTGGCTCCCAGGGAAATACAGGAGTGGATTCCAATTATCTGTACGACTATATTGGGTATCTGGCTGATATGGAAGGCGCAGATATTAAAGATGTGATTGCCGGTACCTGCTGTCTTTCTGCTGATGTGAATGTGGCGTATGATCCTACGTTCGCACAGGTATCCGACCCGCGAAATTCCTGTTATATGAACCATGGATGCGTGCTGACCAAATATACCGGTTCCCGGGGGAAAAGCGGTGCCAGTGATGCCAGCGCCGAATACATGGCAAAGGTCATAGATATTATGGAGGAAGCCGGGGTTTTCTGGCAGATAGGAGAAATCGGAGCCGTTGATGTGGGAGGCGGAGGGACCATCGCCAAATTTATCGCGAATCTGAATATAGACGTGGTAGATCTGGGGGTTCCAGTTCTGTCCATGCACTCACCATTTGAGCTGACTGCAAAGCTGGATATTTATAATACATATAAGGCATTCGCGGCATTTTATGGAAAAGAGTAGGAAGACAAAGAAGGAATTCTGAATTTTTTGTGAATTTGAGAGAATCTATTTCTTTTGCGTTTTTGTTATGATATACTTTATCGGTCATGACATGTTCATGTCCGGCAGCAAAATCTAAATTAATTTAAAGAAAAGGGAAGTAAAATGAAAAAGATTATCAGTATTTGTTTGTGCGGCTTGTTGGCTGCGGCAGTTATGACCGGATGCTCTGAGAAAGCGGAGGAAACTGAGACGACGGCAGCGGTTTCTTCAGATACGGTTGTTCTTGGACAATATAAGGGAGTCACTTATACGCCTCTGGCAGTTGAGGTGACAGATGAAGAGGTAGAGGCAGAGATTCAGTCTGTATTGGACGCGTCCCCTGAGATTAATGAGGTGGACCGCGCGGCTGCAGAAGGTGATATCGTAAATATTGACTATGTTGGGATGAAGGACGGAGAAGCTTTTGATGGAGGAACGGCGGAAGGGTATGATCTGGAATTAGGATCCGGCAGATTCATCGACGGTTTCGAGGATGGACTGATTGGCGCCGTTAAGGGTCAGGAGCTGAGCCTGAATTTGACATTCCCCGAGAATTACACGAACGAAGAGTTGGCCGGTCAGGATGTCGTTTTTGATGTGACAGTCAACGCAGTGAAAGAATCTATTCCCGCAGAGCTTACGGAAGAATTTGTTAAAGAAAATACAGACTATGAGACGATTGATGCTTTCAGGGAGGGAACCAGAAAAGCGCTGGAGGAAGCGGCGGTTAATGCAGCAGAGACGCAGAAAGAATCAGATGTGTTCCTGAAGGTAGTGAATGACGCTACTGTGAATCTGACGGAAGAAGAGATACAGGCTAATTATGATGAGCAGTATGCTATGTATGAGACCCAGGCGTCTATGTACGGTATGGACATAGATTCCATGATCTCCCTGTTTGGAATGGACAAGGAGACGTTTGAGTCGCAGCTGATGACTGTGGCGGAAGAAGCGGCCAGGCAGAAGGCCGTAGTCAACGCTATTGCCGCTGCGGAAGCAATTGTGGTATCCGATGAGGACCGCCAGAATCTGGCTGATGAATTTGGGTTCGAGAGCGTGGAAGCCATGAATGAACAGGCCGGAGGGGAAGCTGCTGACGAGTATATTCTTTCTACGAAAGTGATTGACTTTCTTGTGGAAAACGCGGTAGCGGAGAATTAGAGGGAAGAAGGACAATGAACAGAAACGCATTGTTTTTCGATATAGATGGAACGTTATTGAGCAACAACACACACACCGTGCCGGACAGCGCGGTGCGTGTTTTATCTGAGACAAGAAAGAAAGGCAATCTGGTATTCATTAATTCCGGACGGACCTGGTATGCGCTTCAGGAGATTATAAAGGGGATTGAGGCTGACGGTTATCTGTGCGGCTGCGGAACTAACGTGATCGTGAATGGACAGACGCTGCTGGCGTATGAGATTCCCCATGAGAAGGGTATGGAAATTAAGCGCAGGGCCCATGAATATGGTATGGATGGGATTTTGGAAGGAATTGAAGGAATTTATTACCGCAAGGATGTTTCGCCGGTGAAAAAAGCGGAATGGCTGCGGCAGACATTTATCAGGGCAGGTATTTTTTCCTGCGGCAATTGGGATGACGATGACTATGATTTTTCTAAATTCTGCCTGTTTGCCGATGAGAACAGCGACCGGGAAGGATTTTTCAAATGGCTGATGCCGGAGTTCAAAGTTATCGACAGAGGAAACGATTTTTATGAGATTGTTCCTGCGGGATATACAAAGGCAACAGCCATGAACCTGGTCCTGGAATACTGTTCCGTCAGTCCGGAACATGTTTATGCGTTCGGAGACAGCGGAAACGATCTGGATATGTTTAAAGCAGCCCGGAACACGGTTCTTATGGGCAGTCATGACTCCGTGCTGGAGCCCTATGCAACATTTATAACAAAGACCGTGGAGGAAGACGGAATTGCCTATGCCATGAAGAAGCTGGGTCTTGTGTAGGGCGTGAGCGAAGTCAGTTTAGGAGAAATGTTATGAATAGAGATACGTATTTGCGGGGGATGCGGGAGGGCATTCCAGTTATGCTGGGATACTTTGTAGTGTCCATAACTATCGGAATTGCCGCGAGAAAGGCCAGTCTTACCGTATCCCAGGCCGCGGTGATGTCCTTAACCAACCTGACCAGCGCGGGACAATTCGCGTCCTTCGCTATTATAGCGTCCGGAGCGCCTTATGTGGAAATGCTGATTTCTCAGGCTGTGATCAATCTGAGATACTGCCTGATGTCCTGTGCCCTGTCCCAGAAGGTGGATACCAGGCTGCCGTTTTACCACAGACTGTTTATGGCGTTTGGCATCACAGATGAGATCTTCGGCCTGTCCATCAGCCAGAAGGGAAAACTGGATCCGTGGTATACTTACGGCATTATGACGGTGGCGATTCCCGGCTGGACGCTGGGAACTGTTGTGGGAATCCTGTCCACCGGAGCAATGCCGGATAATATTCTGAATGCCATGAATATGGCGATTTACGGCATGTTCATTGCCGTGTTCATGCCTGCGGCCAGGGAAAATAAAATTCTGCTTCCCATTATATTTCTGTCCATG
>CANQBN010000049.1 GCA_947588855.1 uncultured Lachnospiraceae bacterium
ATTCATCCGGAAAAATATTCGGAGATTCCAGGGATTAAGGCCGTCAAAGTCAATTCGCCCGCCTGGTTTTATTATGCTATGACCGCTTCAGTCATTGTTCTCAACGTCAGCTGTTCGCAGCTGCAACCTAAAAGAAAGGGACAGCTGCTTATTAATACATGGCATGGCGGCGGTGTCTACAAGCGGATAGGCAGGGGGACGCCATATGCCAAAAATAAGCTGGAGAATCGCATCATACGAGAGGCTGCACAGAAGATTGATTTGTTTCTTTCCAGTTCCCAGGCCTTTACCGAGTATGCCATCCGGCAGGACTACGGCTACGACGGGAAGGTATTGCCCTGCGGTATGCCGCGCAATGATTTGTTTTTTGATACAGAGAAGCGGAAGAAAGTCGCGCGGCAGATTAGAGGCAAGCTGGGAATAACCGGATATATCGCTGTTTACGCGCCCACATTTCGGGGAAAAAACTACCGGGGATACCGTGTGTGTGCCCCCTTTCCGTATCAGGCGGTTTTGTCTTCCCTGCAGCAGAGATTTGGGAGACCGGCCATTATTTTGAAGCGAGCGCATCCAGGCGGGGAAATGGCCGATGGCAGTGAGAAAGATGTACTGGATGTGACGTCGTATCCGGACATGCAGGAACTGCTGTGCGCAGCGGATATGCTGATCACGGATTACTCCTCCAGTATATGGGACTTTGCGCTGTTGGGTCGTCCGTGCCTGCTGTATATGCCGGATTTGGAGAAGTATGCTGCTGAACGTGGACTTTGTACGCCCCCGGAGGAATGGCCTGGTATCGTTTGTCGGAGTGATGGAGAACTTCTGGATGCGATTGCCACATTCGATGAGCAGGTATGCGCGGAGAACGCCGCTCAGCATTTGCATGCGCTGGGCTCCTATGAGATGGGAACTGCCACAGAGCAGGTCTGTGAACGGATTCTGCAGTTTATGGGAAGAAAGGATAATGTGACGGATGAAATTGATTAGCAGGTGCAAGCAAACTAAATTTGCTGCGCTTCTCAAAAAAACATTCTTCTATGAGATTTGCAAAAAAGATTGGATTAGGCGCAGCAGAGCTGTACGCTTGTCAGGCAAGAAGTCGTTGGCAAAGGGCCTTGTGATGGATAAAGTCGATGTTGTGATTACAACAAAGTACTGCTTTTGGTGTGCGTATATTTCTGATTTGGGATTCTGCCAGTGTATCGGAAAGGCGAGGCGGCCGATCTGCTGAAAAATACCACCGCTCAGAACCGCAGGCAGCTCCGCCGCCTGATGTGGCGGCACAAACCGCTTGCGGCTTGCCAGTATTGTTTGATGGGCACAGATCAAAACGTATGTATTCTGCGCGGAAAATGACTTGCCTGGTGCGGAATATATGGGGTTATTACAATGAAAAAAAGATGGACAGAATATTTGCCTTCTCCGCTCTATGAATACCTGATATGTGTCAAGGCGTTTTTATGCAGAGTTTTTTTCCCAATATCATGCGCCATCTTTGCGCATTTTCAGATTCAGAGAGGTAAGATTGTATTTGAAAACTATAAGGGGAAGGGCTATGGCTGCAACCCTAAGTATGTGGCGCAGGAGCTGATTAAGCGGGGAACGGCCGGGAAATACGATTTAGTGTGGCTTGTTTCTCGGAAGGATTTAAACCGCAGCGCTCTCCCGTCGGAGATTCGGGCCGTGCGATATGGTTCTTTAAAGTCGCTTTTCGAATATGTCACCGCGCAGGTATGGGTCAGCAATTATCACAAAGTCTTCTTTGTGAGACGCGGCTTGCGCAAGCGGGAGAATCAGTTTTATGTCCAGATGTGGCACGGCTCATTGGGTATTAAAAAGATAGATATTGACGTTCCTGCCCTCAAGCAGGACAAGAAGTGGCTGCGAGCGTCAGTGATCAGTTCCGGGATGACCGATTTTTGGATCTCCAACAGCAGCTTTGAGACAAGTGTCTATAAGACCGCCTTTTGGAAAGTCAAGGACGAGTCAGTGAGACTCTATGGACATCCCCGCAACGATATATTCTTTGACGCAGAGCGGATGCGCTGTGCACGCCAAAAGGTGGTTGTAAGCTATGGGGTGAAAGGAAAAAAACTGCTGCTTTATGCGCCCACGTTCCGGGAAGATGATAGGATTGACTGCTATAGAATTGATTATTGCGATCTTATTGAGCATATGAAGTGCCGCTTCGGCGGGGAATGGATAATCCTTGTGAGGTTGCATCCCAGGATTCAGGATAAGGCGGCTGAAATCGTGCCGTCCGGAGCAAACATTGTCGATGTCACCTGGTACGCGGATATACAGGAGCTGTTGGCTGCGGCTGACTGCCTCATCACTGATTATTCCAGTTGTGCTTTTGATTTCATGCTGACTCGGCGGCCGGTCTTCCTGTTTGCCACCGACGTACAGCAATACGATATGGAGAGAGGCTTTTATTATCCGTTGGAAACCACCCCGTTTCCACTGGCGCGTGACAATGCGGAATTGATGAAAAACGTCGATGCCTTTGATGAGGCTGTATATCTGCCAAAGGTCGAAGCGTTTTTAAAAGAGAAGGGCTGCATGGAGGACGGCCACGCCAGCGAGCGGGTGGCGGATTTGATTGAGCAGATAGTAGGAAAGGCGAAGAGTATTGATGGGTAAAATGGATAAAGAAAAGAATATTTTGCTAGTGACGGCTCGCAGTTTGATCCGTCATGGCGCTCAAACAAGTGTTCTGAATATTGTCAAGGCATCGCCATCAAGTTATACTTTTACATGGTATTGCCTTGGGACAGAAGATAAGGCCTTTGCGGAAGATGTGCGTCAGGATGACGTTACGATAGTCACAGGGGGATTGGATCTGTTTAGCTGTAATCAAAAAACGCAATACCAAACGGTTGCACGTGATATTTGGCGTTTATGTCATGAAAATAAGTATGATATTGTTCATGTCAATACAGGTTTAGTGAAGTTTCAAGCGGTTGCCTTGCTGGTTTCAATGTTGTGCAGGGGGCCGGAGAGGATCGCATATTCGCGCAACAGTATCCCGTTTACATCTGCCGGATTTTTAAGCAGGTTCAAATGATTTGTCTTAGAAAAGACTGTCTGTTTTACGGACGCCAAAATTGTTGCATGCTCTCAGGAAGCGGCAAAGGCGTTGTTTGGAGAGAGAAGAGCTAAAAAGACACTGGTTATTCTCAATAGGATCGACACGGAAAATATGCTTTTTCCTGTGAGAAACGAGATATCTGGCGCAGGGAATTGTCACTGGGCAATAATCTGGTGATAGGACATGTTGGCATATTTAACAAGGTTAAGAATTATCAGTTTTTGCTCGAGGTTTTTCGAGAAGTCGCATGCAGAAACAGCCGAGCAAGGCTGCTTTTAGTAGGCGGCGGCTGGTTGGAGAAAGAGATACGCATGCAGGTGAAACAGTACGGTCTGGAGCAAAAGGTAATCTTTACCGGATATACTGGCCGGGTCAGCGAGTATCTGTGCGCCATGGATATGTTTGTACTCCCCAGCTTGTATGAAGGAATGCCTCTCTCGGCAATAGAGGCGCAAACCTCGGGATTGCCCTGTGTGATATCAGATTGGGTGCCGCCGGAGGTCGTGTTGACGGAGAAATCTCCTCTCTGCCGCTGGACGGGGGGCAGCACTCTGCGCGGATAAGCTGTTGGCAGTAGAACCCATGTGCGACACGGAGCGAGCAAAAGCTTGGATGACGGTTCGAGACGCGGGATATGACCTGAAAGACTTGACACAAATATATCCCAATACTGTATGAATGACACATATACTGTAGATCTAACCACTAAATAGCAAGGAGGCAAAATGTATGCTGTATAATAATATTCTGATAGTTGGCTATGGGATTGTGGGTAAGATGCTTGCGGAGGAACTTGCCCCGTTTAGCCCTGATATTTATGACAAATATATTCCTGTCAACAATACGCGATGCGACATTCAATACGATTTGGCGTTTATCTGTGTGGATACGCCGTTTGTGGACGAGAACAATCCCTGCGATACGACAGAAGTTTTCCGCGCCGTCATGGAGAACGACGCAAAGTTGTTCGTTGTAAAATCCACTGTTCTTCCGGGAACATGTGAAAAGCTGGCGGATCAGACAGGCAAACGAATCGTATTCTCACCGGAGAATGCGGGCAACACGCAGTTTTCGCGTAACTATAAGTATGATTTTACAATACTTGGCGGGAAAGAAGCCGATTGCTGTGAAGTGATACAAATTCTTCAGAATGTTTATGATTGCCGACATAAGTTTTCCATCACCGACTGGAGGACCGCTGAATTAGTGAAATATATGGAGAATGCGTATTTGGCGACAAAGGTTTCGTTTTGCGTGCAGTTTTGGTCAATCGCACAGCAATGCGGTGTAAGCTATGAGAAGATGCGGGAGTTACTCCTTCTCGACCCAAGAATCAACCCTTCCCATACATTTGTGTTTGCCGAACATCCGTTTTGGGAATCTCACTGTTTTGACAAGGATATTCCAGCCATTGCTGCGGCATACAATGCGCCTCTTCTTGACGGGGTGATCGCCTTTAACGAGCAGATGAAAGCGCAGGAGGTAGACCAGGATGCGTAAAGTGAGCGTTGTCGTGCCCGTCTACAATGACGAAAAATATCTGCGTGCCTGCCTGAAAAGTCTGGCGGACCAGACCTTGGATGATATAGAAGTGATCGTGGTGAACGACGGCAGCACAGATAACAGCCTTGCCATTGCGCAGGAATTTGCCCGGGAATATTCCTGCTTTTCAGTCTATTCCACAGAAAATAAAGGTTCCGGTCATGCACGAAATTATGGAGCTGAAAGGTCACAGGGAGAATATCTGGCTTTTGTAGACGGTGACGACGAAGTGGAACCGGATTACTGCAAGGCAATGTACGAGAAAGCGGTGCGCGATGGAAATGATGTGGTTATGTGCAGAGCCGATCATATCATACAGCGAGACGGCCAAATACAATCGATCACCTATCCTGATACCTTTTGGGAAGAGGATAATTTTAAATTGGCTGAGCACCCGTATCTTTTTGTCCGAATGAGTACAGGCCCATGGAATAAATTGGTAAATAGAGACCTGTTTTTTAAAGTAAAATTTCCGGAAGAGCTTCGATGCAGAGTGGATCATCCGTTTGTTGCAGAGACGTTTTGCCTTGCTGAGAATATCGGAATCGTAAAACGTATCCTTTATCATTATTTTCATACGCATGGCGGAATGTCTTTCCAAAAGTTCAGCATGGTAAAGCTGGATATCATCAATAGCGCAAAGTGTAACTGTAGCTTTATGGAAAGCAACGACCTTGTGGATATATTTCAAGACGAGCTGGAATGGTTTACTTTACATTCTATACATTGTCTCAATCCTGATCTCGTCAGAAAAGATGCCTCCTCCTGGGATGCCCGTATGCGCTATGTACAGGAAATGTATTTGTTTATACAAAATACTTACCCCCATTGGAGAAAGAATCCGTATTACATATCGGTGGTAAGGGAATCAGCCAGACATTTTCGCCCGTTTCATTATAAATATTACAGAAGGGCGCATATGGTTTTTCTTGTATATCTTTCCAGGTTTTTGCCAGGAGGTATTCACAAGCATGTCCTGCGGGCAGACCATGTGCTGGTCTTTGTGTGTCGTTACATCCGCTGGGTACTGCTTGAAAATATTGGAAAGAAAAGGTGATTTGTATAAGGATGAGAACAATTTGGGAGAAGTCGCGGCTTCGGGAAAGGTGGCACAACTGCCTCTTTTATAACGACTACCGCCGCATTCGGCGTTTGTACAATAACCATGGTTGGGGGGTATTCGATTTCTTCTGCCCGGGCGTCTATGGCTGGACTCCATAAGCGTGGTTATCACAACAAAATGCAATCTTCGCTGCCCAGACTGTTCTAATCTGATGCAATACTATGATGTTCCGTACCATCTGGATCGGGATTTAGTCATCGCTTCTATGAAGAAGCTGAACGAGAGCTTTGATTGGTGCGACCATTATAAGATATTGGGCGGAGAGACATTTTTATCTCCAGACCTAAAGAGCATCCTTATGGCTGTACCGCAGGAAAAGTGTGGCAAAGTAAGTATTTTTACCAACGGTACGATTGTTCCGGACGACAGAGATTTATTTGCGGTTATGCGCAGAAAAAGAATTAATGTTATCATCAGCAACTATGGGATCGCTCAGGAAGCACAGAAAAAACTCACGGCAGTACTGGATCGGGAAAATATTTCGTATGAAATCGTGAAGTCACCTGCCTGGATAGATTATGGTCTGGTGGTGAACCATGGAGCGAACGACAAAGAATTATTACATCAGTTTATACAGTGCTTTATTATCTGCAAAATCATGCTCAATGGCTGCCTTTATTATTGTCCTCGCCATGCTCATGGTTATGACCTTGGTTTAATGGATTGAAAGGCGGACGAATATGTAGATATTCTGCGCAATACCACGGCCCAGAACCGCCGCGAAATCCACCGGCTGATGTGGCGGCGGAAACCCATTGAAGCCTGCAAATATTGTCAGCGTGGGACGGATAAAGCGATAAAGATACCTCGTGGGAAATGAGACCAAGCTTTCATGACAAAAGCGAATTTTACGGCAGGATTGGTCGAGGAGGAATATGATGTGCAATGTCAGCGTTGTGGTACCGGTATATAACACGCAGAAATATCTCCGTGCCTGTCTGGATAGTCTGGCGGTACAGACGCTTGACGGTATGGAAGTCGTTGTGGTGAACGACGGGAGCACGGATGGAAGCCTTGCCATTGCGGAGGACTTTGCGGAAAAATATCCCTGGTTTAGGGTGTATTCCACTGAGAATAAGGGCGTCAGTCACGCGCGAAATTACGGAGCGGTCTGCTCTCGTGGGCAATATATCGCCTTTGTGGACAGCGATGATGATGTGGAGCCTGATTACTGTAGAGCTATGTATGAGAAGGCGGTGCGCGACGGCAATGATGTCGTCATGTGCAGACTGGATCACATCGTGAACCGCAACGGGAAAGCGGAGCATATTACATATCCGAAGAGCTTTTGGCAGGTGGATAATTTTCGACTATTCGACCACCCGGAGCTTCTTGCTTATATGAGCACAGGACCGTACAACAAATTGGTAAAGAGAGAGCTGTTCTTTTCCGTTCGATTCGATGAGGACATTCGCTATATAGAGGACCACTTATACTGTGTAAAGCTTTTTATGCTTGCCGGGAAAATCGGGATCGTAAAGCAGATATTATATCATTATTACCATATCCACTGGGGGATGACGTCACGTTTCGGTCCGGAGAAGTTGGATCGGGTAGTTTGTATGGAGCGGATCGATCAGTTCGTGAAGCAGTCAGAGTATTACGAAAGATTCCAACGTGAGCTGGAGTATTTTCACACCGATGTTTTCACCGATTATTCTCAGGCGATCAGGCTGCATGACGCTTCCAACTGGGAGACTAGGCGACGCTTTGTGTGTCAGACCCAGGATTTTCTGAGAAAATATTACCCACACTGGCGCCGAAATCCATATTATAAGGAAAAAATGATGGGAAAGAGCAATAGGTTCCGGCCAATATACTATAATTACGGCAAGGCCCATGCGTTAGCGCTCCTCTATGCCTCTCGCTTTACACCGCATATCGTGTATAAACAGATCCTGCGCGTGGATCATGTGGTGATCTTCTTCTTTCGAAAGCTCAGATGGGAAATCATTGGATACAAAACGTGTCCCTGAGTTTAGTACCGCCGAGCTGTGAACGCATGGCTATGGCCGAGGCGGTAAAGAAGCACCTGATGCTTGATTTATGTCCATAGCGGACGATGGGGAAGAAATAAGAGATGTGCTGTTGTTACCGACAATGAAACCCCTGGATTAAGGAAGAAAGAGAGTTATGTTACATGACGTCAGACTTTTTTTAGAAAAATATAAGTATTCTGCGAGGCTAGTTTCTGTTTTCGGAAGATCTAAGATCTGGTGCAGTATAAGAGTTTATCGTGCTAATAGACTTGAATATATTCGAAAGCATGATCCTGATCGGTTTGCGCTCATGAGAGCGAAAGAAACAAGAAAAGAGTTTGCGGCATACTATAACAGCCATAAAAGTTTGTTTGAATCGGTAAAATCGATTTTGGAGGATGAGTTTTCCCGTGAGACGCTGCAAACAGTTATTGACTATCGTTTATCGCCAAAAAAAGAGACGCTGCAAGCAGTCGTTGTGAGTCCCATGTATTTTCTAAGGGAACTTATTAGCCCCTTAAAGGATGAGGTATTTGTAGACGGAGGGGCATATACGGGAGATTCGATCATAGGCTTGGAAAAATTTGCGGGGGGGTATTGGAAAAAGGTATACGCTTGGGAACCTGACGAGATCAACCGAAGCCGTTTAATAAAAACCTGCGAAGCACGGAAATATCAGAACATTGAGATCCTTCCTTTCGGACTGTGGAGTGAAAAGACGAAATTACATTTCAATCAAGAAGGAAAAGACTGGACAAAAATTTCGGAAAATGGTTCCTGTACAGTATTTGTGGATTCTATTGATAATGTTTGTTGGGAGGACAAGGTTACATTTATAAAACTGGATATCGAAGGAAGCGAAATGGAGGCACTTCGGGGAGCAGAAAAAATCATCCGAAGGGATAAGCCTCGGTTGGCCATTAGCATCTATCATGAACCGCAGGATTATTGTGAAATTCCCTTATATATTAGGGAACTAGTCCCAGAATATAAACTATATATCCGACATCATAAGTTCAACAAAAATGATACCGTGCTTTATGCGGTATTGTAATAATGCATTATCTATCTGAGAAAAAGCGACAGAATTCGGTAGGATCAATCCTGTTTTGCTTCTATGACGTGTCGGGCGCTGAACGAAGATAAAAACAATCCTGCGGAAATTCGTATAAATTCGTATAATACCAAGACAGAGACAACAAAAAACGACGGAATACAAGGAAAAAGTGGCATTGATAAAGTTCCCGACAATGAAACCGACGGATTGAACTGAAGAGAATGGGAGGGAAGGGTCATGATTCATAGAATAAGACTTTTCATGGAAGGAAATGAACACCTGCGTAAACTGGTTCCCGTCATCCAGAATACAGGAGTAATGAGATATAGGAAAGAGTATCTCGTTCAGAAAAAGATCGCCAAGAGATATATGGATCAAGCTCTTGCGCAAAGAGAGGGAATAGAAACCTGCTATAAAACGCATAGAGCTGAATTTAAGAAGCTGAGTAAGATGTTGGAGGATGATTTTTCACGCAAAACGCTGCGAACGATAATAAAGTACCGGATAACTCTTCGCTGGCAACTGTTAAGAAAAATAGTCGTTCAGCCGCAGTATTTTGTAAAGGACATCCTTCTTCCGATGGAAGGTGAAGTTTTTATCGATGGAGGTGCATATACAGGCGATACGATCAGTGAACTAGTTTCGGTGTTTGGTGAGGGGGTTAATTATTGTAAAAAGATATATGCGTTTGAACCGGACGCGATCAGTCGCAGGGTGCTTGTTGAACGCTGCAAAGATTACGACAACATTGTGATCCTTCCCGTTGGTCTCTGGAGCGAAAAAACGTACTTGAACTTTAATATGAAGGGAAACCGCGGTTCGCGTATCTGCAAAGACGGAACGCAGGTCATATCGGTCGACTCCATTGATAATCTTTGCGCAGATGAAAAAGTTACATTTATCAAGTTGGATGTCGAAGGAAGCGAACAGGAGGCCCTGCGCGGTGCAGAACGAGTCATTCGCAGAGATAAACCGAGACTGGCGATCTGCATCTATCACAGGCCGGAGGACTATTTTCAAATCCCGTTCATGATCAAAGAGATGGTCCCTGAATACAAATTCTATATCCGACATCATATGTATCATCAATATGATACGGTGCTTTATGCTGTAATGCCGTAAAGGAGTCCCAAAGATCGGGCCATCAGTTGTATGATGTTGTTCCTTATCGGTTCACGGGCCATCCGGGACGTCATATTGTTCCTGACGATGAAAAGTTTATCGTAAAGAATAACGGATTTTTACCCTAATCGATGCAGGAATGAAGGTTCAAAACAGGGCCATGCATGTCTGAAAGTGTACTGGAAATTGACTATATGTATACTGAAAATAAGAGTATTAGCTTATCCGTCAGGAACGGAAGGTAGAATGTGTCTGTGTCCGGACCATATTAATTTAGTTTTGATAGTTTACCTGACAATTTTGAAACACCATCTTTTGCTAAACACAGACATACGGTTGACATTATGCTGATTATAATAGGCATCAAAATGTCGCATAAAGAACGGTATCGTCCTTGTTGAATTTATGGTGTCTAATATATAAGTTTTTTTCCAGGATAACAGTTGTCAGACGGCATTTTACATCTGAAACCTGATGTTTATGCTTCCGTCGGCCTGTTGTAATTTGAAGATGAGCTGCCTTTCCGCCGAGCTAACGACTATTTCTTCGGAAGCACCGGAATTCTATGCGGCCTATCGCCTGATGAACGTAAGAAGCCACAAAATATATAGTGACAAACTGCGGATTTCTGTGTTAGACATAACGCATATCGAACGGAACACGGAAATAGAACAGCTGACTTCTGAGCTTCAGTGCCTGCGTCAGCTTTTGCAGCCGCCGTTATTCCGGATTCACAAAAACATTAAAAATATTTGTTAAAGAGGCAGAAAGTGGAGAGAAAAGACTCAGACTTTATGATAAAACAGATAAGAGATATTATTGGCAGGGAAAAGAATTATTGGATGATGGCGCTTCTGGCGGTTATGATCGTCGGATCATTTCTGGAGATGACGGGGATTTCCCTGCTTATGTCCGTATGTTCTTTGCTGATCGATCCGGATTGGCTGACCGGAAGCGGTTGGTTTGCCGGTCTGTGCAGGAATCTTGGCCTTGGCCCGGGGGTGGAGTCAATTAAGACATTAATTATTTTTCTGCTTTTCTTCTATCTGTTTAAGGCCTTCTATCTGATTTTGGAAAATTACGCAATTGAATGTTTTGTCCGCGTCTGCCGTCAGGTGGTATCCGGAGAATTATTAAATGGCGTTCTCCATGATTCCTATGAGAATATCGTCACGGTCGGAGCGATAGATATTGTTCGCCTTCTGGACCATGATGTCTTCCAGTTGACGAATTATATGGTTCATATGCTTCGTGCGGCTATGGAACTGATCGTTGTTTTAAGTCTCAGTCTGTTTCTTCTGGCTATGAACCCTGTGATGACTGTGTTTGTCGGAATAGGACTCGCAGTCCTGCTTCTGCTGATAACGCGTCTTATGCGCCCAAGCAGTTATCGCGCGGGAATGACGGGCCGCAGTATGAACCGTGAACGGCTAAAGTGGTTAAATCAGGCGGTTCACGGCTTTAAGGATGTGAAGATCGGAAGAAAGGAGGATTTCTTCGCGGAGCGTTACAGCGCTGCAGAGAAGATGTACTCAAAGGCGGTATGTATTTCCCATATGTGGACAAGGATTCCGGCGCTTTGCTTTGAGGCGGTCATGGCCGGCTGCGTACTGACCTATATGCTGTTCCTGCTCTTGTCCGGGAGTGATCCGAAGGTGTTTTTCCCGAGCTTGTCGGCTCTGGCATTGGCGGTGGTGCGGCTTTTGCCGGCGTGCAGCAGGATTAGCGGGGATATATCGCAGATGTCTTACGGACGTTCCTCAGTGGAGGCGGTTCATGGTGCGCTGCTTCATGCGAGGGAACGCCATGCGGAGATGTCCGCCGGGGAGCGACAAGGGATGCCGTTTAGAATCGGTATAGAAGCCAGGGATATTACATTTTGTTATGCAAGCCGCCAGGAACCGGTGCTTCAGAGCGCGAATATCGAAATTCCTGTCGGTACCTCAGTGGGGATTGTGGGTCCCTCCGGTGCGGGAAAGACAACGCTGCTGGATATTCTGCTCGGGCTATTGGTGCCGGAGAAGGGGCAGGTTCTTGTGGATGGCATCCCCATTAACCAGTGCTGTGAAAGTTATCTGAGCGGAACAGCCTACGTGCCCCAGGATACCTTTCTTCTGGATGACGCTATCCGGAATAATGTGGCCTTGGGAGAAGATTCAGAAGAAATCGATGATAAGCGCGTGTGGGAGGCGCTGGAGAAGGCCGCGATTGCCGATAAGATACGAACCCTTCCCCACGGTCTGGATACACAGATTGGGGAACGGGGGATTCGTCTTTCCGGCGGGGAGCGTCAGCGGCTGGGGCTTGCCCGCGCAATCTATCGGAACCCGGCGCTGATTATTTTTGATGAAGCGACCTCGGCGCTGGATCTGAAAACGGAGTCTGCCGTTCTGGATTCCATCAACTGCCTGAAAGGACAGAAAACACTGATTATTGTTTCGCACAGAATGTCAGCGATAGCGGGCTGCGACAGGATTTACCGTGTGGAGAACGGAACGGTTTACAGGGAGAAGTAGCCGGATGCAATCTGAACGATCGTCCAGAGAATAAGGCGGCAGTTCAGATCCGGTAAATGATTTGCGCGCGGAGGAGGCGACCTATGACACCGAAGACGAATAGAAAGCTCTTTACCTGGAAGAATGCTGTTATATGCGTATTCTTCGCGTTGGTGACTGTTGTCTTGGCCGGTTATGCGGTCTTTCATCACTATTACAGTCTTCTGGATTACCATGATCCGAATGCTGACGGTGAAGCTATGGTTTCGGAGGGGAGCGGCTCCATGGCTGCGGACGACGGTACGGAAACGGCCATGATTCATATTGATATACGAACTGATGGGGATACTGTCATTGAGCCCGCCGATGGAGCCAGTTCCCATGAGGAGATTGAAGATCAGCTTCTTGCGAATCTTAAACAGATGGAAGAAAGCTCTTCCCTTTACGAGACCGACGCGTTTAATCTGCTGCTGATCGGTATAGATGCCCGCGATGATTCATTTTCAGGCAATTCGGACGCCATGATTCTGCTCAGTATCAACAGGAACATGAAAAAGGTGGTCATGACGTCTTTGCTCCGCGATATCTATGTGTCGATTCCCGGACATGGAAACAACAGGCTGAACCACGCTTATATGACAGGCGGGATGAGTCTGCTGACACAGACCATTCAAAATAATTTCGGAATCCATGTAGACAGATGCGTCGTGATTAATTTTTACCTGATGATGGATCTGGTGGACGCGTTGGGCGGGTTGGATCTCGACGTATCCGCCGATGAAATCAGAGTGATGAATATGTATATCCGAAATCATAACCGTATGCTGGAAAGACCTTTGGAAACGGACGTTTTGTCGGAAGCAGACGCCGGCCTTCTCCACGCGGACGGCAGTCAGACGCTGGCCTACACAAGGGTGCGGTATGTGGGAACGGATTTTGCCAGAACCGGAAGGCAGCGCATCGTAATCAATAAATGTCTTGAGAAGATAAAGGACATGAATCCCGGAGAACTTATGGCGCTTGCGGAAGAATTTCTGCCTGAAGTGCGGACCGACCTGACGCAGGGCGACTGCGCATCCCTGCTCCTGACGCTTCTTCGGTTTCCCGACTATCAGATCGAGACGATGACCATTCCCCGCGAGGGCACATACCAATTCGCGGAGATTCGGAATATGTCCGTGCTTACGATTGATTTTCAGAAAAATACGGAGGAATGGCACAAGCTGGTGGAGGAACATTGACATAAAGTCTGCTGGTGTCTTGCAATCATTGCCGCGTCTGTGGTATAGTAACGATAGGGCCTGGAAAGCTGAGCAGGAAGAGGATAAAGGGGATATAACGACGGCATGAGCAGACGGCAGAAGACTATTTTGATTTCAATATTTGCGGCCATCGTGATTTGTGCGGCTGCCGCGGCAGCGCTGCTGAACCGCAGGGAGACGCAGCAGGGAGAAAAGGAATTTACGGTGGAGATCGTCTCGGAGCGGGACGGATATGAGAGCGTGGAGACCTGCAGGTCTTCGGAGGAGTATCTGGGACAGTTTCTGCGTACGTTTGAGAAATGCCAGTGGCAGGAATCAACGTACGGCATCTATATTTTGGGATTTTCCGGTATGGAAGAGGATACCTCGGAGCAGTACTGGTGGTGTGTTCTGGTAAATGGTGAGAGGAGTACCACAGGCGCAGATGAAATTCCTCTGAAGGACGGAGATGTCTATACTTTTCAGCTTCAGCAGGGCTGGTAGACCGGGGCCGGGAAGGAGAGCAGCAGGGAATGTCCCATCAGAAAATGTCCACTCACAAACTTACCAGGATTGCTCTTCTGAGCGCGGTTCTGTATGTATCCAAGGCGGTGCTGGAATTTCTGCCGAACATAGAACTGGTGTCTCTTCTGGTGCTGGTTTATGCCCTTGTATTTGGCAGGGAAGTATTTCTGATTATCTTGGTGTTTAATCTGTTTGAACTGATTCAGTGGGGATTTGGAGTCTGGTGGATTTCCTATTTGTATACATGGCCCTTGTGGGGGCTGATCGTGCTGGCGCTGCGCCGCTTTGTAAAAGAGGATTTTCTGGTATGGGGCGTGGCCGCCGGCTTGTTTGGACTGGCTTTCGGCGCTCTGTTCGCCGCGGCCTGGCTGCCGGTGGATCGGGCGTACGCCCTTTCCTATTGGATCAGCGGTTTGCCCTGGGATGTGACCCACTGCATATCGAATTTCATTCTGGCGGCGGTCCTGGGGAAACCGCTGTATGGGATTTTGACGCGGATAAAAAAGATTTAATGAAATATATAAAATGACGGAGGCGGCCATGGAGCAGAAGGACAGAGTGTATATTGCGATCGATCTAAAGTCGTTCTATGCCTCCGTGGAGTGTGTGGAGCGGGGACTGGATCCCCTTACTACCAATCTGGTGGTGGCGGATATCAGTCGTACGGAGAAAACCATCTGTCTTGCCGTGTCTCCGTCTCTGAAGGCTTACGGCATTCCCGGCCGGGCCAGGCTTTTTGAGGTGGTTCAGAAGGTGCGTGAGGTCAATGGGAAGAGGAAGATGGCAGCCCCCGGCAGAACATTTTCGGGGGAATCTTATGATTCCGCGGAACTGGCGAAATCTCCCCAGCTTGCCGTCTCCTACATCACGGCCGTTCCCAGAATGGCGCTGTATATGAAATACAGTACCGATATTTATCAGATCTACTTACGGCATGTGGCGGACGAGGATATTCATGTCTATTCCATCGATGAAGTGTTTATCGACGTTACTGGATATCTTCGGGCCAATCGACTGACGCCCCGCGAATTTGCCCTCCGGATCATCCGGGATATTTTGAATGAGACTAAAATCACGGCGACTGCCGGGATAGGGACCAATCTGTACCTGGCCAAGATTGCCATGGACATTGGGGCAAAGCATATCACTCCGGATAAGGACGGCGTCCGCATCGCGGAACTGGATGAGATGTCTTACCGGCGGCAGCTGTGGAGCCATCGGCCTCTTACGGATTTCTGGCGGATGGGAAGGGGATATGCCGGAAAGCTGGAAGAACACGGACTTTATACTATGGGGGATATTGCCCGGTGTTCCCTGGGAGGTCCCGGAGATTACTATAATGAAGACCTTCTGTACAGACTGTTCGGCGTGAATGCGGAGCTCCTGATCGATCACGCCTGGGGCTGGGAGCCCTGTACCATTGCCCAGGTCAAGGCATATAAGCCGGAAAATAACAGCATAAGTTCCGGTCAGGTGCTTCAGGAGCCGTATGATTTTGAAAAGGCCCGCCTGGTGGTTCATGAGATGGCGGATATGCTGGCTCTGGATCTGGTAGATAAAGGCCTTGTCACGGACCAGATCGTGCTGACGGCAGGATATGATATTGAGAACCTGAAGAATCCTGAAAAAGCCGGAAAATACAGCGGCGAGATTACAACAGACCGATACGGGAGAAATGTGCCGAAGCACGCTCATGGAACGGTGAATCTGAAACGAAAGACGTCCTCTGCCAGGATGATAATTGAAGCGGTGCTTGGATTGTACGATCAGATCGTGAACAGGGACCTCTTGGTTCGACGCGTCAATATTGCCGCCTGCCGTCTGACGGACGAGAGTCTGGCGGCAAGAGAGGATGATGTGATGGAACAGCTGGATCTCTTCACGGATTACCAGGCGTTGGAACGGGAACGCCGTCAGGAAGAGGCCGCTCTGGAAAAGGAAAAGAAGGTTCAGAAGGCCGTGTTGAATATTAAGCAGAAATTTGGAAAGAACGCGGTCCTGAAAGGTATGAATCTTCAGGAAGGTTCAACGGCTATTCAAAGAAACAGCCAGATCGGCGGACACAAGGCGTGAGACCGAGGCCAGCCAGGTCAGCGGACACAAGGCGTGAGACCGAGGCCAGCCAGGTCAGCAGGGGCATAAGGCGCGGCCGGAAGCAGCCAGATCGGCGAACACGATGCGCAGCAGACACGGAGTATGGCCTACTATCAAATCAGAAAGAGAAGGGAAATGACTATGGAAAAGGAATGCTGTTATGACGATATCATCAATCTTCCTCACCATCAGTCTGCTGTCAGGCCTCATATGCCGCTTCGTGACCGGGCGGCTCAGTTCAGTCCGTTCGCGGCTCTGACCGGCCATGAAGCCGCCATAGCAGAGACAGCCCGGCTGACAGATGAGAAGATTCAGATGAGCGAGGACCGGTTGGAGGAATTGAATGAGAAGCTGCGGTTTCTGGCAGAGCTTATGCCGGAACGCCCGTGTGTGCGTGTTACCTGCTTCGTTCCGGATAAAAAGAAAGCCGGCGGCGCTTATGTCGCCAGAACCGGCAGAGTCAGCAGGATTGACGATGCGGGAAGAAAGCTGATCTTTACGGACAGGACCAGCGCCGCCATCGAGGATATCGTGGACATAGAAATCGGGGGAGTTACCGAAGAGGGATAGGAAGAACCGGCGAAGGAGACTCAGACCGAATTCAAGCCGAATTCAGACCGAATCCAAGCCGGGTTCAGGCAGAATCCGAGATGGATTCAGGCCGGATTCAGGCTGCTCCAGGCCGAATCAGGCCCGCCGCCGTCTCTTCTTCTGGAACGCCGGAAGAGCGGCCATTCCCAGCTCTGTGACCGGCTTTACCCATTTGCCGGAATACAGGTGGATCTGCATCAGGACATAACGGATGGGCTCGTCGATATAACAGCAGATGAAGATGGCCCAGTAAGGCAGTTTCAGTACAAATCCTGCCCCGATCACACAGGGCAGAACCATGACATACATGAAGACAATCTCAAGCACTGTACCGTACACCGCGTCTCCGGAGGCCCGATAGGTATCGTTCTGCATCCAGTTTCCCATACGAATCACAGATACAACCGCATAGATCAGAAGCAGCCGGGTGCCGGCCGTAAGGGATTCCCCGGACAGACTCATTGCGCTCAAAAGCGGCCTGTGGATGGACAGGATCAGGAGGTCCGCGGCGAAAATCACGGCGCTGCACAGATATACCAGACGCTTGGAGCGATCGTAAGCGGTATCCAACTCGCCTGCGCCAACGCATTTTCCCACGAGAATGGAGGCGGCGTTGGCGAATCCGGTGAAGAAGCCGATGATTAGTCCTTCCATGGTACGGAATACCGCAAGAGCCGCGATTACATATTCAGGCTGACGCCCCAGGGTAACGTTGATAATCATATTTCCCACGCCGATCAGTACTTCATTGCAGATGATGGGGAAGCATTTTACAAAATAATTCTTAAGCTGCCGTCTGGTCCACCGGAAATGTCCCCTCACCCGGAAAAGGTAAGGATAGCCAATCTTCCAGGACAGAAGATAAATGGTAATCATATTCACTGCCGCGGCGCAGGTAGTGGCAAGGGCGGCTCCCCGGATACCCATGGCCTGAAACCCGAGATGGCCGAAGATGA
>CANQBN010000050.1 GCA_947588855.1 uncultured Lachnospiraceae bacterium
GCTCACGCCCGCGGTTCTGGAGCTGGGCGGCAAGAGCCCCTGCATCGTGGACGCCACGGCGAACCTGAAGCTGGCGGCGAGACGCATCGTCTTTGGAAAATACTTAAACTGCGGACAGACCTGCGTGGCGCCCGACTATATTCTCTGCGACCGGTCTGTGAAGGACCGGCTTGCAGACGCCATAAAGGCGGAGATCGTCCGGCAATTTGGCGCGGACGCATTGGCGAATCCCGATTACGGGCGCATCGTGAACCGGAAGCATTTTGACCGCCTTATGGGACTTATCGATTCGGATAAAGTAGTGATCGGCGGACAGAGCGAGCCGGATGCGCTGCGGATCGCGCCTACGGTCATGGATCGTGTCGGTTGGGACGATCCGGTGATGGGAGAAGAGATCTTCGGGCCCATTCTGCCCATTCTGACGTTTGACCGCTTTGAGGAAGTATTTACGCTTCTGCGCGGGCGTCAGAAGCCTCTGGCGCTTTACATTTTCTCGAAGGACAAGGCGCATATCCGGGCCGTTACCTCCCGCATCTCCTTCGGCGGCGGGTGCGTCAACGACACGGTGATCCATCTGGCTACCAGCGCCATGCCATTCGGCGGTGTCGGGGAGAGCGGCATGGGAGCCTACCACGGCGTGCGCGGCTTCGAGGCGTTTTCCCACCGCAAGTCCATCGTGGATAAGAAAATGTGGATCGACCTTCCGATGCGGTACCAGCCTTATGCGCGGAAGATTTATGGGCCGCTGCTCAGGGTGTTTCTGCGGTGAGGGATTTCTTGAGTGAGGAGATTTCTGAGATAAAGGCCTGAGCATTTCGCTCAGGTCCTGTTTTTGTGTGATGGTGTTTTTTGCAAGTCTGCCAGAAGCCTTCGCATCTGATGGACGCCCTGCTGCTGGGAGCCGATGATATTGTTAAGCAGGGTGATCAGTTCGGGACATAGCTTGTATTGCAGCGCATTTTGGTACATCTGGATGGCCCCTTCGTGATGAGGAATCATCTCAGCTATAAAATCGATCTGGATGTTGTCTGTGAAGGGAGCGTCTGTCATCCGGATAAACATAGTTTCCATGGTCTGATTCATGCGGTTCTGATAATGGAACAGGCTTTTAGGATCGTTTAATATCAGGGTACAGCAGCCGAGAATCTGCTGCAGACTGGCGATATCGGCGGTTTGTTCCGTGATGATCTGGGAAGCGATGGTGCGCAGAGACTTATCGCTGCTGCAGCGGAGGAAGGCGCAGGACATTTCGACGGCGGCCTGATGATGAGGAATCATCTGGACCATGAAATTGTGTGAGATACTGTCGGTCAGACCAGCGTCCGTCATTCCGTGAATCATGTTCCGGAGAATACCGCGGAAAGTTTCCGGATATTGGGCGGCGGCAGTCTGCGTAGGAAACACCGGATTTGAGAAATCATTTTTTGAACAGGAAGAATGGCAGGAGTTAAAACGTTCCATAGCGCGTCTCCTTGGAAAATGGGAGGCTTTATATCAATATATGCCGGCGTGGTCTGTCAGATATTTTTAATTGAGAAAAAAAGCTGAAAAAGGGTATTGCAATATACCCTATGGGGGTATATAATGAACGTGTGATTCGGAAACGTGAAGAACCGGAGGCCGTGAGAAAGGAGATGTCCGTGGAAGAAAAGCATGACTGCTGTCATAAGACAAAGGAGCGTTCGGAGAAAGAATATAAAGATCTGATCAACAGGCTGAACCGTATTGAGGGACAGGTGCGGGGAATCAGAGGTATGGTGGAGAAAGACGCCTACTGTACGGATATCCTGGTGCAGGTATCCGCGGTTAATGCCGCCCTTAACAGTTTTAATAAAGTGCTGTTGGAGAATCATCTCAGAAGCTGCGTGGTCAGAGACATTCGGGAAGGGAAGGAAGAGACGCTGGATGAGCTGGTGGAGACGCTGAGAAAACTGATGAAGTAGGCTGATCTGTCCGGCGGACGGGCCAAAATATCTTTTGACCCCAACACCATGATATGTGATAAGAAGATTTTGGAGAATGGAGGGAATGATTATGGGAGATATTATCATTATTCTGGCAGTGGCCGCGGCGCTGTTTTTTGCGGTAAGGGGCGTAATCAGCCGCGGGAAGAACGGCTGCTGCGGCGGAAGTGTTCCCAAGGTGCCTGACAAGAAGCTGGATGGTCCGAAGATTGGAGAAAAAGTTGTCGTTATTGAAGGAATGCATTGTGAGAATTGTAAGAACAGCGTAGAGCGGCAGATTAACCGGATTGACGGGGCGGCCGCCAAAGTGAACCTGAAGAAGAATATTGCTGTGGTATCCATGAGCCGTCAGGTGACGGACGAGGAACTCATACGGGCAGTGGAGAGAGCTGATTTTAAAGTGGTAAGTATCACAGAAAGCTGACTGTGGAGAAGACGCGTCAGACGAGGAAGCTGTCTTATGTCTGGAGCGAACGGATTTAGAATGCAATAAGGAGATGGTACAGATGAAACAATATATAGTGACCGGAATGAGCTGCGCGGCCTGCAGCGCCCGTGTGGAGAAAGCAGTCTCCAAAGTGGAGGGAGTTACCTCCTGTTCCGTGAGCCTGCTGACCAATTCCATGGGCGTGGAGGGCACGGCGGCGCCGGAAGCCGTGATCAAGGCGGTTCAGGACGCCGGTTACGGAGCGTCCCTTCGGACAGGAGGGAGGAGCGGCGCGGGCCGGTCTTCAGGCGGAGAGGCGATGGGAAGAGGCGCTTCGATTTCCGCGGCTCAGTCGGAGGCGGAGGAGATGCTGAGGGATCGTGAAACGCCTGTGCTTAAGAAACGGCTGATATGTTCGTTGGGATTTCTGGCGGTGCTGATGTATTTTTCCATGGGACATATGATGTGGAACTGGCCGGTGCCGGCGTTTTTTGCGGATAATCATGTGGCCATGGGACTTCTGCAGCTTCTTCTGGCGTCTATTGTTATGGTCATCAATCAGAAGTTTTTTATCAGCGGTTACAAGAGTCTCTGGCACAGAGCGCCCAATATGGATACTTTGGTGGCGCTGGGTTCCACGGCGGCTTTTGTCTACAGTACTTATGCCTTGTTTGCCATGACGGACGCTCAGATGAGGATGGACATGGACGGCGTCATGTACTATATGGATGAGTTCTATTTTGAATCGGCCGCCACGATTCTGACATTAATCACTGTTGGCAAGATGCTGGAAGCCAGATCCAAGGGCAGGACAACCGACGCCCTGAAGGGACTGATGAAGATGGCTCCCAAAACGGCCACTGTGGTGAAGGACGGGATTGAGACAACGGTGTCGGTCGATCAGGTGCAGAAAGGTGATATCTTCGTAGTGCGTCCCGGGGAGAACATTCCGGTGGACGGCCTTGTGCTGGAAGGAGCAAGCGCGGTCAATGAGGCCGCCCTGACGGGAGAGAGCATTCCGGTAGATAAAGCGGTCGGCGACGCGGTGTCAGCTGCTACGGTGAATCAGTCGGGATTTCTCAGATGTCAGGCGACCAGAGTGGGAGAGGATACGACGTTGTCCCAGATCATTCAGATGGTCAGCGATGCGGCAGCTACCAAGGCGCCCATTGCCAAGATCGCCGATAAAGTGTCCGGCGTGTTTGTGCCGGCGGTCATTACCATTGCGGTTGTTACTGCCATAATCTGGCTTCTGGCCGGAAAAGATGTGGGTTTTGCCCTGACGATGGGTATTTCCGTGCTGGTCATCAGCTGCCCCTGCGCTCTGGGACTTGCCACGCCTGTGGCTATTATGGTGGGTAACGGCATGGGAGCGAAGCACGGAGTTATGTTTAAGACGGCGGCGTCTCTGGAAGAGACCGGGCGCATGGAGATTGTAGCCCTGGATAAGACCGGAACGATCACTAACGGGGAACCCAGAGTGACCGATATCCTTCCGGCCGAAGGCGTGACCGAGACGGAGCTTCTGAATCTTGCCGCGGCTCTTGAGAAGAAGAGCGAGCATCCCCTGGCGAAAGCCATATTGGTTCTGGCAGAGGAGCGTAATGTGAAGGCGGCGGAAGTCACAGATTTTCAGGCGCTGCCGGGCAATGGCCTGTCGGCGGTCCTGGACGGTTCCGAGCTCTGCGGCGGCAATCTGAAGTTCATCAGCGGACGTCTGAAGGCGGACCGGGAAACCGGCAGGGAGGGCCGGAAAGAAGCGGGATGGACCGGGATTCCGGACGCAGTAGGAAAACAGGCGGAGAAATTTTCAGAAGAAGGAAAAACACCTCTGTATTTCTGTAAGAACGGCAGGCTGGCCGGGGTCATTGCGGTAGCCGATGTGATCAAAGGGGACAGCCCGCGGGCGGTTCGGGAGCTTCAGAACATGGGAATCCGCGTGGTCATGCTGACCGGGGATAACGAGCGGACGGCCAACGCTATCGGAAAACAGGCAGGCGTAGATCAGGTAATTGCCGGAGTGCTGCCGGACGGCAAGGAAAATGTAATCCGCAGTTTGAAGAAGCAGGGAAAGGTGGCCATGGTAGGCGACGGAATTAACGATGCCCCGGCGCTGACAAGAGCGGATATCGGAATTGCCATAGGAGCAGGTACCGATATTGCCATCGATGCCGCCGATGTGGTTCTGATGAAGAGCCGTCTGAGCGATGTTCCCGCGGCAATCCGACTGAGCCGCGCTACCCTCAAAAACATCCATGAGAATCTGTTCTGGGCGTTCTTCTACAATGTGATCGGTATCCCGCTGGCGGCCGGTTTATGGTATCCTCTGTTCGGGATCAAACTGAACCCCATGTTTGGAGCGGCGGCCATGAGCCTGTCCAGTTTTTGTGTAGTGACCAATGCCTTGCGGCTGAACCTGTTCGATATGAACAGCGCGGCGAAGGATAAAAAAATAAAACATAAAAGGAAGGAAAACAAGGAGGAAACAACAATGACAAAGACTATGAAGATCGAGGGAATGATGTGCGGACACTGCGAGGCCAGGGTGAAGAAAGCTCTGGAGGCGCTGGCACAGGTAAGCGAGGCTGCCGTAAGCCATGAGACCGGGACTGCTGTAGTGACCCTGACCGAGGCTGTGGATGACGCGGTTTTGACAAAAGCGGTAGAAGATCAGGATTATAAGGTAATGTCCGTTCAGTAAGCTGATGAAAACAGAATGATGATTGATATCAGAAACCGGCTGCCGGGATTATTCGGCCTGCCGGTTTTTGGCATATTGTAAAAAGCTGTGAAAACAGTTGAACGTGACAACAAAATATGGTAGACTTTTTTATAATTATATGTATTCTCATCAAAATATGGTGTTTGACGACGCACATGCGGGTCAGGAGGCAATGCCATGGGATTTAAGGAAGAATTTTCCAGACAGATGACAAGATTCGGAAGAAAAACTTCAGCTTTCGTTGAGGAGAGCAAGCTCCGCACTTCCAACAGCGGTCTTGAAGCGGACATGAAGGGGCTGTACAGGACGGCCGGAGAGGCGGCTTACGCGCTGTGGGCGGAAGGAAAGCTGGAATCAGATGAACTGAAACCGTATTTTCTGGAGATTAAAGAGAAAGAAGATCAGATACAGGGAAACCGCCGGCTGATTCAGCAGATTCAGCAGCAAGGACAGGAAGAGACGGCTGCTACCGCGGCGCCCGCGCAGGTGATTTATGTGCCGCCGGCTGAACCGGATGCGGTCAGGGAAACCGTCGGCCAGACGGTTTCTCAGGAAAAGCCGGATGCGGAAAAGCCGGAGACGGTAAAGACAGATTCAGATGAAGTGGGAGAATGGTCTGATTTGGAACGGATGTATTGCCCAAACTGTGGGAATGAATGCCGGATTACAGCCAATTATTGCCGGAAATGTGGGACAAAGCTCCGCTGAGGGAGGTACATATGAGATGTGAAAACTGTGGGGCTGAACTTCCAGAAGACAGTGTTTTCTGTGAAAACTGCGGCCATAAAGCAGTCAAGGATGTAATTTACTGTCCTGACTGCGGAAAAAAATGTTCCTCGGAGGACGCCTATTGCGAGCATTGCGGCGCCAGGCTTTCTGAACCGGAACCAGAAGAAAGGCTTCTTCCGGCAGTGACTGCGGCGGGAAGAGAAGAAAAGAAACCGGAGGAAAAGCCGGCTGCCGATTTAGGCGGACGGATACTTTTCGCGCTGGCGTCAGTGATGGCGCTTATCATCGCCGTGGGATTATTTTCGCTTCTGACAACCGGGCGGAAAGAAAAATCTGACACTCAGCTGCTCTATTATCAGGACGAAACGCTGTATCTGTCTGACGCGGCGGCTCCAGAGAAGACTCCCCTGGAGATCAGCGATTCCCTTGCCGGGGAAGAGGCAGGCGAGCTTTACGGACTTATGGAAGAGGAGCAGGTCGGAAGAACCGGAACGTATCTGTTCTATCGTGAAGATTTTAATGGCGAGACCTACGATCTGTACTGCAGGAAGCTGTCCGGAGATGAGGCGGCGGTCAAGATCGATTCGAATATTTCCAGGTATCAGGTGCTTAAGGATGATACGGTGCTGTATGTGAAGAGAGATTCGCTCTATTATTTTGACGGTCATGATTCCGTTCGGTTCGGAAGAAGAATTGATCCGGAAGGATTTCTGGTGGATAAGGATGAAAAGTACCTGTTCTGGGCCGAGGATAACGGCGAGGACGGATATGTCTATTATTATCAGGATCTGGCCGGAAAAAATGAGAGGACGGAACTGGATGAGGACGCCAGAGAGATTTTCCCCAATGAAGAACTGACCAGTTTTATTGAGCTTAAATATGATAATCTGTATCAGATGGATAATAAGGGGAACAAGAAGCGCATCGCCGGAAATGTGGCGGAACTGGTCAGCTGCGACCCGGAAACCGGACGTCTGTATTATCTGTCCGACTCGCCGATAAAGGCCTCCTATGAGGAGATCATTTACGAGGATGTATCCATGTCGGAGGAGGACCGCGCCGGACTACATGAGATGGGACGGTTTGAACTGCCCTATCAGGCGCTGCATTACTATGACGGCGCCCAGGATTATGTAGTCACAGAACGTTTTTTCCCGGGAGATCCGGAAGGGTTCTATGATTCCGGAAAAGGCAGGTACTGTCTGTATATGGAAGGTCCGAAGCCGGAAGATATCCGGGTGAACTGGTCTCAGTTCAGAGACAGCCTTGAGGCGGAGGATTTTGGCGTGAGGGTACTTGAACAGGCGGCTGAGGACGGCCTGTTTTCCGATGTGAAGCTGGCCGCGGGAAGCGAGACGGCAGCGGAGCTTGAGAACGTGGATAACGCGGTCTGGTTTGAGTCGGCTTATTACTGCGGGGATACAGACAGGTTATATCTTATTGTGACGAATTATGAGACAGAAGAGGGAATTCTCTATGAAACCGGCCTCTCCGGAAATGACGCCGGCAGTATGAAGGAGCTGGATTCAGACGCTTTTGAGCTGGGAAGATATGTTCTGGCGGAGGAAGGCATCTATTACATCAAGGGAAGCCGTCCGGAAGGGGGAGACCTCTATCTGAACGGGGAAGTAATCGATTATGATGTATACTGGATGCGGCAGATGGAGGGCGGAGCGCTTATCTATCTTGCGGATTGTGAGATTGACGCGGATACAGGAGGAATCTACGCGACGCTTATGGAGATGACCGGCGATGAAAAGCGGATGATTCTGGATGATGTCAGTTTCGGGGAGGTGGCCCGGGACGGAACGGCTGTCTTGCTGGCGGACTATGATTTTGGGCGGCGTGAAGGAGAGCTGATTTACTGTGACGGCGATGAAAAACGGGTGATAGCGGAAGATGCGGCGGGCTTTGCGCCCAGACAGGACAGTCTGCGGCTCGGCTCCCAGGCGGATTCGTAAGACGGCGGCAGACAGTAACGAAAGGAGCGGTATGGCAGAGATTATTCAAATTAAATATTTTACGGATAAGATAGATAAATTGGCTTATATTGACGGCAAATCCGACTGGATCGATCTGAGGGCCGCCGAGGATATTGTGATGAAAAAAGGTGAGTTCCGGCTGATTCCCCTGGGAATTGCCATGAAACTGCCTGAGGGGTATGAGGCCCATGTGGTACCCAGAAGTTCAACCTACAAAAATTTCGGCATTATTCAGACCAATCATTTCGGGGTCATTGATGAGAGCTACTGCGGAGACGACGATATGTGGTATTTTCCGGCTTTGGCGGCGCGGGATACGGAGATTCATTGTAATGACCGGATTTGCCAGTTTCGGATTATGAAGCATCAGCCGTCTATATGGTTTGATGAAGTAAGGACTCTTGACGGTGAGAACCGGGGCGGGTTCGGAAGCACGGGAGTGCGGTGAGGGATTTCCGGTCCCGGTGTGAAACGGGAAATATGCGGAATGAAGGGAAACAAAATGGTGAAACATAAAAATATGACAGGCAGGCGGTTCCTGAGGCGTGGAATCCTTATGGCGGCGGTATGTCTGAGCCTGACTGCCTGCGGCGGTTCCCGGGAGAAATATGAGCTTCGGGAGACAGCGATTCAGCAGATGGAGAACGGCGATTATGCCGCAGCGATCGAGACTTTCGGCCAGGCCCTGGAGAAATCTGACGGCTTTGTGGGAGAGTTTGAACTGGATGTGCTGAAATACAGGGCCGAGGCGGAGTATGAGAGCGGGGATTACAAGGCGGCGGCCCGCACGTATGACGTGCTGAGCCAGGTGGACGGGGAGAAGCCGGAGTATCTGGAACGGCTGGGCTGCATGTACGCTCTGAGCGGTCAGATCGATGAGGCGGTCACGCAGTATGAGAAGCTGGCGGAGACGGCTCCGGACAGCCCGGCGGTGTCCAATGTTCTTCTGATGACGGGCAGGAAGCTGACGGAGGCCGGGCGCGCGGATGAGGCGGTGGCGCTTTTTCGGGATGCGGTGAATGCAGGGAGAGAAAGCGGAGCAATCTATAATCAGCTGGCCCTCAGTGAGATCGAGGCGGGAGAATACGACCAGGCGCTGGAATATATTCAGAGGGGACTTCTTAAGCAGGATGGTGCCCGGAAGGAGCTTTTGTATAATCAGGCGGTGGCCTATGAGAAGCGGCTTGATTTTGCCGGCGCGCTTCAGGTACTGACGGCTTATATGCAGGAGTTCGGCAGTACGCCTGAGGTGGAGAAGGAGATTGCGTTTCTGCAGACAAGGACGGACTGACGGAAGACGAGCCGGAGGATTATAAGACAGGAGAGAGAAATTGGCGGAGCTGTATGATATAAAAGAGATTGAGGAGAGGGTGATCCTGCTGGCGGTGGGAACCGGCGACGAGGCGGATACGCAGGCCTGTCTGGATGAGCTGGCCGAGCTGGTGAAGACGGCAGGGGGCCTGACCGTGGACCGGATTGTTCAGAACCGTGAGCAGATTCATCCGGGGACTTATCTGGGAAAGGGAAAGATCGAGGAGGTAAAGGAACGGATCTGGGAGACGGATGCCACAGGCGTGGTCTGTGATGATGAACTGTCCCCGGCTCAGCTCCGGAACCTGGAGCATGAGCTGGAGTGCAAGGTTATGGACCGGACCATGGTGATTCTGGATATCTTCGCGGCCCATGCCCATACCAGGGAAGGAAAGATTCAGGTGGAGCTGGCGCAGCTTCGTTACCGGGCGGCCAGACTGGTGGGACTACGGAATTCCCTGTCCCGGCTTGGCGGCGGCATCGGAACCAGAGGTCCCGGCGAGACAAAGCTTGAGGTGGACCGGCGGCGGATTCATGAGCGCATATCGGTCCTTAAGGAAGAGCTTGAGGATGTGGAGCGTCACCGCCAGGTACAGCGGCAGCAGCGGGAGCGGACTCATACAAAGCTGGCGGCTATTGTGGGATATACCAATGCGGGCAAGTCTACTCTGCTTAATTGCCTGACGGACGCGGGAATTCTGGCGGAGGATAAGCTGTTCGCCACTCTGGACCCTACTACCAGGAGCCTGAAGCTGGACAACGGTCAGCAGATTCTGCTGACGGACACCGTGGGATTTATCCGAAAACTTCCTCATCACCTGATCGAGGCGTTCCGGAGTACCCTGGAGGAGGCCCGGTACTGTGACATCATTCTTCATGTGGTGGACGCTTCCAATCCGCAGATGGAGATGCAGATGCACATTGTCTATGAGACTTTAAAGCAGCTTCAGGTGACAGACAAGATCATGGTGACCGTGTTCAATAAGATTGACAGACTGGAGGATGAGCAGATATTGAAAGACCTGTCTGCCGATTATCAGGTGAAGATTTCCGCCAGAACCGGCGAGAATATGGACCGTCTCCTGGAGGTTCTTCAGGAAATCCTGCGGAATCAGAAGGTATATCTGGAAAAGACCTATTCTTACAGGGAGGCCGGGAAGATCCAGGATATCCGGAAGTTCGGGGAATTGATTTCCGAGGAATACACGGATCAGGGAATCGCCGTGAAGGCCTATGTCCCCGCGGAGATGTACGGGCAGCTGGTGTGAGCGGCGTAATATTAACACAATATGTAGTTTGAAAAATTTTTTTAAACTACATATTGTGTTTTTTCATATCCTTTGCTATAATGATTTTAATGGCGCGTTTGGCGCCGATTATTATGGCGAAAAAGCAGGACAAAAGAGAAGATGAAGACCGAGGAGAGGGAGGAAGAACAGAGTTATGATTAGTGTTGTAAAGCGAGACGGTGAGATTGCGGAATTTAATCTGAGTAAGATTAGCGAAGCCATTAAGAAGGCGTTCAAGGCCACAGAGAAGGTGTACAGCCATGAGATCCTGGAGCTTCTGGCTCTGCGTGTGACAGCGGATTTCCAGAGCAAGCTGAAGGACGGCAAGGTGTCCGTGGAGGAGATCCAGGACAGCGTGGAGCACGTTCTGGAGCAGGCGGGCTATACGGACGTGGCCAAGGCCTATATCCTGTATCGGAAGCAGCGCGAGAAGATCCGCAACATGAAGAACACCATTCTGGACTACCGGGACGTGGTCAACAGCTACGTGAAGGTAGAGGACTGGCGTGTGAAGGAAAACTCCACCGT
This sequence comes from uncultured Lachnospiraceae bacterium, assembly GCA_947588855.1. GTDB lineage: Bacteria > Bacillota > Clostridia > Lachnospirales > Lachnospiraceae > UBA3402. The sequence goes on from CANQBN010000050.1 coordinate 10,953, forward strand.
TACCTATTCCGTAGGCGGACTGATCTTGAGCAACTCCGGTGCTGTCACCGCTAACTACTGGCTGTCTGAGATCTATGACAATGAGATCGCCGAGGCTCACCGCAACGCGGACATTCATCTTCATGATCTGTCCATGCTGACCGGCTACTGTGCCGGCTGGTCCCTGAAGCAGCTCCTTATGGAAGGACTGGGCGGTATCCCGGGCAAGATTACGTCCTCACCGGCCAAGCATTTGTCTGTTCTGTGCAACCAGATGGTCAATTTCCTGGGCATCATGCAGAACGAGTGGGCAGGCGCGCAGGCATTTTCATCCTTTGATACCTACCTGGCTCCCTTTGTCAAGGCGGATAACCTGGACTATGAGAGCGTGAAGAAATGCATTGAGTCCTTTGTGTACGGCGTCAATACTCCCAGCCGCTGGGGCACCCAGGCGCCTTTCACCAACATTACTTTGGACTGGACCGTGCCCGACGATATGGCGGAGCTTCCTGCCATTGTAGGCGGCAGGGAGATGCCCTTCAAGTATAAAGACTGCAAGAAGGAGATGGATATGGTCAACCGTGCCTTCATCGAGACCATGATCGAGGGCGACGCCAACGGCCGCGGTTTCCAGTATCCCATTCCTACTTATTCCATTACCAGTGAGTTTGACTGGTCCGAGACGGAGAACAACAAGCTGCTCTTTGAGATGACTGCCAAGTATGGCACTCCTTATTTCTCCAACTACATCAACAGCGATATGAAGCCCAGCGACGTCCGCAGCATGTGCTGCCGTCTGAGACTGGATCTTCGTGAGCTTCGGAGAAAGACCGGAGGATTCTTCGGCTCCGGCGAGAGTACCGGTTCCATCGGCGTGGTTACCATCAATATGCCGAGGATCGCTTATCTTTCCAGAGACGAGGCAGATTTCTATCGGAGACTGGACCGGATGATGGATATTTCCGCCAGATCTCTTAGGACCAAGAGAGAAGTGATCACCAAGCTCCTGGACAACGGCCTGTATCCCTACACCAAGCGTTATCTGGGGACTTTTGAGAATCATTTCTCTACCATCGGTCTGGTAGGCATGAACGAGGCCGGTCTGAACGCCAGATGGATTCGTAAGGATATGAGCCATAAGGAGACTCAGGAATTCTCCAAGAGAGTACTGAACCATATGAGAGAGCGTCTGTCTGATTACCAGGAGATGTACGGAGATCTGTACAACCTGGAGGCTACGCCGGCGGAGTCCACATCCTACCGTCTGGCCAAGCACGACAGAAAGCGCTATCCGGATATCATCACCGCAGGAAGCGATGGAGATACCCCCTACTACACCAACAGCTCTCACCTGCCTGTGGATTATACCGCTGATGTATTCGACGCTCTGGATATTCAGGACGAGCTGCAGACACTGTATACTTCCGGAACCGTGTTCCATGCCTTCCTGGGAGAGAAGCTGCCCACCTGGCAGTCGGCTGCCAAGCTGGTCCGCACCATTGCCGAGAATTATAAGCTGCCCTACTATACTTTGTCGCCTACTTACTCTATCTGTAAGGACCATGGTTATCTGATCGGCGAGCACTTTACCTGCCCGGTATGCGGCGGGGAGGCCGAGGTTTACAGCCGTATCACCGGTTACTACCGCCCGGTGAAGAACTGGAACGAAGGAAAGGCCCAGGAGTACAAGAACCGTAAGACCTATGATATTGCCAATTCGGCTTTGAAGAGGGGAGAAGGCGCCGCGGCCAAGATCGTTTACGCCGCGGAGAAGAAGATGGAAGAGCAGAAGACGCCTGCCGGCGCTTACCTGTTCACCACCAAGACCTGCCCTAACTGTAAGATTGCCAGGGGCTTCCTTCAGGGAGTTGACTATCAGATAGTGGACGCGGAGGAGAATCCGGAGATGACGGAGCAGTTCGGCATCATGCAGGCGCCTACCCTGGTTCTGGTGAAGGACGGCAAGGTGGAGAAGTATGTCAATGCCAGCAACATTAAGAAATACGCGGACAGCGTGAGATAAAGCGGTTCCGCAGACTAGAATATAGCAAGTGCTGCTGCAGATTTCTGCAGCAGCACTTTTTGCAGTAGTGGCGGTGCGCGTCTCCTATAGAGAACGTGTTAACCGATGGTCGATCAGCCAGTCCTCAATGAGATCGGCAATCTCAAAATTGTTATATTCCATCATCATCATGTGAGAGTTGCCCCGGATACCGATGCGGTCCAGTTCCAGAACCTGGCCGTCGCCATTGTGTCTGCAAAACTCTTCGCAGTAAGCGGTTGCTGTCTCTTTGGCCTCTTTCCATGCGGGGACCTCATCGGTATAGTCTCCAAAGATCCACAGAATGGGAATATGGCGAATCTGGGATATTCGCTCTGGAGTTCCTGCCGCGTAAGGCTCGACGGCAACAAGGGCTTTTACAAGTTCCGGCTTTTTCTCCATCACCTCAAAGGCAAGAGTCGCTCCCTGAGAGTGCGCAACGATCACAGACGGTCCCAGGCGCTCCAGCAATTTGCAGTAAGCGTCCACGGTCTGATCCGATGTAGAGGTCCAGCGTGGAACAAATTCCATGGAATACTCCTCAAATGCGTGTATTGGGAAACGACTGTTTTCAAACAGTGTTTTTTCCTGAAATGATCTGCCCAGACGAAAACGCTGGAATATATAAGTGTGGTTGAACAGAGTAGGCGGTTCCTCATACATCTGGGCCGCGGGACACCATCCGGAGCGCCCTCGTTCTACGGCGTCGGAAAGGTACGTTTTCCATCCGCAGCGGACAAAATAGTTCAGCCAGCCGGGCCGCCCGTCAGGAGTCGTCTCGTATGTTTTTCCTGTCATGCCGCCTCCATGCCAGAGCAGAAGCGGATACCGGCTTAAAACATTCTGGGGAATATAGTACTGTACATATATCTGCCCTACGTGATAGGTTCCGTTTGGATCTACGATGATGCGTCTCCCGCTGTTGGGGTTTACATCGATTTCTTTTATTGGTTTATCTTTGATCTGGATATGGGATCCGCCGATATGAAAAGATCCCATATCCTGAAGCTGAATCCCTGGGTGCAGTTTTCTGGAACATTCGTGAGATGTCATATTTATTACCGTTCTTTCTGAAGATTTTGGAAGTCTATACATAGATAGACATGATAATGCTGGCAATGATCAGCATGATTCCGCCGCCAATCCTGGAGGAAATCTGGGACCAGGACAGAAGGTTCATTCTGTGCGCGGCGCCAAGAACTGCCACATCGCCGGCGCCTCCGGAATTGGACATGCACAGAGCCGCTGTGATGACAGCCTCTACCGGGAAAAAGCCCATGAGCTTTCCCATGAGGGCGGTTCCGATCATCGCGCCCAGAATTACCAGAAAGACCATGATGAAATTGCTGATGGTAAGCACAGCCAAAACATCAGAAATGCTTACATATACAACGCCGACGCCAACCATGATAACCCATGAAAACTGTCCGGCGAAGAATCCCTGAAGTTTTTTAGCGCCATCTTTCACACTTTGGGGAATCAGTCCCATCATGTTGCTGAGCGCAAGAAAGATCACCATGTAGGCAAAGGCATGGATCGTCACACCGAAAATAGGGGGAACGATGTGGCTGAAGATAACGCCAAGGATATAGTAACCGGTGGCCAGAACAAAACCGGATGCGCAGCTGCGGGCGGAAACATCAGATTTTCCCTGTCCCTCCTGATCAGGCTGGACGGTTTCATTTTTGGAAAGGCGTCCGTTACCGGAAAACTGAGGAAAGAGCATACCGATCTTGTTCATAACCGCGCCCAGGATAATAGACATGACCAGACCGAGCGTCAGAATGGGAACCGCGGTAGACAGGAATTCGGAAGCGGCTCCCAGGCCGGTAGCTTCGTAAATCTGTGACATGGGAACTGCGCCGGCTCCGGTTCCGGGACCCATAATGGGAAGGAAATAGAACATCAAAACATCCCGTGCGCTTTTTCCAAATATCATTCCGCCTATGATTCCGAAAACAGCGGCGCCTATGAGTCCGGCCAGAACGGTGGGAATATAGCCGAGAAATGATTTCAAAAGAACCGTTCGGTTAATAGACAGAATACTTCCTGTGATCAGAACGGCGGCATAGAATGTGATGAAATCTGTCGTCTTCATCAGTTCGCCAATGGAAGTGGAAGAAGATTCGCTGAGCAAATTGAAAAAGACCAGCAGGGAGCCGCCTAAAAGGGCCAGCAGGGTGCCGCCTCCGATGAAATCCTTCCAGATAGGAAGGCGGTCTCCGATTTCGCCCATGACAATACCGATGATGAACATCATGCCGATGGATCCGACCATTGATGAGGGGATGATGTTAAGAATGTTTGCGATCCAGGTCAGTCCGGCTAAGATCAGGAACAGATAAAGCGGAATAGCAAACACTTTGTAGCCCCATACAGGATGACGGTCTAATGAGCTAAAAATCTTTTCCATTACAAATACCTCCTTAAAATTTGTATCTTTTTTGTGATAAATATAGTATAATGTGTCGAGATAATTAATACAAAACGTTTATTCTTATCATAATCATAGGTTAGACTTATGATTGGAGGAAAGCCATGGACTTTATTGAAATCAAGGATCTGAAGTATGTTTCTGCTATAGCAAAGCACGGCGGGATTTCCAAAGCAGCGGAGGAACTGTACATCACGCAGCCGGCTTTAAGCGGTTATCTGAAGAATCTGGAAAACCGGCTGGGTGAGCCTCTTTTTGAGCGGATAGGAAAGAAACTGGTCCTTACCTGGTTTGGAGAACAGTTTATGACAAAAGGCGGTGAAGTGCTGTTAAGCCATAAGCATTTTTCAGAGGAGATCGAGCGGCTGTTTCATGAAGAGCGGGGCCGTCTGAGTGTAGGATTCCCAACATTGCGCGGAATATCACTTCTGCCGGCGGTTCTCCCCGAATTCAGCAGGAGATATCCGAATGTGGAAGTGCAGTGTTATGAAGAAGACGCCAGCATGCTGGATGCGCTGATTCGTCTGGGACAGTTGGATATTGCATTTTTTAATTGCCCGATTGACAGTGATAACATTGATTATCAGCTTATCAGTGAAGAAGAGATTGTGTTGACAACGTCGAAGGATGATCCCATCATTTCTTACGCCGTGAATAAACCGGGCTGCAAATATCCATGGCTGGATCTGAAATTGTGTCGTGAGCAGAAATTTATTATCAATTATCCGGAGCAGAGGACGACGCAGATAGCGGCCCAGCTTTTCCGGCAGGCCGGATTTACGCCCAGAGTTTCTCTGAAAATCCGAAATCTGATGACGACGATACAGTTGTCGGCGAAGGGGTATGGCATGGCGTTTTCTTCCGAGAAATATCCTAAGGAATTGTGTTTCGGGGAAAAACCTTATATTTTATCAATCGGAGAACCGGTTATCATGATGAATCTGATCGTCGGCTACCGGAAAAATACGGAGCTTTCCCGCTATGCGCAGGAATTTGTGGATATTGCGAAACGCTATTATTAAGTGCTTCCCAAGGGCAAAGGTTGAGTTTCCGTATTTTGCAATCGGGATTAGAAGGATAATCCTTAAGGATGTCTTATCGCCATTTTTTAGAACGATCAGATATGAAAAAGGGAAATTGAGGCACCTTAATAAACCTCGCCGGAACCGGGTTTAGATAAAAATATTCTGTTTCTCTATTCAGATGACCAGCTTAAGGCAGAGCTGACGAAATACAGGCCGTTTTGTCCTGAACCAGCGTCTGATACCCTCTTTGGCATACAAGAGGATACCCGAGATACCTTTTGCCAGCCGATAATAGCAGAAATGCCCCTTTTCTCTTATCGGGACCGCTTTCCGCAGGATGACGACTTTTAAGGCATTCGTTGCCGGCCTCATGGAGATGTGGGCCAAAAATGCCATGCACAAAGTGATATAAAAATTCAATGCATTGATGGAAACAAGATTCTGCACCCGGAAATCTTCAAACCGGAATGTCTGCTTTTTGTAGCGAAATTATTCCTCGATGCGCCATCTGGAGAAATACAACTTGACCCAGATAATATCTTCCTTTGACCGGATCTCCCGATTGTTGACAAGCATCATGGTTCTTACCCTTGTAAATGATAGGCGTTTTGATCTTTCCCCTGCGCTGGCGGCGAAGCTGTGGTGCAGGGACCCATTTTCCATGGAAAAACAGCCTGCGTTTTGCGGTAAGCCGGAATTATTTGCGACTCCCTGAGTAGTGCCCGCTAAAACATGGGAGCAACGATTCGCCATATGCGGTCTATGTAAATCTCCGCGTCCACAAGGAACCGGCGAAAATTCTCATGTGTTACCATCTCGCAGAGCAGCCGGTTATTTAACTTGCCACTTTTTAATACGTCAATCATGTCATCACTCAAATGCAGCTCATGCAGGGCTGTGTTTGGGTGATTTTTTGTTTCTGTCCGTCCCATCAGGTA